>JAFGNZ010000302.1 GCA_016926755.1 Myxococcaceae bacterium | reverse complement strand
CCCTCGCGCAGGGTCCACAGCAGGGCCTCGCCGACCAGGCCGTAGTGGTGATCCTGGACCATGTAGCCGGCGTGGCGCACGCCCAGCTGCTCCAGGACAGGCACCAGGCGCTGGAGGTTGTTGAGCCCGTCCACGGCGACGCTGAGCGTCTGCATCAGCTTCTTCTTCTGCTGAGCCATGTCGCTCTTGAAGAGGGAGCGCACGGAGGGATCCATCTCGAAGAGGCGGTCATAGAACAGGCCCGCGGCCGCGTCCGAGATGGGCATGACCTGGGCCCAGGAGCGCTGGACCAGCTCGATGGAGCGGGGGCTCACGGGAGCCTTGGCCGCTGGCGCGCCAGCTTGGGCCGCCACGGTGTTGGTCGGCGGCGGCGCCGAGGCCGAGCGCTGGGCCGCGGGCGTACCGGCCCCATATGACACGGTGGAGGAAGCCTTGGGGGCGGGGGGAGCCGAGGCGGGCTGCTTGGGTTCAGACATGAGGGGATTCTCTCTCGGTGACCTGGAGGGTCGAGGACCTGGGCGGTCATTCTATCAGGCAAAGCAAGGAAGCAGGCAGCGCGGCCCCCGCGCTCCTGGAGCGAAGGAAGCCCCGGCCCGTTCGCGGGAGCCCCCCCGGCGCGGCCTTGCCTACCTGATCAGCGAGCAGGGAGATGTGACCTGACGGGTTGGACACCCCGTCTGCTTTTCGACACTACCCGAGCATCTCGCCCAGGAGGCGCGCGACGGCTTTCGGATCCGCCTGGCCATTCGTGGCGCGCATGACCTGCCCGGTGAAGAACCCGGTCAGGCCCTTCTTCCCGCCTCGGTACTCCGCGACCTTCGCGGGGTTGGCGTCCAGCACGCCCTGGATGGCGGCGCGCAGCTGCCCCTCGTCGCTGACGACGCGCAGGCCCTTGCGCTCCACGATGGTTGCGGGCGCCTCGCCGGAGGCCTGCGCCTCCGCGAGCACGTCCTTGGCGATGCGAGCGCTGATGCTGCCCTCCGCCAGCAGCGCCACGAGCGCCGTGAGCTCCTTCATGCCCACGCGGTTGGTGCCCTCGCGGATGGCCGTGGCGAGATCATTCACCACCCACGGCGCCAGCTCCGCGAGCTGCGCGTCGCGCGCGCCCTCCAGGTACGCGGCGAGCTGCGGCTCACGGGCGAGCAGGGACGCGTCGTTCTCGGTGACGCCGTGCTGGCGCAGGCGCGCGAACACGGGCTCCTGATCGCTCGTGAGCGCGGGGCGGGCGACGGGCGCCGCCGGCTCCGCCTTCTTCTCGGGCCTGGGCCTGCTCTCCGCCTTCGGCTCCGCCTCCTCCGCCTTCCGGGCCCAGGTGTCCTTCAGCGTGATGATGCGGTTGAAGACGAGCGCGGCGTCGCGGCTGTCCAGCGGATCCCGCCAGAAGTAACCCACGCGCTCGAACTGGTAGCGGGCGCTGGAAGGATCCCGCGTGACGCTCGGCTCCACCAGCCCGTGCGTCACCACCAGGCTCTGGGGGTTCACGAAGCTCATGAAGTCCGTGTTGACCGGCTGCGTCTCGTCCTCGTGGCCGGGCTGCTCCGGATCGAACTGCTGCGCCTCGCTGTCGGGCTCCGGCACGGTGAACAGCCGGTCGAAGAGGCGGAACTCGGCCTTCACCCCGCGCGTGGCGCTCACCCAGTGGATGACGCCGCTGGCCTTCGCGTCCTCGCCCAGCAGGGTGGCGCGCAGCTCGGTGGGCTCGCCGTCCGGGCCCGTGATGACTTCGTCGCAGCGGATGATGCCCGCGCCGCGCAGCCGCACCGTCCCGCCCGGCGTGAGCCGCTTGAAGCCCTTGGGCGGGGCCGCGCTGAAGTCCTCGCGCTCGATGACGAGCTCTCGCGTGAGCGGCACCTCTCGCACCGCCTGCTCGGCGGGGACGCGCTCCCCGCTCGGCAGCGGCACCCGCCCGTCGGCGCTGCCGCCGATCATGTCCTGCGGCCAGTACGGCAGGCTCAGCGTGCGCTCCTCGCCCAGGTTCTGGAGGATGACTCTCAGCGGGCGCGTCACGGCCAGCACGCGGGGCGCGCGGGTGCTCAGGTCCTCGCGGACGGCGTTCTCGAAGAGCGCCAGGTCCACCGTCCGGTTCGTGCGGCTCACGCCGATCTTCGACGCGAAGGCCCGCACGGACTCGGGCGTCACGCCCCGCCGGCGCATGGCGCTGAGGGTGGGCATGCGCGGATCATCCCAGCCCGTCACCACGCCCTCGCGCACCAGGCGGCGCAGCTTGCGCTTGCTGACGACGGTGTACTCCATGCTGCGCCGGCCGAACTCGTACTGGCGCGGCGGCGTCCGGCCCGTCTTCTCCGCGGGGAACAGGTTGTCCATCAGCCAGTCGTAGATGGCGCGGTTGTCCACGAACTCCAGGCTGCACATGCTGTGCGTGATGCCCTCGATGGCGTCGCTGATCGGATGGGCGAAGTCGTACATCGGGTAGATGCACCACGCGTCCTCGGTCCGGTAGTGCCTGGCGTGGAGGACGCGGTAGAGCACCGGATCCCTCAGCTTGAAGTTGGGGCTGGCCAGGTCGATCTTCGCGCGCAGGGCGTGCTCGCCGTTCTTGAACTCGCCGGCGCGCATGCGGCCAAACAGCTCCAGGTTCTCCTCGACGCCGCGGTCTCGGTACGGGCTGGGCGTGCCCGGCTGCTCCACGGTGCCGCGCAGGCGCGCCATCTCCTCGGCGCTGACGCTCTCCACGTACGCCAGGCCCTTGCGGATGAGCTCCACCGCGTACCCGTACAGCTGCTCGTAGTAGTCCGAGGCGTAGAACAGGCGCGAGGTGTCCCACCCCACCCACTGCATGTCGCGGATGATGCTGTCCGCGTACTCCTGCGTCTCCCCCTCGGGGTTGGTGTCATCCATGCGCAGGTGGCAGACGCCGCGGTAGTCCAGCGCCGTCATGAAGTCCAGGTAGCTGGCGAACGCGTGCCCCAGGTGCGCGTACCCGTTGGGCTCCGGCGGGAAGCGGGTGACGACGCGGGTGTGCCTGCCTGCTTGCAGGTCCGCGTCGATGATCTCCGTGATGAAGTTGGGCGCCACGCGGCGCGCCTCGGGCGCCGGGATCAGATCAGAGGGCTTCTGGCTCATGCTGGATTGAAGGTAGCACGAGAAGTTCAGGAGCAAGGGCGCGGAGTGCGGGCCCGCGCGGGCCCCCTCCAGCCGGGCTGGAAGGGCGTAGCGCGGGGCCGGCTCCCCGGCGGGGAGGCGGGCTCAGGGCTGGAGCTGGATGACGAACAGGGTGAAGGTCGCCGGGGCGAAGGTCGTCTCCCGGACGATCTTCACGGTGGAGGCGTCGGACAGAAAGGCCTGGGCCCGCATGTCGCTGGGCAGATCGTTGAAGTCGTACTTGCCTTCTCCATGGAGCTGTCCCGAGGCCCACTGGCCACCGGCGATCACCAGGGTGCGGCTCGGATCGACGGGGGTCGGGAGCGTGACGGCCGCGGAGATCTCCGTGAGCGGCTGGGTCACCTGCTGCACGAGGGTGCCCTGAGGGAACTGGACCACCTCCCAGGAGATGGCCTCGATCGACGTGAACCCACAGTTGGCAAAATCGCCTTGGCCCCGTGAGAAGAGCACCTGCCGCCCGTCGCTGATCAGCTCTCCGCGCAGCATGCGCGCGCAGATCGGGTCGTTCGAGCTGCTGGCCATGTACGAGTACAGGAGGATCGACCTGTTGGGGTCCATCTGGGTGGGGAGGTCCACCTTCGCGGTCGAGTCGCTCATGAACTCGAGCCGCCCGCGCAGGACGGAGGCCCCCTGGTACTCCACCACCTGCAGGTGGCTGAGGTCGCTGCTGGTGCAGCCGCTCGTCCTCTGGATCCAGGCCTCGAACGGAGAGACCAGCTCGACGATCCGGGAGGCTCCCGGGTCCAGCATCGAGCCCGCCCGCCTGCTGCTGAGCAGCAGGAAGGAGCTCCCCAGCTTCGCCTCGGAGGCCAGGCTGACGGAGGTGGGGTTGCCCTGGCAACTGACATCATGGTGCTCGATGGCCACGCCGGGGGGGAACTCCGCCACGCTCCATCGGATGTTCACCGGCTCTCCGGTGCCGGCCCGATCGCACTTGATTCCGGAGAGGCCGTCCAGGAAGCAGCGGACATTGGCCCCGTCGCTGCTCTTATCCTTGGTGGTGGCCTGGAAGGTCAGGAAGGCCCTGCCCGGCTCGCTCAGCGGAGGGTTCACAGAGCAGTTGATGCCCGCCGAGGAGGGGCCCATGAAGCACTCCCCGGTCCTGACGGTGGGGATGATGCTCTCCGTCTGGGTGGCCGGCGTGAGCCCCGCGGATGAAGCCAGCAGGTTGAGCTGGCCCACGGCGTTGATGCCGCCGGTAAACCCCTTGAAGTAGAAGTTGGCCTTGTTCTGTCCCTGAGGGATGGAGACCTGGCTCATGGGGCTGGTGCAGGCGGCGTCCAGGTAGAACCCGGCCGAGGCCGAGGCGCTGAGAGTGACGGTCAGCGCGTTGGCCCCCGGGTTTTCAAAGGCATCCCAGCTCTCCACTGTCCGGAGGGTGCAGGTGCCCGCGAGCATGAGCTGCGGAGGCGTGGAGGGCGAGAAGCGGAGGGTGGCGGCGGGGCCGGGCGTGACGGTGTGTTGCTGAACTCCGTTGTTGAGGCCGGAGGCGAAGCTCCAGAGGTTCACGAGCTGGGCCTTTTCGCCTCGGTAGTAGAACCCGACGGAGGTCTGCCCGGCGGGCAGCGTCACCTGCGTCACCGGAGTGGTGCAGCCCGCGTCCGAGTAGAACTGGAACTGCCCGTCAGTGGTGCTCCCAAACTCGGGGGACAGGTTGATCGCGACGTTGGCGGTCACCGGCGACGGGTTGTCGAAGGCGTCCACGGTCTGGAGGGTGACGACGGGCGAACAGCTCCCGGCCGGGGTGGTGTGCGGGGGCGAGCTGAAGTGCAGCTTGTTGGGCGCCCCGGCCGTGATGGTCTGCCCCTGGCTTGCGCTGGTGAGGCCCGTGGCGGAGGCCGTCACCGTGGCGGGCCCCGCGCTCGAGCCTCGGAGATAGAAGCTGGCGCTGCTCTGGCTCGCGGGGATGCTGATCTGCGTCACCTCCGTGCCGCAGGAGGGATCCGAGAAGAACGTGAGGCTCGTCGAGGGCGTGGCGGCCAGGCTGACGGCGAGGGCCGAGGCGACGGCCTGGGGATTGCCCTGTGGCCCCACCTGCACGGTCACCGGCGCCGAGCAGCTCCCCGCGGCCACCGTCTGTGCCCCGGTGGTGAAGGTGAGCACGCTGGCGCCGCTGGGGGAGATCGCCACGCTCAGCGTGCCGCTCGCCAGCCCCGTGGAGGCGCCGGTGAGGGTGGAGTTGCCGGCCTGGACACCCCGGAAAGAGAAGGGCGCCGAAGAGGAGCCCGCGGGGACGGTGACGCTGCTCGCGGCAGTGCCGCACTGGCTGTCCGTGAAGAACCTCAGCGAGACGCCGCCCGCGGAGAGGGTGATCGCCCTGTTGGCCGGCGCCTGGGTGGGGTTGCCATGGGTATCCCGCAGCTCGACGGAGGCCTGAGCCGAGCAGTCGCCCGCCGGTACCGTCTGCGGCCCCGCGAGGGCAATGAGGGTGGGAGGGCCCGGGTTGATGGTCTCGGCCTGAGAGCTCCCGGTGTAGCCCGTGGCGGTGACGGTCACGGTCACGTTCCCAGCCTTCGTCCCCCGGAAGTAGAAGCTGGCGTTGGTGGTGCCCACGGCGAGGTTGGCGCTCGTCACCAGCGCGCTGCAGGCCGCGTCCGAGTAGAAGCCGAAGCCCGCGGAGGGCGTGGCCGCCAGCGTGATGCTCGTGGCGGCCGAGGTCTGCACCGGGTTGCCCTGCGCATCCTGGCTCTGGACCAGCACCGCCGACGAGCACGCGCCCGCCTCCGCCACCTGAGGGGGCGACACGAAGACCAGACGGGGGCCGGTGCCCGGGCTGATCTCCACGCTCTGCGAGGCCGGCGCCAGCCCCTCGGCCGAGGCGCTGATCGTCACCCTCCCCGTGGCCCGCCCCAGGAAGTAGAACGCTGCCTCACCCGCCTGGGCGGCGAGGATCACACTCGACGCGCGCGTCGTGCACGAGGCGTCCGAGTAGAGGTCGACGCTGCTCGTCGGGTCCCCCGCCAGGCCTACCGGGGTGGCCCTGCTGACGATGGTGGCGGAGCCGTTCTCTCCCTTCACCTGGACGCTCCCGCTCACGCAGGTGCCGGCGCTCACCGGGGAGGCCGGCAGCGCCACCGCGAGCACGCTCGGGGGGATGGGCGTGAGGTTCACCTCCTGGTTTCCGGAGAGGCCGCCCGTGGAGGCGCTCAGCGTCGTGGTCCCCACGCGCGAGCCCCGGAAGTAGAAGCTCGCGTTGCTGGAGCTCGTGGGAATGGTCACCGCCGTCACCGCGGCTCCCGCGCAGGCGGCGTCCGCGAAGAACTGGAACCCCTCCGGCGGCGCCGCGGACAGCTCCACCACCGTGTCCGCCGTCGCCTGCACCGGGCCGCCCCGGGCATTGCGGAGCTGCACCGTCGCGACGCTCGAGCAGGCGCCCACCTGCACCTGCTGTGGCGCGGTGGTGAACGTCAGCCCGGAGAGGACGCTCTCATCCGCGCAGCGGTCCGGGTTGCGCTCGCAGAAGGCCTGCTCTGCCTGCTCGAAGTCGGCACAGCCCGTCCACAGCGCGAGCAGCCCCAGCCCCAGGGCTCGGCGAATGGTCTTCATGGCCACCTCCCCTGCACGAAGGCAGAAGTCCCGTTTGTCCCCACCTGCAACGACAGCTCATTCGAGGTGGGAGCCCACAGGTACGAGCTCGCCGCGAAGCCCAGCCCCACCACCCCTGCCCCCAGCAGGCCCACCCCGACCGACTGGTAGGTGCTCCCCCGCGAGGCGGCTTGCCGCGCGTCCTCACGGGTGGCGAGCCTCGGATCGTTATTGTTCAGGCTGGACAGCTCTCGTCGCGAGAGCGCCCAGGAGGTGCCGCCCGCCACGAGGAGGACGCCGCTGGCGATGGCGGGGATGAGGAACTGCGGATGCGTGAAGCTGCTCCCGGTGGGCTCGCTGGACGTGCTGGCGGTGGCCGTGGGGACGGCGGGCTCGGGGAGCGGCTCCGGGCTCGCCTTGGGCTCCAGCTTGGGCTCCAACGGGGCGGGCTTCGGGGCCGTGGCGACCGGCGCTGGCTGCGTGCCGACCCCCAGCTCCTGCTTCACCTGCTGGCGCACCTTCTCGAAGTGCTGCGACACCTTGGGAGAGACCTTCACCGGGAGCTGCGCCTCGGGGCGCAGGAAGAGGGCCGTCTTGAGCGCGGCGGCGGACTCCTCCCAGCGGTTCATGTCGGCCAGGATGACGCCCTGGTAGAGCGACAGCGCCACATCCTCATCCGTGGTGCGCGCCAGCGTCCTCGCGCTGGTGATCTGCGCCAGCGCGCGCTCGTACTCGAGCTCCTCATAGAGCCGGTTGATGTTCGTGAGCGCGGCCCGCAGGGCGCCGGACTGACTCTGGGCCAGTACCGGCATGAGCGGCAGCAGGATGAAGCCGAAGACGATGATCCGGCGGAGCAGCTTTTCCAAGGGCATGAGTCCTCTGCAAGCACGGCGCGACACCCCGGCGTCGCTCGTGACGCCTCCGTGCCGGGCGAGAGCCCCAACTTACCAAGCCAGTGGGGTATACCCCAAGGCCCCCATGGTAGATCCGGGGGGCTGCTGCCACGCCAGGAGGGCCGTATGACACCCTTGCGAACCCTTGTCCTCAGTGCCCTGCTCTTCGTGTGCGCCGCCACCTCAGCGGTTGCCAAGGAGAAGAAGTCCACCCGGAGTGCCCGCACCTCCGCGGCCGGTAAGTCCGCGGAGAAGGGCCCGCAGTGGGTGGAGAAGTCCGATCCCAAGGGCTTCACCCTCAAGGTGCCTCGGGACTCCACGGAGAAGCGGGACGAGTGGAGTACGTCCTACGCGGTGAGCCTGGCGCCGGACGCGGCGCGGATCCGCGCGGTGGTCAACGTGGAGGCGTTGGATGAGTTCACCGCGGTCACCAGCCTGGAGAAGGCCGTCGAGTCCATCCTCGCCAAGCGCCCCGGCGGGCGGACGGCGCCCATCGAAGAGCAGCGGGAGCTGCCGAACGGCTACCTGGTGGTCATCGGCCCGGAGTACGACAGCTACGCGGTCCACGTCATCCGCAACGGCAAGGAGATCCAGCTGAAGGCCCAGTGCAGCGGACCGAGCTCCCGCCTGGCGGAGCTCAAGACGCTGTGCATGTCCGTGAAGCCGACGAAGTAGCCACTCCTCCGAGGAGGGGAAGAAGCCCGCGCGGCCGGGGTGCTGGCCGCGCGCGCGGGGTTCCTCATGCAGCAGGAGTACGTGAGGCGGCCTGGCGCTAGCCGCGGCTCGAGCGCTTGCGGCTCCCGGCCGAGCGGCCGCGGCTCTGGCTCGAGCTGCTCCGGCTGCGCGAGCCACCGCTCCGGGTGCTCGAGCGGGTGCTCTTCTTGCGGGACGTCTTGCCAGCGGTGCCGCGGCGGGGCGCCGTCTTCGTCTCACCGGCCTCGCGCCGCTGCTTGTTGACGGTGCGCGCGGCGATCTCCTCGGCGCGCTTGCCCCGGCCGGACTTCTTGGCGGACTCCTTGATGTGCTCGTACTGGCGCTTGCGCTTCGAGCTCTTCACACCCCGAGGTGGCATGCGTTCTCCTGTGAGTGGGACCATTCCCGCGGCGCACGGTGATCCTCGTATTACCGATTGTCAGCCCGCGCTCCGCTCGGAGCCGGGGGAGCCGATCAACCCAAGACACATCGGCTGTCCTGGAGAGGACAGGCGCGGGCGGCAGCGTCCGCCATTGCACGGGCCCGGCAGGTCGACTAGGGCGCAAGACCTTGCAAGCCCATTTCCACGAGGGCCCAACAGAGACGGAGCTCGAGATGCTGCTCAAGATCGTCCAGACGGGAGAGCCGGTGCTGCGGCAGCAAGCCAGGGAGCTGACGCCCGAGGAGATCTCCAGCCCGGAGGTGCGCTCGCTCATCACGCTCATGCGCGACACGATGCGGGACGCGCCGGGCGTGGGGTTGGCCGCCCCGCAGGTGGGAGTGGGGCTGCGCCTGGTGGTGGTGGAGGATCGGGCCGAGTACCAGGCGGCCCTCTCGGCGGAGGAGCTGGCCGCGCGCGAGCGCAAGCCGGTGGACTTCCACGTCCTCATCAACCCGCGGCTGGTGGTGGAGGACCCGACGCCCGTGGAGTTCCACGAGGGCTGCCTGAGCGTGAGCGGCTACATGGCGCTGGTGCGGCGGGCGCGGGGCGTGCGCGTGGAGGCGCTGAACGAGCACGGGGCGCCCGTCTCCCTCTCGGCCCGGGGCTGGTACGCGCGCATCCTCCAGCACGAGCTGGATCACCTGGACGGCACGCTCTACCTGGATCGGATGGAGACGCGCAGCTTCACCTCCGCCGAGAACCTCCGGCGCCACTGGGCTGGGAAGACGGTGGCCCAGGTGCGTGAGGCGCTGGGCCTCCCAGAGCGCCGGGAGTGAGCCACCGGGGCTACGGCGCCGGGTGCGGCTGCTCGTCCGAGGGGAGGCGGCCGACGAGCTGGGCCAGCGCCGCGGTGGCCTGCTCGGCGATCTCGGCGATCCCGCATTGCCGGGCCGTTCCATAGAGCCGCGCGGCCTCGGCCAGCTCGCCCCGGGCCTGCTGGAGCCTGCCGAGGTTGAGGGTGGCCTGGGCGGCGGCGGCGGGCTGCTCGGAGCTCATGGCGGCGCGGAAGAGGCGCTCGGCCTCGGCCAGCTCGCCCTTCTTCATGGCGAGCTCACCCAGGTTGCTCATGGCCATGGGGGCGACGTCAGGCTGCCGAGAGTCGGCGGCGGCACGGAAGAGGCGCTCGGCCCTGGCCAGCTCGCCTCTCAGCACGAGGAGATCTCCCAGGTTGTTCATGGCCGCGGCGGCTGTGTAGTCCTGCCCCGAGGCGATGGTGGCCTCGTAGAGGCGCTCGGCCTCGGCCGGATCGTACCTCCTCACGAGATCCGCCAGGAGGAGGTGGGCCATGGCGGCGCCCTCGGGTTGCAGGGCGCCGAGCGCGACGCGGTAGAAGCGCTCGGCCTCGTCCAGCTCCCCTCGCTTCTGGAGGAGCTCTCCCAGGCGGAAGGCCGCGGGGGGGCTGGCCTCGGGGTGCCTGGCCTCGACAGCCCTTCGGTAGCGGCGCTCGGCCTCGGCCAGCTCGCCTCGAGCCTGGAAGAGGCTGCCGAGGTTGTACGAGGCCATGGCGACGGCCATGGCGCTCTGGGAGTCGACGGCCGCGCGGAAGAGGCGCTCCGCCTCGGCCAGCTTGCCCTCCATGAGCCGAAGCATGCCGAGGTTGTTCATGCCCAGGGCCGCGACGTCCGTATTCGAGGACTCGCTGGCGGCGAGGAAGTAGCGCTCTGCCTCGGTCCGGTTCCCCTTCTCGAGCCAGAGCTTGCCGAGGTTGTTCGTGGCCCAGGCGGCGGCCTGGGGCTGCCCGGAGTCGATGGCGGCGCGGAAGAGGCGCTCGGCCTCGGCCAGCTCGCCCCGAGCCTGGACGAGGCTCCCCAGATCGACGGTGGCATAAGGGGCGGCGTCGGGGTGCCGGGTGTCGGCGGCGGCGCGGAAGAGGCGCTCGGCCTCGGCCAGCTCGCCCCGCATCTGGGCGACGAGGCCCAGGTTGTACGTGGCCCAGGCGGCGGCGTCGGGCTGCCGGGAGCCCATGGCGGCGCGGAAGAGGCGCTCGGCCTCGTCCAGCTCACCGCGCGCTCGCAGGATGCTGCCGAGGTTGTTCGCGGCGATGGCGACCGCGTCGGGCTGCCGGGAGTCGAGCGTGGCGCGGAAGAGGCGCTCGGCCTCCGCCAGGTTGCCCCTGCCGAGCTCGAGCTTGCCCAGGTTGTTCATGGCCAGCGCCTTGGCCATGGGCTGGCGGGAGTCGATGGCGGCGCGGAAGAGGGGCTCGGCCTCGGCCACCTGCCCCTGGTCTTGGTGGAGCTTGCCCAGGTTGTTCATGGCCAGGGCCACGGCCTCGGGCTGCTGGGAGTCGAGCGCGGCGCGGTAGAAGCGCATGGCCTCGTCCAGCTCGCCGCGCTGTTGATGGAGCTTGCCCAGGTTCACGGTCCCCAGGGACGAGAACTCGGGCTGCCCGGAGTCGACGACGGCGCGCAGCAGGCGCTCGCTCTCTTCCCACTGGCCCAGATCCATGAGGATCAGGCCGAGGTTGTTCATGGACAGGATGGAGGCGCCGGCCTGCGCGGAGTCGATGGCCTTCCGATAGAGGCGCTCGGCCTCGCCCAGGTCCTTCTCCTCATGGCAGAGGACCGCCAGGAAGTAGGCCGCCCACGAGGAGACCTCCGGGGAGCCGGCGGTGAGGGCCTGCTCGAAGGCTCTCCTGGCCACCGCCCGGTTCTCCCGGCGCGCGGCGCCAATGCCGATGAGGAGCGCGTCGGCAGGCGAGGCGAGGCCCAGGAGCAGCGCCCAGGCCTCATCGGGGAGGGTGACGCCCTGCCGGTCCACGTGGTCCACGAGGTAGTCGAAGGCCTCGAAGCGCTTCTCCTGGCCGTCCTCCCCCTTCTTGGAGAGGAGCGCGACGCGCAGCCCGATGGGCTCGCGGGCCCACTGGAGGCCTTCCCGGAAGGACTTCGCGGTCATGTCGACGTGGGGGAACTCGAGGAAGCCGAGGTAGCGCGCCCCGAGCTCGCGCAGCGCGCTCTCCGGGATGGGCCGGACGAGGCCGGCGCGGCGCCAGTCGATGGCGGCGCGGACCAGGGCATAGCCTTGTGGGTGGGTGGCCTTGCCGGCGTCGAGCTTCGTCGTCAGCTCGCGCGCGGCGATCAGGTGCTCGCCCAGGCCCCTCGCGAGCTTCTCGGTGGGCTCACCGGGGTAGGCGGCATGGGCCCGCTGGGCCTCGGGGGGACTCAGCTCGGAGGCGAGGCGGAGCTCGTGGAAGCGCCGGAGGACGAGCTGCGTGTCCTTGGCGATGTCGCTCGTGGAGCGCAGGTAGTCGGCGTGGCGCTTCGCGGTCAGCGTGGCGACGAGCTTGAGGCGCCCCCGGGTCTGGGACAGGGTGTTGAGGAGCGAGGGGCTCAGGCCATTCGGGCCGAGGAAGCGCTGCAGATCATCCATCCAGAGGATGGCGGGCGTCGAGTCCCACTCCAGGGGCGGATCGAGCTGGAAGAGCTCCGCGAGCGCCTTTCCATCCGAGGGGATGATCAGGGGCTGATGGGGAAAGAGGCGCAGGAGGGCCTCGAAGGCGGTGCGGGACTTCCCGGACTTGGAGTGGCCCACGAGGAGGACGAGATCATTCGTCGTCAGGGCCTTGTCTAGCGCGGAATCGATGTCGCGCGGGACGTAGGGGGGCCGCTCTCCCTGGGGTGCGTAGTGCCTGGCGAGCTCGGACTCGGTGACGCCCAGCAGGTGGTAGGGGTTCACCTCGGCGACGCGCGGGAGGGGCCACTGGGCCACCCAGGACTGGACCTTCTGCGTCCAGGCATCCTCGGCCCTCCGCGCCTCATCGCGCTTCTGGGTGTAGCCGACGACGAGCTGGGCAATGCCCACGGCCACCCCCACGCCTCCGGCGATGAGGACCCAGAGGGGAGGCAGCTCCTCATCCTCGAAGGTGCTCGTGATGAACGCGGTGATCAGGAGGACGCTGCCAGCCAAGGCCGTGAAGAGGGCGACGCCTCGCTGCTTGCGCTGAGCGGCGGCGCGCCGGCCGGCGCCTTGGGAGCGGAGCTTCCGGCCGCGTCCGAAGGCGAAGACGAGGAAGAGGGACAGCAGGATCACCAGGCCCGCGACGACCATCATGACGGTGCCTTCGGCTCCGCTGGGCTGCCCCATGGGTTTCCTCGTGCGCTGCCGGTCCCTATGGAGAAAACCCCGAGGCCTCCTCACGGAATTCCCTTGCCTGGGAGGCGAGGGAGTAGAGGGGCCGCTCCATCGGTGTAACCTCTCCCCATGCGCCCTACCGACGTCTGCACCACCGTCCTCGTCACGACTGGCAACCGCGCGCTGCGAGAGCCGGGCTGGGGAGGCTGGGAGGATGTCGAAGCGCTCATGAGCCTCAGCCTGCGCGCGTCGGGCCGCTTCCACTCGCGGGTGTGGATGGCGGACGAGCGCGGCGAGCGCCTGTCCTTCCAGGAGTGGCTCGGCGCGCGGGCCTCGCCCGAGGCGCGCCTGGGGTGCGCGCCGGGGCCCTGGGAGCTGGAGCCGGGAGGAGACTCGAAGGAGCTGCCGGCCCATGTCCGCGAGGCGTTCCAGGGGGCAGGCGGGCTGGGGCTCCTGCGCTTCACGGATGGACGGCGCGTGGAGCACTTCATGCCGCGCGAGGTGCGGCCGCGCCTGTATGACATCACGGGCGCGCGGCTCTACGGGTTCCTGCGCGGCCGCAAGCGGGCGGAGGCCTGGGAGGCGGCGCTCACGCGCGAGTTCGGGCCGGAGCTCCGGGGACGAAGCCTGCGGACCTTCCTCGAGTCGCGCACCCTGGACGAGATGGAGGAGCTCCTCCAGCGCTTCATGCTGCTGAGCGCCGAGGTGGAGCCCGTGGGGGAGGGGAGCGAGGTGGATCCGGACGAGACGGTGAAGTGGAACGCGTTCTTCACCCCCTCACCGGGCGCCTCCAGCCTCTCCTTCGAGTACGTCCCCACGGGGCCCGGGGAAGTGGCCGCGGCCGAGCGGGACGTGGGCGCCTGCCGGGGCGGATTGGCGAGCGCATTGGAGGCCGTGCGGGAGTTCTCGGAGCGGCACGAGCTGCGATACTGGAGCAAGCACTTCCGCCGCTGCCTGCTGCGGCTGTCGCTGGAGCCCCAGCCCCTGGAGGATGTCCAAGAGCTGCTCCAGCTCGTCGGGGTGCCGGTGCCGGCCGTGCAGCTCGTGAACGCGGCGATGGCTTCGGAGGTGTTTGGCGGGATGGGCTCGTGGAACGATCTGGCCTTCGACGGGCCGGACGCCGAGGAGTACCAGCGCCTCTCGAATCGCCTCCTCCTGGCGGTGAAGGCGGCGCTCCGGGCGGGCCTCAACAGCTCCGCCACCTGAGCCAAGGCCCGCGCTGACGGCTCCGACGACTGGCCCCCTTAGATCGATGAGGCCGGAGCACCCGGAAGCGTGAACGAGAAAGTGCTGCCCTTGCCGGGCTGACTCTCGGCCCAGATCCGCCCCCCGTGAGCTTCCACGATGCCCTTGGAGATGTAGAGGCCGAGCCCCAGCCCTCTGCGGTCTTCGCTGCGGGCCTGCCAGAAACGCTCGAACACAGCCTCCAGTTGATGGCTCGGGATCCCGGAGCCGGTGTCCGCCACAGAAAAGCAGACGTTCTGGCTCACCGGCTCCACTCGAAGCGAAATACTGCCTCCTGCCGGAGTAAACTTGATGGCATTGCTCAACAGGTTGGCGAGCACCTGAAGGATACGCTCATGGTCAAACTTCGCCATCTGCGTGTTGCCGCGTATCTCGACGTCGAGCGAGAGACCCTGGGCGGAGGCCAGAGGCTGGAATGCCTCGACTGAATCCCGCACGAGCTCGGTCGCATCCTGCAATACGGGGGCGACACGGAGCCTGCCCTCCTCGATGCTGGCCACATCCTCCAGGTCTCCAATCAGCCGGTTCATCCGTGCGGTGAATCGCTGGATCTTCTCGGCGGCTTGTGCGGTCCTCCTCCCCGCCGCGTCTTCGGCCGCATCCCGCTTGAGCAAGGCCGCCTGCAAAGCGATGCCCCCGAGGAGCGTGTGCAAGTCGTGGCTGACCATCCCCATGAACTGATCCCGCGTCGCGAGCGCCTCATCGGCGCGCGTCCGCTCCGTCAGCAACCGCAAGTCGGTTTCCGCGCGTTCCAGGTGAAGGAGGGCAGCCAAGGCGCGCCTGTGCTCGGTGCGTTCGTCTCGTAGCTTGGCGTCAGCGGTCGCACGCTCTCCCTGCAAGGCTGCGTCCTCGTGTACCCGCTCCCGCGCAACGCTCTCACGCGCTTGGGCGGGCGCCTCACCTCTCGCCAGCCTCACATTCGCGTTCTGGCGGGCCGCTTGTAGGAACTCATCAGTATCGCCCCGGGCCTGTTGGATGGCGGCATCCGCCTCCTCTTCAACCGCGGTCTGCCTGTCTGCGTACTCACGATCAGACTTCTCCCGCTCCAAGCGCAGGCCTTCATCCGTGTTGGCACGCGCAGGTTGTGGTTTCTTGTCCTGAGTCGCCATGGAGAGGGCCCCGTGGCCGTACCGGGCTGGGGTTCGGCCACGGAGGCGGCGCCGCTGTTCTAGAGCCCTTCATGGGCCCGGCTGTTGAAAGTCCTCGTCAGTGGGGGGAGGCGGACTCGGGCTCCGTGGGCAGCACCTGGTGCAGCTCGCTCACGGAGACGGAGAGGACGACGGTATCGCTCACCGATTGAACGATTCGAGAGGGGATCTCCATCGTCCCCGCGTGGAAGAGCGTCCGCGACGCGCCAAGTTGCTCGGCGGTACCTCGGCGCAACTTCACCTGAAACGCTTCAACGTGCCATGTCTGACTGTCAATGAAGAGAACGGACACTTCGCCGAGCGCCTGCCCATCCGCGGCAACGACCGTCAGCCCCACGAGGTTCTTGTCGGAGAGACGCATCCCCAGCTCCTTTCTCAACAAGAATGGGAACAGCGTCGGACCGAGGCAACGGAGCTGTCACTGGGGCGCTGGCCCGCCCCATGGGAAGGCGGCCGTCCAAGCCTACGTGACGACGATGGGAGGCTCGATGAGCGCCGGGGGGGTGGCGCGCTTGTCCTTCGGGTCCGGCACCCACTCCGGCTCGCGGACCGTCTCCCCGGGCTTCCAGGCGCGAGGCACCCGCCGGATGCCAATGGGGAAGATCCACAGGCGCCCGTCCTTGTCGATCCGCAGCCGGACGAAGTTCTTGAAGTCCGGGATGGCCAGCGACGAGAACGCCTCGTTGCCATGGGCGCCGAAGACGTTGAGCGAGAGGAGCAGGTACACGCCCATGATCGTCGGGCCGACGAGGAAGCCGCCAACGAAGATGAGCGCCGCGCTCAGCAGATCCCGCTGCACGCTCCGGAAGGGCAGCCCCAGCACAGGGCCCACGAGGTGGGAGACACCCCAGGCGATCAGGAACACCGCCGCCAGGTGCACCAGCCCGTGCAGCGTCCCCACCCCCCAGCGCCAGTGGCCGAAGCGGCGGTCCGCGAAGCCGATCAGCCCCACGATGGCCAGCAGGGCGATGATCATCACGCCGGGACTGGAGAGGGCCGTGCTCACCACCATGGACACGGCCGTCGGCGCGGGGGACTCGCCAATGTTCACCGAGAGCGCCCACGCCAGCAGCACGTAGAGCAGCCCGGTGAGGAGCCCGAACTGGGGGTTGTGCCGCAGGAAGCCCAGGTTGCGCCAGCCCAGCCGCCGGGACTCCGTGGCGCTCGGGTAGCTCTTGCGCGCGGTGAAGCCCTCGGGCAGCTCGGCCTCCTTGCGAGGCACGTGCGTCGGGTGCAGGAAGGCGCCGCCTCCACCCGCGATGATCTTCTGCCGCCCCTCGGCGTTGGCGTGACGGCGGTAGTGGTGGATGTCTCCCGCGAGGAAGACGCTCACCTTCTTGCCGAGCACCTGGTCCTGGAGGAAGTCCAGGTTGTTCTCGAGGTAGGAGCGCTGGCCCGGTGGGCGGACCTGGGCGCAGAGCCATGCGGGCTCCGCGTTGCAGAGGATGACGCGGTCGCCTTCGCGCATCAGCTTCGCGATCTGCTGGAAGTAGCGGACCTGCGGCTCGTCGATGTCCGACTCCAGCTGCATGTCCGTCCCGAGCAGCCACCACCCATGGGGCAGCTTGACGGCGAAGTAGCTGCGCCGCTGGTGCGTCTGCCAGCTCGCCAGGCGGCGGCCCTGGCAGAACAGGCGCATGAAGGAGACGAGCCCGTCGTACCAGTCATGGTTGCCCGGGACGGCGAACAGGTGGGGCGGCGCCCGCTGCCCGCGCACCGCCGAGGCCCAGGGCTGCACCGTCCGCTCCTGGTACTCCTTCACGCTCGCCGCGGGGTACACGGCGTCCCCGCCGAAGACGAGCACCTCTCCGGCGCGGGTGTCGTGGCTCGCGCCCGTCTCGTCCCGCACCGTCAACGTGGGCCGCGAGACGGCGAGCGCCACCGCGTAGGTGGAGTCCCAGCCGTCCCCCAGGTCCGACACGTAGTCGAACCAGAGCTCCTCCCGGGGCTGGCCCGCCGCGTCCACGGAGAAGTCGGAGGGCTCCACCACGGGCGCCGCCAGCGCGTCGAGCAGCCGGCGATCCGCCTGCTTCCCGATGGTGGCGGAGATGACGGCGCGCACGCCCGTCCTGGCGAGGATGACCGGATTGAACCAGCACACCATCCGCCGGCCCGGGGGGTGCTTGGGAGGAGCGGCCCGGGAGGGAATCGGAGTGGTGATTACATGTGTGGCTGTGTCCATGGCGCCTCCTTCGGGAGGGGAGGGGAGGGAGTGATGCGACGGGAGCGCTCGATGAGGTGCTCGGCGAAGCGGTCCGCCAGGGCGGAGATGGTGAGGCAGGGGTTGGGGCCGGTGGGGCCCGGCATGACGGCGCCGTCGGCCACGTAGAGCCCGGGGTGGTTGAAGGCCTCGCCATGCGAGTCCACCACGCCCTCGGCGGAGGTGCGGCCCATGGGGCAGCCGCCCAGCGGGTGCACGGTGATGACGCGGCTGAGGTAGCTGAGCGGGTTGTGCAGCAGCTTGCCTTCGAGCGCGTCCGCCATCTCCGCCATGGTCTGGCGGACGCGGCGGAAGTAGCTGGACGAGCGGCGGATGCTCCAGTCGATGTCGAGCATCCCGTCCTTCGTCAGCTCCATCCGCCCGTCCGGGAGATCCCGGCCCATGGCGAGCAGCGGCAGCGAGCTGGCCGAGCCCACGCAGTCGCCGAGCACCTCGGCGATCTCCGCGCTCACGTCGCTGTCCCGGTTGAGGCGCAGCCACCCCTTGACGATCCGATGGCCGAGCCGCGCGAAGCGGCGCAGCAGGGCGAACTGGTTGCTGCCCTCGTAGAGCCAGTTGATGAACTCCGGGTAGCCCGCGTCCTCGACGTAGTAGCCGCGGCCGGTGCCCCCCTCGGTCGCGTCCCGGATGTGGAGGGCGCTGGTGATGACGGGGCCATGGCCTCCATCGAGGATGCGCGGCTCGCGCCGGCCCTTGCTGCGGTCCGTGCACTTGTAGAGGAACCCCAGCAGGTCGCCGTTGCCGCAGAAGCGCGTCCCGAGCTGCTCACTGAGCCCTGGGAAGGCCTCCCGGTTCTTGAGCAGCAGGTACGTCGTCCCGAAGGTCCCCGCCGCCAGGACGAGCTTGTCCGCGGAGAGCACCGTGCGCGGCAGCAGCCGGGAGGGCACCTCGGGCGGCTCGCCCTCCCGGGCCTCGGAGTGGTCCACGTACTCGACGACGTACTCTCCGTCCTCGGGCCAGAAGGACATCACCTCGCACCGCACGCGGAGCTCTGCCCCCAGCCGCTTCGCGGCCGACAGGTACGTATAGTCCAGCGTGTTCTTGCTGCCGTAGTTGCAGCCGATGTCACACTCGCCACACAGCCGGCAGGTGGTGCGCGTCCGCCCATGCAGGTTCGGGTGGGGCTCGTGGATCACCTCGCCCGGGATCGGCGGCTGGCCGGGGTTGGCGAACGTCACCGCGAGCGGGGGGAGCTGCCAGTCATCCTGGAGTCCCATCCGCTCGGCGGCCAGCTTCATGGCGATCGTCTTCGCGGTGTGGCGGTAGGGCTCGTGCTCGAAGGGGAAGCGCTGGGCCCCGAGCATCTTCTCCACGGTGTCATAGTGGGGCTCCAGGTCCTCGCGGGTGACGGGCCAGTACTCGTAGCCGCCGTCCGTCAGGTTCTCGCGGACGAAGGTCCTCTCGTCCTTGCGCAGCAGCACGTTGGCGTAGATGAGGGAGCCCCCGCCGAGCCCGCTCGCCACCACGCCGCCGAGCTGGCGGAAGGACCAGAGGTTGAAGAGGCCGTGCAGGCCCTGGCTCGGGTCCCAGAAGTTGCGCCGCATGCCGTAGGGGCTGCGTGGGAAGGAGCCGGGGGGATAGGCCTTGCCGCGCTCCAGGACGCAGACGCGCAGGCCGGCCTCGGCCAGCCGCCAGGCCATCACCGAGCCGCCGAAGCCGGAGCCGACGATGATGGCGTCGAAGTGTTCACGTCTCGGGTTCATGGTGGGGCTCCTGGTTCACGGAGGAGAGATGGCCTCTTGCTCCACGGCCTCCTGCTCCCGAGCCATGGGCGCGTAGATGTCCCAGAGGGTGCCGAGGAAGAACTGGCCGAAGCGCATCACGGCCTTTGCGCCCTCGGCGCCCTCCCGGGCCGAGCGCATGCTGGAGACGAGCTTGAGCAGGTCGCCCACGCCGAGCTTGAGGACGCCCGCGCCCACCACCGGGCCGCGCTCGTCGGTGCCCTCATGGAGGCGGCAGTAGAGCCGGGTGGTGTCGTGCCACAGGTCCGGCCCCTTGTCGTCGCGGATCGTCTTCGTGCCGGACAGGTAGTACGAGCGGCCCTCATGCTCGAAGGCCATGCCGTAGGTCATCAGCCGGACCCTCGGATCGTCGGCGGACTTGAAGAGGTTGAAGCTGCCCCGCTTCACGGGGAGGTTGTCGCCGAAGGGCGGATAGGAGACGTGGGCCACGAGCCGGGCCGCGTGCTCGGGATCCCGGATGAACGCCTCCATGTCGTCCACGCTGATGGTGGCGTGGAAGGTGAAGGGCGTGTGCCGGCCCTTGCCGGCGCCGGCCGTGGGATCGGTCTCCTGCAGGGCCAGCGGGCCAGACATCGTCTCGCGGAAGGTGAGGTCGGGGGCGGGTGCGTTCATCTGGGTGATCTCCGGTGTGAGCGGGAGTCCTTGCTCGGTGCGTGTCGCGAGGTAGCGGCAGGCGTCCGCGTACCCCATGTCAATGAGGGAGCCGGCGGTGATGTGGCCGGCGTAGAAGTCCGGATCGAGCGGCAGGGGCCGCTCGGGTTTGATCAGGTGGACCACGATGGGCTGGCGGTGGCCGTGGACGACTTCGCCGGCCCGGATGCGCTCGTTGAGCTCCTGGATGCGCTCGAGCTGCTCGAAGAGGGCGCCGTTGGCGCTCAGCTCGATCATGTGGACGTACTGGCGGAACACTCCGCGCTCGTAGGCGGGCGTGTTGCCGATGCACCACAGCACCCACAGCTCGCTGGCTCCGCGCCGCACCGCCTCGAGCAGGTTGGCGTCCTGGATCCAGACAGAGTCCGTATACAGGGTGCCATCCTTGCGGACGGGGGGCATGAAGATGGGCAGCGAGATGCCCGCGACCAGCAGCCCCAGGTCCACCTGGGTGTGAGGGATGGCCTCGTTCGTCTTGCGCGTGAAGTCGCAGACGTTGAAGGTGCCTTGCATCCCGGTGTGGGCGCGGATGGCGTCCACGTTGATGCCGAGGTGGGGGAAGACGCGCTCGACGAGGCCATCCGCGTCGCCCAGCGCCTCCATGTCCCAGGCTTTGATGTACTTCTCCGGCGAGACGAAGGAGACGAAGTCCTTCACGCGCAGCGTCCGCCACCGATCGCACATCTCCTGGGGCGACTGGCCGGACAGCAGCATCGCCAGGTTGATGACTCCGCCCGAGGTGCCGTCGCCATGGGCGAAGCGGAGGCCCTGATCAGAGAGGGCGCGCAGGGCTCCCGCCTGCCAGGCCACGCGCATTCCTCCGCCCGCGAGGATGATGGCCCGCTTTCGCCCGTCCTCCGTGGGGGAGGCGGTGACAGGGGAAACAGCGGGGCGCGGCTCCGCGGGGGGGCGAGCCACGGGCGCGGACTTGAGCTGGGGGGACAGCGCGGGGCGAGCGGCGCGGCGCAGCAGTCCGAGGTAGCCCAGCACCAGCAGCCCGGAGAGGAGATCGAACCCGGCGACACCCAGCGCGAGGGGCGAGAAGAGCCCTCGGGCCACCCCCAGGCCCACCGCCGCGCACGCGCCGAGCTTCTGGAGGCCCGCCCACACGAAGGCGGCCGGGTTCTCCTTGGGGCGTGCCAGCGCGTGGAGCAGCAGCCCGCCGAACAGGACCATGAACATGCCGACGATGCCGAAGAAGTGCCGGCTCGACGGGCTCGCCTCGGCCTCGAGGAAGCCGAGCACGAAGCCCGGGGCGATGAGCTGCACGGCGCCGCTCACCACGGTGGCGATGGCGATCGCCGCGAGGGCGAGGCGCAGCCAGCGCTCGGTTCGGCCCCTCATGGCCGGGCCTCCACCCAGCGGTGGGCTCTCGGCTCAGGGGTTGCTGGCTTCTTCGCCTCCTCGCCGGAGGGGTGCAGCGCGCGCAGCAGCTTGTGGGCGAAGTAGCCCATCATCGCCAGCCACTGGACGGTCCACAGCCCCACGCGGATGCGGTTGGTGGCCATCCACGCGGCGAGCACCTCCCGGAGGCGCTCGGGGTCGCGGATCCCCGCGGCCATCTCCGCGTTGTACCGGAAGATGAGGAAGCGGGTGAGCAGGGTGGCGGCCACCACGCCCAGGAAGACGACCGCGGGGTACCAGCGCAGCCGGCTCCGGCGCTCGGCGAGGAACAGCGCCACCGCGGACACGAGCATCACCAGCGTCATCCAGGTGAAGAACCGGGTGGCGGCGGTCACCTGGGGGACGAACTGGAGGTAGTAGTTGTCCACCGTGAGCTGCGAGGCGATGGGGAACGAGAACAGCACCAGCGACCAGCCGGTCCCCAGGTACATCGAGGCACAGAGGAACAGCAGGCACGCGTTGAGCGTGTGGAGGAGCGTGCGCCTCATGTGTGCGCTCCCACTCCGGCATCCGCTCCGGCCTCGGGCCGACGCGGCTCGGAGGGCTCAGGCTCCTCCTCGGCAGCCCCTGGGGGGAGCGCGGGCTGCATGGCCCCGGCGCTCGGAGGGGGCAGCCACTTCTGGCTCAGGCCGAGGCCCACCACGCTCTCCAGGCCCTCGGGCTGGCTGGCGGGGAGCTCGGGGTAGCTGAGGAACCAGGACTCGAAGTGATCATCCAGCTCGCCGCTGGAGGCCGGTAGGAAGCCCACGAAGAACGGCCGGGAGGAGATGCCCAGCTTCTTGAGCGGCTGCACGCGCGGGTGCTCCCCCAGCGTGAGCCGGGCCGAGGCCTTCTTCCCGAGCCGGAAGGCGAACTTCCCGCGGAAGTAGATGAAGGACTTCATCAACATCCCGCGGAACTGGCAGTAGTTGGCGCCGCTGGCGCGCAGGGGCAGCCAGGCCCGCCCGGGCCGGTCGATCTCGATGCGCACCGCGAGCTGCCCGTCCTTGTCGTACTGGCTGCTGACGGTGCGGTCTCCGATGCGGAAGTCCAGGTTCGCCTGGTGCTTGGGCATGCCCCAGATGCCCTTGCCGCCCTTCACGGAGATCTCCGTGCTCACCGGCAGATCCACCACGTACTGCCCCAGCCCGTAGTGCTTCTGGAACAGCAGGGGCAGCAGCGGGGGCGCGGGCCTCGGGCCGTGCGTGCACGCGATGGCGACGCTGAACTCGATGTACGGGCCGATGTCCGTGTCCCGGTAGTCGATCACCGTGACGAGCAGGACGGCCTTGTTGCCCCGGAGCCGCAGCGGGTGCACCTCGTTGCCGGGCAGCAGCGCGGCGGCCTCGCGCGCGTCGAGGGTGAACGCCGCCATCAGGGCGGGGGACGCCCGGGAGTTGATGGGGAGCTCGTAGGGGATGCCGTCCACCCTGGAGTAGCGTCCTGTCTGCTGCTTGATTCGTCTCGGCTTCATCCACATGGCAGCGCTCCGTCACACCGGCTTGTCCAGCTCGGCGAGAATGAGGGGGAAGACGTCTCGGGCCGCCTCCTTGCCCATGAAGATGTCCAGGTGCCCGTAGTCCGGGATCACGTGCAGCGCGTGGTAGCCAGGCCGGCGCTGGGAGAGCTGCTCGTAGGTGCGCCGCTGGCTCTCGGGCAGGAAGCAGTGGTTCAGCTCCCCGGCCAGGAAGACGAAGCGGGCGTCCGTCTCCGGCGGGCGCTCGGCGATGTCCTCGGGCAGCTCCCGGTAGCCCTCCACGGGCACCAGGTGCCCGGCGCGCAGGCACTCGGCCATCTGCTGGAAGAAGGTGAGCGGCACCTTGGCGAACTCGTGCTTGAGCCACTCGTGCGTCTCGGGGTTGAGGTTCTCGTGCTGCCAGAGCGTCGGGAACCCCGTGCCGTAGGTGAAGCTCGCCAGCCGGCACACCGTGTTTTTACACTCGTGATGGGTGGCCTTCACCAGCAGGGTGATGGCCCTGGCCGTGAGCCCCTTCGCCTTCAGGCCCCACTGCGGATCCAGGTAGGGCGTCAGCCGAGACACCACGGGGACGGCGTAGCGGGCCTTCATCCGGGCCGAGCGCGACACCACCGGGTGCAGGGAGACGGCGTTGCTGATGATCAGCCTCACCTGGGGGACGAGCCCCGCCACGGCCGACAGCATGAAGCTCGTCGAGCCCTGGCAGTGGATGATGGCCTTCACCTCGTCGTGGCCCGTCTCCCGGACGATCGTCTGGATGGCCTTCGGGTGATCGTGGACGGCGGCCTGATCCAGCGTCCACTCGTTGGGCTCGAGATCGATGCTCGCTCGCCAGTTCTCCAGCCACACGTCGTAGCCGTCCTCTATCAGCGCGTCGACGAGCGTCCTCGAGACGGGCGCGCGGAAGATGTTGGCGCGCACGCCCGCGCCGTGGATGAGCACCACGGGGCCCTTGCTCGGCTCCTGTTCGCCGCGGACGTGGAGGAGGTTCAGCGAGCGGCCGTCACCCGCCAGGAACGGCACGACGCGCTCGGTGAAGCCAGCAGGGGAGGAAGGCTCGGTTTGCATGACGGGGTCCCGCTCCTCGGCGAGGGCACACGACTCCCGTGCGTCCCCACCACCAGTCCCCGCCAGCACACCTCAGCGGGGTGTTTGCTCCTGGGTGGAGTGCCGTGTCTCAAGATGTGACGGCGCGTGGCTCGCGGCTGGCTCGGCCGGCTCCCCTGCATGGAAGCGCGGCGGGCAGCCGCTCAGCTCAGCGCAGCCCCGCGCGGCGGCCCAGCTCCCGGGCCAGCTCGCGCAGCTCCTCCACGCCGGGAGCGCTGGGGCTGGATGCTGGAGAACGCGATCATCGGCATGGCGCCCGCCCTGTGTCGCAGCGCCTGCTCAACCCGGGATGCGGGAGAGGGCCGCGTCGAACAGGATGCTCTCCAGCCGCTCCTGGTCGTACTCGGACATGCCGTGGAACGAGAACGAGAGCCGGTAGTTGCCAATCTGCTTCTTGGAGGCGACGACCTTGGCCCGCCCGATGATGGGATCCATCCCGTCCGGCATCCTCAGCGTGAAGCCCACCACCTCGCTCTCGCCGGGGGGCTTGCCGAGCATGACCGAGAAGCCTCCCTTGGAGACGTCCAGCGTCATGGCCCGGACGATGCCGGCGTTCAGGCTGAGCTCGATCTGCATCGCCTGCGCCACGCGGAACGTCTGGCGCGCCATCTCGCCCGGCTTGAGCGTCATCCCCTGGGCCGCCGTCAGCGCCCGCGCGAACTGCTCGCGAGCCTGCAGGTAGAGGAGCTTCTCCTCTTCGTTGAGCTGCTTCTGTCGGGCCCGTTTGTGGAGTGCCCGGAACTCCTGGAGCCAGCCATTGACGCTCATGGGTGCGATGCTATCTCCCACGCCCGGGCAAGTGCACTTTCTCGGCTGCTCCATTTCGAGGCATGCCCGCTCCTGGAGCCCCATTTCGGTGCATGGGCAGGGCCTGCCCAGGCCGCAGATCCGCGAAATTCCTGGAAGCCACTCCCAGGCATCCCGGCTGCAAGGGGAGGGAGCTCCCTTCCCTGGAGGCCCCCCATGATCGTCCCCGACTCCAAGCCCCCCGTGCTCTTGCTGAGCGTGGGCGCCGCGCTGCTGTCCTCCCTCATCATCCGCGCGCTGCGGCGCAGGGAGCGCCGTCGCGCTCCGGCCCGGGGGGCCGTCGTCCCCAGCACGGGGAGGACGGTGAAGCAGCAGGCCCCCGCGCGCTCCAAGGCGCGCACCCGCGCCCTGCCCGCGTCCACCCAGGGGGCCCCCGCGCGCGTGGCGAGCCCCCGCGTGGCGGTGCGCGAGTGATGGCGCCCCTCCTGGAGGCCTGGCACCTGAGCGCTTCGCTCGCACCTGACACGGAGCCGGGCCAGCGCGCCCAGGCCGCTCCGGCCGACGGGTGGCTGGCGGAGTCGGCGCCCGAAGAGTTCCTCCGCGAGGTGGTGGATACCCTGGCGGGGTTCCTGCGGGATGAGCCCGTGGCATCCGCGCCGAAAACAGGGGACGCGCCGCCTGAAAGCGAGTGGTATTCGGCTCTCGCGCGGGACAGGTCGCGCGGGAGGACGGATGCCGAAGTCGCTGCCGAAGACGAAGCGGACGAAGGACGACGTGCTCACGGAGCTGCGGGCGATGCGCTCGGAGGACGCGCGGTGGAAGGACGGCCGCACGTTCAGCCTCGTGTACTACGTGGACGATGAGCACTCCCGGCTGCTCAAGGAGGCCTACGGCGAGTTCATGGCCGAGAACGGCCTGTCCCCGGTGGCCTTCCCCTCGCTGCGCCGCATGGAGTGCGAGGTGGTGTCCATGGCGGCGGGCCTCTTCCACGGGGATGACGACGTGGTCGGCACGATGACCACCGGCGGCACCGAGAGCATCATGATGGTGGTGAAGGCCGCGCGCGAGTGGGCTCGCCAGGAGAAGGGCATCGCCCGGCCGGAGATGATCTTCCCCACCTCGGTGCACCCCGCCTTCGAGAAGGCGGCGCACTACTTCGATGTCGAGGTCCGCCGCGCGGCCACGGCGGCGGATCTCCGGGTGGAGCTCCAGGACGTGGAGCGGCTCATCACCCCCAGCACGGCGCTGATCGTCGGGAGCGCCCCGCCGTACCCGCATGGCGTGGTGGACCCCATCACCGAGCTGGCCGCGCTGGCGCGGTCCCGCGGGCTGCTGTGCCACGTGGACGCGTGCCTGGGAGGCTTCTTCCTCCCGTTCGCCAAGAAGCTTGGCCGCGACATCCCCCCCTTCGACTTCGAGGTGCCGGGCGTCACGTCGCTGTCCGCGGACCTCCACAAGTACGGCTACGCGGCCAAGGGCGCGTCGGTGGTGCTGTACCGCAACCGCGCGCTGCGGCGGCACCAGTTCTACACCTGGTCGGAGTGGCCTGGGGGGCTGTACGCCTCGCCGTCCATGACGGGCACGCGGCCCGGAGGCGCCATCGCCGCGGCCTGGGCGGTGATGCACTACCTGGGCGAGGAGGGCTACCTGGACCACGCGCGGCGCATCCTCGCGACGACGGACAAGCTGCTCGCCGGCATCAACGCGATCCCCGGCCTGCGCGTGCTCGGCGCGCCGCACGCGGGCGTCTTCGCGTTCACCTCGGACTCGCTCAACGTGTACGAGCTGGGCGACGCGATGGAGGCGCGCGGCTGGAAGCTGGATCGGCAGCAGCAGCCTCCGGCGCTGCACTGCATGATCACCCCCGCGCACGAGCGCGTCGCGGACACGCTGCTCGCGGACCTGCGGGAGTGCGCCTCGAAGCTGGCGGCCGGCGAGCCGGCGCCCGAGGGCAGCGCGGCGATGTACGGCATGGTCGGGGCCATCCCGGACCGGAAGCAGGTGGACGGCTTCCTCCTGGACTTCCTGGACGGGCTGTTCGACCGCGGGTGAGCGGGGCGGGGCGGGGCGGCCCGATGCGCCAGGTGGGAGTGCGCCGATGACGGTCATCCAGGTGCTGTTCTGCGTCCTCTTCCCGGCGGCGGCCGTCTGGGCGGGCGAGCGCTTCCGGCTGGCGCGGTTCCTCGGCCCGGTGACGCTCTGCTACCTGGCGGGGGTGCTCGCCGGGAACCTCCCGGGGGTGCGGCTGTCCACGGAGGCGGCGATGCGCGTGAGCGAGGCCGCGGTGCCCCTGGCGATCCCCCTGCTGCTCTTCTCCTCGGACGTGCGCCAGTGGCCGAGACTGGCGCGCCCGCTGCTCATCTCCTTCTCGATTGCGTGCGTGGCGGCGATCGTGTCCGCCGGGCTCGTGGGCTGGTTCTTCCAGGACCGGACCGACGAGTGGTGGAAGATCGCCGGCATGCTGGTGGGCGTGTACGTGGGGGGCACGGCCAACATGGCCGCCATCGGGCGGGTGCTGGAGATCCGGAGCGAGACCTTCGTCCTGCTCAACACGGCGGACCTGGCCGCTGGCGGCCTCTACCTCCTCTTCATGCTGACGTTCGCGCAGCGGCTGCTGCTGCGCTTCATGCGGCCCTTCACCGCCGAGCCCCATCACGAGGCCTTCGAGCACCCGGGCGAGGGGCTCGGCGCGTGGACCCGGCATCACCTCCGGGACATGGGGATGGGCTTCGGGCTCTCGGTGGCCATCGCCGGGGTGACGGTCGGCGCGACGTGGCTCGCGTTCGGCGGGTTGGTGGCTGGCCCGGTGCTGCTGGGCATCACCACGCTGGGGATCGGGGCCTCGCTCTCCCCGCGGGTGCGCCGGCTGCTGGGGGCCTTCGAGCTCGGGGAGTACCTGCTGTTCATCTTCTGTGTGGCCATGGGCTCGCTGGCCGACGTGCGGATGCTGGCGGGCGGCAGCGTGACGTTGATCCTCTATGTGTGGGGGGTGATGGGCCTGACCATCCTCCTTCACACCGCGCTCTCGGCGCTGCTGCGCATCGACGTGGACAGCACGCTCATCTGCTCCACCGCCACCATCTATGGTCCGGCGCAGATTGGCCCGATGGCGGCGGCCTTGAAAAATCGAGCACTTGTGGGCCCGGGATTGACGCTGGGCCTCGCGGGCCTCGCCCTGGGGAACTACCTGGGGCTGCTGACGGCGTGGGGGCTGCGCTGGCTGGGCGGGGGCTGAGGCTGATCTTTTTCCGCAACTCTGGGAAATAGCCCCCGATAACCTACATGTAAGTCGTTTCCTACATGTGAGGGTGTTGCCATGGTTGCCCCTGTTTCCTCGAGCCGCGCGACGGCTCTGACTGCCCGGACCTCGATGCCGACGGTGCGCGAGGGCTCCCGCGGCCCCGCGGTGCGTGAGCTCCAGACCCTGCTGAAGAGCAAGGGCTTCAACCCCGGTGGTGTGGACGGCGTCTTCGGGCCGAAGACGAAGGCGGCGGTGCTGGCCTTCCAGCGCTCCCAGGGCATCGCGGTGGACGGCGTCGTCGGTCCCCAGACGTGGGGCCGGCTGAAGGGCGCAGGAGGTCCGGCGCCGACGCCGGGCCCGACGCCGAGCCCGGGCGGGCGCGGCACGGCCGAGGCCTTTGTGCAGAAGGCGCTGGCGCAGAACGGGGACCGGTACATCTTCGGCGCGGAGACGAACCTGAATGATCCCAACCCCAGTGCCTTTGACTGCTCGGAGCTGGTGCAGTGGGCGGCGCACCAGGTGGGCGTCTCCATCCCGGACGGGACGATGAACCAGCTGCCGCACATCCAGCGGGCCGGCAAGGCGATCTCCGTCGATCAGGCGCTGCGCACCCGGGGCGCGCTGCTCTTCCGGCCGGGCCATGTGGCCATCAGCCTCGGTGACGGGCGGACCATCGAGGCCAAGGGCTCCAAGTACGGTGTGGGCATCTTCAGCGCCCACGGCCGCGGCTGGACGACCGGTGGCCTGATCCCCGGGATGAAGTACTGAGCGGTACACTGGCTGGATTGGCGCCAGAGGCGGCGGTCGAGCGCCTCTCCCAGAGCCAGGGGGGAGCCGAACCGGTTGACCCGCTGTCCGTCACACCCTTGCCTGGGCCACTCCATCTTGGGGGTAGGTCCTCGCAAAGGGGTGAAGCATGGCCGCGGGTACTCCTCCTCCTCCTCCCTCGCCTGTCGGCGTCGCCCAGCCCTGGAGGCCCGCGCCCTCATGGGACGCCGTGCTCTTCCAAGGGCAGTTCCTGGAGCAGGGGCACCAGGGGCCCGTGGTGGCCGAGCTCCAGAAG
Organism: Myxococcaceae bacterium; assembly: GCA_016926755.1. Classification (GTDB taxonomy): domain Bacteria; phylum Myxococcota; class Myxococcia; order Myxococcales; family Myxococcaceae; genus Hyalangium. Next base: position 2,317 of record JAFGNZ010000302.1, on the reverse strand, counting down.
CTCCTCGGCGTCTCCTCGGATGGGCAGTTCGGCGCGCAGACCCGCGCCGCGGTCGAGGCCTTCCAGCGGGCCGTGCACATCTCTCCTTCCTCGGAGGCGGTGGGGCGGGTCGGGAAGACGACCCTCCGGACGCTGCTCACCCTCAAGCGCCACTGGCTGCCAGCTCCCTCGCTGGAGGAGATCCGAAAGGGGAGCCGGCTCCTGGGCGTGGGGCAGGCCGGGCCCGCGGTGAAGGAGGTGCAGAGGTTGCTCCAGCTCGCCCCCGCCCAGCAGGATGGCTTCTTCGGCGCAGGGACCCAGGCCGCGGTCGTGGACTTCCAGCGCAAGGCGGGCCTCCCGCAAGTGCCCGGGAGCGAGGGAGTGATCGGCCAGGCGCTCCTCGAGGCGCTGCTGCGGAGGCAAGGACAGGCAGCCGGGACGGGGGCAGGCGTCACGCTGCAGCAGCTGCGCGCCATCATGCCCAGGCTCTCCGAGGCTCAGGCCTCGTCATATCTGCCCCACCTCAACGCCGCCATGGCTCAGGTGGAGATCACCACACCCCGGCGCCAGGCGGCCTTCCTGGCCCAGCTGGCGCACGAGAGCGGCGAGCTGCGCTTCTGGGAGGAGCTCGCCGATGGCAAGGCCTACGAGGGGCGCCGGGATCTCGGCAACACCCAGCCGGGCGATGGCCCTCGCTACAAGGGCCGAGGCCCCATCCAGCTCACCGGGCGCGCCAACTACCGGGCCGCGGGCCAGGCGCTGGGCATCGATCTGGAGAAGAGCCCCGAGCGCGCCAGGGATCCGGACGTGGGCTTCCGCGTCGCCGCCTGGTACTGGCAGTCGCGCGGGCTGAACGCGCTGGCGGACGCCGGGGACTTCCGGGAGATCACCCGCCGCATCAACGGCGGCTACAACGGCCTGCCGCAGCGTGAGGAGTACTACGCCCGCGCCCTGCGCATCCTGTGAGGCCCTGCTACTCGCGCGTGACGGCGCGCAGGACGAGCTCCCGGCGCTGCTCCAGCAGGCGCAGGGCCAGCGGCAGCACGGCCCTGTAGAGCACGGCGTACAGCACGGCGCACAGGGCGATCATCCCCACCGTCTGGAGCGTGGGCCCCTCCTTCCCGGCCAGCCGCAGGGCCCAGCCGAAGGGCATGCACCCGGCGCTGGCGGCGAGGATGCCCAGCATGGAGGCGGTGAGGGGCAGCGTGTCCCGGCGCTTGAGGCTGGCGTGGAACTTCACCGGGAAGTACAGCGACAGGAAGTTGCCCGCGGCCAGGAGCATGGGCACCACGGCGGCCACCGAGGCCATGGAGCACAGCAGGTCCACCCACGTCCCGAAGCCGAAGTACACGCGGTAGAAGAGGCTCACCAGCAGCGCCATGCCCAGGCCGGCCACGCCCTGCACCAGGTTCTTGGCGCGCAGCACGTCCGCCAGCTCCATGGGCGCGGCCAGGAACACGGCGAAGCCGTGCCCGTCATAGGCGAAGGTGTTCTGCGAGAAGGTGGAGGCGATGACGACGGCGCCGTAGACGGACAGCCCGCCCATCACCCACGCGTCCGCCGAATTCCCGAACAGGTACACGAAGAGATCCCGCCCGGACAGCAGCTTCAGGAGGATGGCCAGCACGAAGGGGACGGCGGTGAGCAGCCGGGCGCGCGGGTTGCGCCACAGATCCAGCGCCTCGCGGGTTACCAGCGTACGGAACCGGCTCTGCGTGCGGGAGAACGGATCCCGGTCCCCGGACTCCTTCATCGCCGGCCCGGCGCGCCCCGCCTGGCGGTGGAAGCGCAGCAGCAGCGCATAGGCCACTCCCAGGCCAATGACGATGAACACCCACAGGCCGAAGGACTCGAGCAGGGCCATGCGCAGGCGCCCGTGGGCGAGCTGCCCCAGCGAATCCCCGAAGAAGCCCGGGGGCACGCGGCCCAGCGCCACGGCGGCGTTGATGATGATGCTCATGTCCAGCGCGCCCACGCCGGCCTCGCCCACGGCGGTGAGCCACGAGGTGTCCACGGGGGGGATGAACGAGGCGGCGAAGAGGAAGAGGAACAGCCCGCCGCCGATGATCTCCGCGCTGCGCTTCTCTTTCAGCACGTTGAGCACGGCGTGCAGGGCCGCGCGGCTCCAGGCGGCGCACAGCAGGGCGAAGAGCACGTAGTTGAGGACGGCGACCCACGGGGCGCGCAGGGGGTACACCGAGGCGTAGCCCAGGGCGGCGCCCGTGAGGGGCGCGTAGAAGACGAGGGCGCGCGGCTCGAAGAGGCTGGCCACGGTGGAGGAGATGAGCAGCCGGAAGGGCGAGATGGGGAAGGGCGCGTAGCGGCTCAGCTCCGAGTG
>JAFGNZ010000004.1 GCA_016926755.1 Myxococcaceae bacterium | reverse complement strand
TCTCCTCGGCCACCCTCCTCCTTCCCTCCTTCCCGAGCCTGTTTGACTTGGACCCGTTCATCTTTCACTTACACGTGAACGGGTACGGTGATGGAACGTGCTCGTGAAGGCTGACACACGCATGCCGTTCACCACTCTCCCGGTGGTGATGATGCCAACGAGCCAGCGGTTTCCTCTCGTGTCTTCGCGGAAGCAGGGGCCCCCACTGTCTCCTCGGGTGGCGTGTGCTCCTCGCCCTTGGGCACCTTGTCCACGGAAAGCAAACATGCCATCTCCCCCCACCATGATGTTGATCTCCATGACCTTGTTCGCGCCGAAGGAGCGTGTGCCCTGGGTACCGCTTGAGGAGGAGCCATAGCCTGCCGCGGTGAGCACCTCCTCGGGTTGCACCTCTCGCGTTGGGAGTTGGCCATCCACCCGGATATCGTCGAAAGGCTTCTCAAGGTGAATGGCCGCCAGATCCATCAGCGAGTAAGCTACCCCGCCCTCAGCGGCAGTAGAGAATTCGTAACCGGGATGTATCCTCACCGAACCCTGCTGGGTCCTCGTCTCTGGTGTGGGTTGAGGATTGACGCCATCCACCCGAACTCTCCCATAGAGGACGGCCGTCACTGCTGCATGCTCCTCGCAGGCCAGTTTCACTGTCCCGGTCCGCGTCACGCCACCACCTTGCTGGTACCTGTAGACGCGCCCCGGTGCGAGGGCGGATGGGAGACAGAGGCAATGGGCGGCGGTAAACACAAGACGCCGTTGGGCGAGAACTCCGCTACAGGTGCCTCTTCCGGTGGTGATCTGGACGACGGATGAATAGAGATTCCTGGCATCCTGCTGGCCGTCTGAGATGAGATATTCCCAACTGGAGGAGATGGCTTCTGGCTGGGGCCCCGTAGCGCAGCCAGCCCCGGATAACAGCATCAAGACGGCCACGGCCACCGGGATCCGCCGCTCGCACATGTCATTGCTCTCCCCGCGCCCGCTGAATTCCAGCTTTCAACCAGTCTTGATAGGGGTAGAGGCTCGTAAAGGCCAGCTCCCTCCCGGCGCCAACGCTGACGATCCCGGCAAGCCAGCGTCCGCCCTCGTCCTCGTGGAAGCAGGGGCCCCCATGGAAGCCATTGTACAGAAATGCACCCTGTTGCTCATACACGACTCTTCCCCCGCCAGAGGTTGCAGTTCTCGTGACCTTGTCCCTCCTGACGAAGCGCATCCCGTAGAGCTGGCCCCACTGCGTCCCATAGCCGTAGCCCGCCATGTGAAGGAGCTCGCCCGGCTTGCTCTCTTCTTCCCGGAGCTGGTGCCTGGCGAACTCCAGCTCCACGGGCTCCTCCAAGACGATCATCGCAAGGTCTGCCTGGCTCGACACCACCCCTCCATCACCATCACGGAGGAGCCGGAACTCTGGGTGTGGAGACACCACTCCCCGGTAGGTGCGCACTCGGAAGTCCGCGAGATCCTCCCGGATCACCTCTTTGTAGATGATGGTGGAGGCGTATGCGTGCTCGGCGCAGGCGGGTCCATTCGGGTTCCCGCATACGCAACTGGCGGCGGTGAGGACCACCCGGGGGCTGACCAGGAGGCCACTGCACTCGGCACCTTCCAAGGGGTCCTTGGAGGTGACCATGACGGTGGTGGCATAGCGGTTTGAAAAGTCTGGCCTGCCTGCTTGAAGATACATGCGGCGGTTGATGGGCCCTTCCGCGATGTCAAACATGAGATTGCCCTCGCGAGAGGGAGACTGCCTGTCGGAGTCCAGCACCGCAGGCGTTGGCTGGGCCGGGGCCGCCTCCCCACCCATTGAAGGCGCCTGCGCTGGCGAGCGCTGCTCAGGAGAGCAGCCATCACACCCCGTCAGCATGCTGCCCAGCAGCAGAAGAACGGCCCACCTTGAAGTCACAGGCATCCAGGGTGTGATGAGGTTGACGTGGCCGGACGCCCGTGTGCGGAGGCCTACGAAGCGAGGCGGCCACCTTATGCCTGGCACTGAGCAGAGGCAAGCGGTTGGCTGTCGCAGATGGAGGGGGGCCCGCCGCTTCACTCACTCCTCACCAGTCAGACCTCCGGGGGGCACATGAGGGGCGTGCACCAGCGCATCCCCAAGCTCCCGGGCTTCCGGATGCAGTTGCGCAACTTCCGGGGCCAGGCGGTGATCGATCTCAAGGGCATCCCGCTGACGGAGCTGCGCATGCTGGCCCTGGCGCTGATCGCCGAGTTCCCCTCGGAGCCACCGGCACGCCCGGTGCGCCCCAGCGCACGGGAGAGGGCCTGGAGGCCTGCCCGCCCAGAGAGCTTTCAACTGTCTTTCCGGGTACTTGACGCATCCCGGCGAGCCGTGAGATTTGATTTTGTAACTCTTCCTGAAATAACAGGAAGCCGGGCTTCTCTCCTTGGAATCCACACCTACCTCGAGCCCCGCCGTGCTTCGGCAGAAGCAACGGGCAGTGGGCTACATGGCCCTGTCGAACCTGCCCTTCTGGGGCCTGGAGGTGCTGGCGGCGCAGCCGCGGGTGGCGTGGGACACGCTGGCCAGCCGCGGCACCGTGGCGGTGTGGGGGCTGCTCATCCTCGCCTCGGGGCTGGCGGCGGTGCAGGCCTCGTACCTCTACGCGCGGATGAAGAAGTCACGCGCGGAGGCGGAGGCGCACCGGCGCATGGCCCAGGAGGCGCTGGTCGCCACGCAGACGCGGGCCGAGGAGTCGGAGCGGCTGGCGCAGGTGGGGCGGCTGGCGGCGGGCGTGGCGCACGAGGTGAACAACCCGCTGGCCTTCATCCAGGCCAACCTGCGCTTCCTCCAGGAGGAGCTCCCGCGCCAGGGCCGCTCGGTGGAGGACTGCCTGGAGGCGCTCGCGGAGACGCAGCAGGGCGTGGCGCGCATCCAGCAGATCGTCCAGGACCTCACGATGCTGGCGCGAGGCGCGGGGGAGGACGCGCCGCGGGAGGTGGGCAGCTGCCCCCTGCCCACGGTCATCGAGGAGAGCATGCGGCTGGCTTCGGTGCGGCTGAAGAGGCTGGTGGTGGAGGTGGAGGTGCCGTCGGAGGTGCCGCTGGTGCGGGCAGATGCGCGGCGGCTGGGCCAGGTGCTGCTCAACCTGCTGCTGAACGCCGCGGACGCGCTGGAGGAGGCGCGCGTGGCGAGCCCCCGGGTGGCGGTGCGGGTGCGGGCCGAGGCGCAGCGGGTGCGGGTGGTGCTGGAGGACAACGGGCCGGGCTTCCCTCCCGAGCACCTCGAGCGGCTCTTCACGCCCTTCTTCACCACGAAGGCCCGGGGCAAGGGGACGGGGCTGGGGCTGGCCGTCTCGCGGCGGTACGTGGAGGGCTTTGGCGGCGCGCTGCGCGCGGAGAACCGTGCGGAGGGTGGGGCGCGCTTCACCGTGGAGTTGCTGCAAGCCTGACATCTTCGCCCCGAGGGTATGGGCGGGTGTCGGGCGCGGGGGTTAACGTAGGCGCCCGTGGAGCCATCCGGGATGGGGCGGCACGGGCCCTGGGGATCCTGCTCCGCGAGGAGGGAGGCCGTGCGCCCTCCGGTTCCACTTCGTGGAGGGCCGGGTCATGGTGTCATCTTGTTCACGCTGGGGTGTCGCATCACTGCTGCTGGGGACGCTGATGGCGGGCTGCGGGGGGTTCAACGAGTCCCCGATCGTGACCGAGGGCCCGGCGGTCTCGCTGAAGGACGTGGAGTCAGGGACCGAGGTGCAGATGCACCTGGTGGTGAAGGACAAGGACGGGGACAAGATCACCTACAAGTGGATCCAGACCCCGGAGGAGCCCGCGGGCACGTTCAGCAGCACGGCGGTGGCGGAGCCGAGCTGGACGGCGCCCGAGGTGACGCAGGCCACCAGCTTCCTGCTCAAGGTGAACATCCTGGATGGCGAGGGCGGCGCGTTGCTGAGCTGGACGACGATCCAGGTCCGCCCGCGGCAGTAGGCGCCCCGTTACGCGGCGGTGGGCGTGGTGGGCGTGCTGGGCGTGGTGGGCGCGGGAGGCGGGGTGGCCTGCTTCCTGGCGCGGGCCCGCAGGAAGAAGATGCTCAGCACCAGGAAGAGCACGGCGCCGATGCCCGAGCCGATGAACTGGGCGCGGATGAGCTGGTCCGTCACGTCGTGCACCAGCTGGGGCAGGTTGCACATCGTCTGCGAGGCCAGCGGGGCGGTGTTGTACCACTCCATGAACTGGGGGGCGATGAACGTGGCCACCACGTTGCCGAGGAAGGCGCCGGCGAGCATGAAGGTGAGCACCGTCTTGAGCTTGGCCATGGCTGGGGCACCTTGGAGGGGTGGCGGGTGAGCGTCATTTATATGCTGACGAGGCCGCGGCAAAGCCCGGACCGTGCTATCTGTGGCGAATCGTGCCGCTCCTGCCGCTTGCCGCCCTCTTCGGGCTCATCACGCTCGTCTGCGCCGTCTTCCTGCTGATCCACGCGTTCCGCCGCAGCGTGGGCACCGGGATGATGGTGCTGCTGATCCCCTGCTACATCCTCTTCTACGCGTTCAGCCAGTTCGAGCACCCGCGCAAGAGCCTCCTGCTGGCGGGCTTCTTTGGCTGTTCGCTGCTGGCGGCCGTGTTCCTGGGCCTCGGGGGGCATGGGTTGACCCGGCTGATGATCGGGCTGCCTCCGGAATACTGAGCCGTGGCGCGGGCCGCTGACAGGGAGGGAGCGAGCCATCACGCCTGAGCCTGCCGGCGCGCGCTGCGCGAAGCACCCGGAGGTCGCGGCGGTGGCGCCGTGCGCGCGCTGCGGCACCTTCCTGTGCGGCGCCTGCACGGAGCTGGTGGGGGAGACGGCCTGCTGCGCGGACTGTGTCGCCCGGCTGCACCAGCACGGGCCCCCTTCGCGGGTGGTGCAGGTGCTCATCGGCATGGGCCTCGTGGGCTTCTTCTGCTTCGCGGCATGTGGGCCCGTGGCGCCGGTGCTCCACCTCGTGGTGGCGGTGCTCGGCTTCTGGCTGCCCACCCGCGAGCTGCGCCGCATCCAGCGCGGCGAGGGGCCCGCGCGCGGCACATGGCAGGCCAAGGCGGCCCGCGTGGCGGCCGGGCTCAACCTCGTGCTGGCGTTGGCCTGGATTGCCTGGTTCGCGTTCTACGCCACGCGCCAGGACTTCTTTCGCTGAGCCCCCTCACACGCCGCGCGCGTTCGGGTCCCACAGGTACTTGTGGAGCTGGAGCTGGAAGCGCACCGGGAGCCGGTCCGCGATGATCCACTCGGCCAGCTCGCGCGGGTGGAGCTTGCCGAAGACGGTGGAGAACAGCAGCGCGAAGGGCCTGTCCAGCAGGCGGTGCTCGGAGATGAGCGCCCGGGCCCACTCGTAGTCCGCGCGGTCGCCGATGACGAACTTCAGCTCGTCGCGCTCGTTCATCGAGGTGAAGTTGCGCAAGTCGTTCCGGGCGCACTCGCCCGAGGAGGGCGTCTTCATGTCGACGATCTTGTGGACCTCCGGCGGCACCAGGCGCACGTCGATGGCGCCGCTCGTCTCCAGCAGCACGGTGAGGCGCTCGGCGAGCAGGGCCTCCATGAGCGGGTACACGCCGGGCTGGAGCAGGGGCTCGCCGCCCGTCACCTCCACGAGCGGGGCGCGCAGGGCCTTCACCTGGGCCACCACCTGCGCGTTCTTCATGCGGGCGCCGCCCCGGAAGGCGAACTCGCTGTCGCAGTAGGCGCAGCGCAGGTGGCAGCCGGTGAGGCGCACGAAGGAGCACAGCAGGCCGGCGTGGGAGGACTCGCCCTGGACAGAGAGGTAGATCTCCTTCACCACCACGGAGTCGGCGGTAGGGGTGCGGCGAGGCTCGATGTGGGGGCGCGCGGCGAGCATGAGGATCAACCGGGCGCTTTAACCGCGCGGAGCAGGTGGCGCAAGCAGGTGCTCCTCCTCTGGCCGTCCGAGGAGGCTAGGGCTTGCTCCGGGCGAGGAACGCGTCGATGAGGTGCCGCGCGATGCTCAGGCGCGGGGGGATCCTCGGCAGGTTCTCGGCGGTGAACCAGCCGGCCTCGGCGATCTCCTTGCCGTCCACGCGCAGCTCGCCCCCGGCGTACTCGGCGGTGAAGCCCACCATGAGCGAGCGCCCGAAGGGCCAGGGCTGGCTGCCGAAGTAGCGCACGTCCCGCAGCTCCACGCCGACCTCCTCCTTCACCTCGCGGTGCACGGTCTCTTCCAGGGACTCGCCGGGCTCCACGAAGCCGGCCAGCGTGCTGAAGAAGGCGTCGGGGAAGTTGGCGGCACGCGCCAGCAGCATGCTGTCCCCGCGGGTGATGAGCACGATGACCGCCGGAGAGATCCGCGGATAGAACGGGGTGCGGCAGGTGGGACAGCGGCGCGCGCGCTCGCGCGGGACCAGGTCCGTGGGCTGGCCGCAGCGGCCGCAGAAGCGGTGGGTGATGTCCCACTCGGCGATGGCCAGGGCCCGGCCCGCGACGGCCAGCAGCTCCGCATGCACCACCTGGAACAGGCCGCGCCCGCTCACCAGCCTCAGGCCCGCGGGGGGCTCTTGCTCTTTCGGGTAATGCGCGGCGTAGCAGTCCACGCCGTCCAGGGTGCCGATGAAGTGCGCGCCCTGGGCGAGCGTCGGGAGGGCGGCGCCCCGGGGAATGCAGACCGTGCCCTCCCGCTCCTCGATGAGGAGCTCCAGCCCATGGGCCGCGAAGAGGAAGGCGCCCTCACGACTGCGGGCGGGGGGCTCATGGCCAGGGACGAAGCGGGGCGTGCTCACCCGGGCACCATAGCGGGCCGCTCGGCTGCTTGCAGGTTCAGGGCAGGGACCTGATACATTATCAATTGTCATCTATTCATCGGATCCGCACTCGGAGCGCGAGAGCGATTCACCCGCGACAGGTAGGCGCTTGTCGCCAGTCCCAAGGGGGACTCACGAGCCCGTGGCACTGTTTGATTCCTGCGCGCCGAGCTCCAACGCATTATCACCCTCGTCACCCGGGTCGGCTTGTGCCCGGTGGCTGCAACGGGGGGAGTACATGCAACGACTGGGGTGGGTGCTGTGCGTCGCCCTGCTGGCGTGTGGGGCCGCCGCGGCGGAGGAGAAGCCGCCTATCGTCGTGGGCCTGCAAGCGGACATGAGCTCCGGCTCCGCCGAGGCGGGAGAGGCCCTCCGGCGCGGCGCGCTCATCGCCATCTCCGAGATCAACGCCCAGGGAGGCCTGCTGGGTGGGCGCAAGCTGCAGCTCATGGTGAGGGATCATCACGGCTCCGCCGCCCGCGCCAAGGATCAGTTCCCGGAGTTCGCGGACACGCCGAACCTGGTGGCCGTCCTCGGGGGGCTCCATGGCTCGGCCATCATCCCGAGCCTCCCCTTCATTCATGAGCGCCAGCTCCTCTTCGTGTGCGCATGGTCCGCCACGACGGAGATCGTCGATCATGGCCTGAAGCCCAACTACGTCTTCCGGGTCTCCGCGAGGGATCAGCTCGTCAGCGAGTTCCTGGTCACGCAGGCGCTCAAGCGAGGCCATACCCGGCTCGGGCTCCTGCTGGAGCGCAGCAGCTGGGGCCGGAGCAACGAGAAGGCGATGAGCGAGGCGCTGGCGCAGCGCAAGCTGATCCCCGTGGGGGTGCAGTGGTTCAACTGGGCGGACGAGGACATGGAGGCGCAGATCAGCGCGCTGGCTCGCGACGGGGCCCAGGCCATCCTCATGGTGGCCAACGCGCCGGAGGGCGGCAACATCGTCAAGACGATGGCGCGCAGGCCCCTGAAGGAGCGCCTGCCGCTCTATTCTCACTGGGGCATCAGCGGGGGCAACTTCCCCCGGCGGGCGGGCCCGAGCCTCGCCCAGGTGGAGCTCTCCGTGTTCCAGACCTTCTCCTTCGTGGGCGCCAGCGACGCGAGGAGCCGGGCCTTCATGGAGACCTATCACCGGATGTTCGGGACGAAGCGGGCCGAGGACATCAGCGCTCCGGTGGGCACGGCGCACGCGTATGACGCCGTGTGGCTGCTGGCGCAGGCCATCAAGAAGGCCGGCACCGTGGACCGGCCGAAGGTCCGCGACGCGCTGGAGCAGCTCGGCCCGTACCAGGGGCTGATCCGCGCCTACCGCCCCGCCTTCACCCCCACGCGGCACGAGGCGCTGGAGCTGTCCGACTACAAGCTGGCGACCTTCACCCCCGAGGGCATCCTCGTGCCCTCGCAGCCATAGAGCCGGCCGTGTCCTTCTTCCGGAGCCTCCAGGGCAAGATCCTGCTCTTCTTCCTCCTGGTCAACGTGGCCACGGTGGGGGCCATGATCGCCACCGTCTCCGAGAACGCGCGGGAGGCCCTGGAGCAGAAGATCGACGAGCAGCTCCGGCTGGAGGCCCACGTCGTCTCGCGGGAGATCGAGGAGGAGCTGGGCCTCAAGTGGGCCTTCATGCAGTCGCTCGCCGACAACACGTTCATGATCAACAGCGTCGTGGACGTGATGGGGCGCGGCGACTATCTGGAGCCCTTCATGCAGCGGCTGCAGCTGCCCGGCGAGGGCGGCGCGCAGACGGACTTGTGGCTGCTGGACTTCGCGGGGCGCGCCATCGCCCGCAACGGCCCGCACCCGCTGCACCCCTCGCAAGCGCCGGCCTTCGCCGAGGAGGCCTGGTGGCAGACGCTCCAGGGCGCCCGGCCCGTGGCGACGGTGCTGTCGCGCGGTGGCCGCCCGCGCCTGCTGTTCGCCTTTCCGCTCCGCTATGGCCAGCATATGGAGGGCGCGGTGGTGGCCGAGTTCGACGTCGCGCTCCTGAACGAGCTCCCCCGGCGGGCGGGGCTCGAGGCGACCCTGCTGTCCCCTCAGGGAACGCTCTTCGGGGCCCTCTCCCCGGAGGCCCTGCGGCAGGTCCGGGAGCAGGAGGGCTTGGCCGAGCAGCACCCCATCTTCCCGCTGGGGGACACCTTCTACCTGGTCGAGCCGATGGAGGGGTTCAGCCAGGAGCAGGGCCTGCGCTGGTCCCTGGTGCTCTCCGTGCCGGCCGAGCGCACCGCCGGCCCGCTGAGGGCGCTGGCCTGGCGCATGCTCGGCACGGGGGCGCTGCTGGCCGCGCTCTTCGCGGCGCTGGTCGCCTGGGGCACGCGGAGCCTGCTGCGCCCGCTGGAGCGCATTGAAGGCACCATGCGTGGCATCGTCGACGGGGGAGCGCTCGGCCAGCGCATCCGGCTCCAGTCCCGGGATGAGCTGGGCTCCATCGCGCGGACGTTCGACCAGATGCTCGATCGGCTGGAGCACCGCACGGCGGAGCTGGAGCGCTCCAGGGATCAGCTCTCCCTGCTGGCCCACATCACCTCCACCTCCCCGAGCGCCATCGCCATGGTTGACCTGCGCGGGCACGTGGCCGTCTGGAACCAGGCCGCGCAGCAGCTCTTCGGGTGGAGCCAGGAGGAGCTCTCGGCGCGTCCCTTCCTGGAGCAGGTCGTGCCCCCGGCCGCACGGGACACCATCGCCCAGCTGCGCGCCCGGGCGGACGCCGGTGGACCTGGGGAGGAAGAGGTCAGCCTGGTGAGCCGGCAGGCGGGGCTCGTCCCGGTGCACCTCACGGTGACGCGGATCGCGGATGCGGCCGGCCAGCCAATGGGGTACGTCTTCGTCATGCGGGATCTGCGCGAGGTCAAGCGCCTGCGCGAGTCCCTGGTGCATTCGGAGAAGATGGCAGCCATGGGCACCCTCGTCGCGGGCCTCTCGCACGAGCTCAACAACCCGCTGGGCATCATCCTCGGCTTCGCGCAGGGGTTGGCGCGGCGCGGCAACCTGGATGAGGGGGCGCGGGCGGCCGTCGCCTCCATCGAGCGGCAGGCCCAGCGGTGCGCCCAGCTCGTCCGGGCGCTGCTGGACTTCTCGCGCAAGAAGGTCGTCTACCGCGAGCGCGTCCCGGTGCGCGCCCTCTTCGAGCGCGTGCACGAGCTGGTCAGCGGCCAGGCCCGGCGCGCCAACATCCACTTCGAGATCAACCTGCCTGCCGAGGGCCTGCCCGAGCTGGAGGTCAGCGTGCAGGAGATCGAGTCCGCGCTGCTCAACCTCATCACCAACGCGCTGGATGCCACGCCTGGCGGCGGCGCCGTGTCCGTGAGCGCCCGGGCGGTGAGCCAGGCCAGCGGGGTGGAGCTGATCGTGGTGGACACGGGCAGCGGTATGACCGAGGAGGTGCTCCAGCGGGCCTTCGACCCGTTCTTCACGACAAAGCCCGTGGGGCAGGGCACGGGGCTGGGCTTGTCCATCACCCGGAATATCGTCGAGGCTCACGGCGGCGCGATTGACGTGAAGACAGCGCCCGGATCAGGGACTACCGTTCGGCTGTGGCTCCCGGCCGCTAGCGCGGTGCCTCAGGTACGGCCCATGGAGGCGACCGCATGGAAGTGAACCACGGTGTCCAGCCGCGCCGGGCCTCCAAGGGCGGCGCTCGCCTTGCTCGGGAGCTGAGCGCCAGCGGGGGGTTCTCGCCGTCCCGGGGCGCCGCCTCCTCTCTGCCGCGGCGCAGCGTGCAGGAGCTGGCGCCAGCCGGGGGCATCTCCGTGCTCGTCATTGACGACGAGAGGGATATGCGCGAGATGCTGGCCTTCTCGCTATCCCCCAGCGAGTTCGAGGTGGTGACGGTGGACGGAGGCCGGGAGGCGGTGGAGGTGCTGGGCACGCGCCGCTTCGACGTGGCCGTCACGGACCTGAAGATGCCGGGCATGAGCGGGGTGGAGACCGTCGCGGCGCTGCGGGAGCTGGATCCGGACATGGAGATCATCGTCGCCACCGGCTATGCGAGCCTGGAGACGGCGCTGGCCTGCATGAAGCACGGGGCGTACGACTACATTCGCAAGCCGTATGACATCGACGAGCTGCGTCACCTCATCCTGCGCGCGGTGGAGAAGCGGCGCCTGCGCTCGCTGGTGCCGCTGTACGAGGTGAGCTGCGCGCTGCTCTCGCTGAGGACCCGGAGCGAGGTGCTGAGCCACCTGGGCGAGCTGGCGTTGGATCTGGTGCCGCACCAGGCCTTCCGGCTGCTGCTGCCGGAGCCGGGCACCCGGGAGCTGAGCGTCTGCGCGTCCCGGGACAGGCTGGAGGTGCCGCAGGGCCCGCTGCGCGAGCTGGCGGGGCGGGCCATCCAGAGCCAGGCGCCCGTCTGCGTGGGGAGCACGTCGCGGGAGTGGCCCTTCTCCCCGGTGGATCGGCTCGGCTACGCGCTGGCGTACTCGCTGCAGGTGGGAGACGCGCCCGCGGGCAGCCTCATCCTCCTGCGCGGTGTCGGCCAGCCGGCCTTCTCCGTCTCCGAGCTCCAGCGGGGCAGCCTCTTCGCCGCCCAGCTCGCGCTGGCGCTGGAGACGGCGCGCCTCAACGGGGAGCTGGAGGCGCGGGTGAAGGATCTGGAGGCCACCCGGCAGGAGCTGGTGAAGGCCGAGAAGCTGGCCACCGTCGGCAAGCTGGCCGCCGGCCTCACCCATGAGCTGAGCAACCCGCTCTCCTTCACCAAGGCGAACCTCCAGACGCTGGCCTCGTACTCGCGGGACGTGAAGTCGCTGTGGACGACGGCCCGGGAGGTGGCCGAGGAGCTCTCCCGGCGGGAGGAGCCGCGCCTGGTGGAGCTCTCCCAGCGGCTGCTCACCGTCGCGGGCAAGGAGACGGAGGCCTCGCTCCAGGACGTGGAGGAGGCGGCCGGGGAGGCGCGGGAGGGCATCCGCCGTGTGGAGGAGCTGCTCGCCGAGCTGCGGACCCTGTCCGGGGGCAGCCCCACCTCACCCATGAAGCGCGTGGACGTGGCGCAGCTGCTGGGCCCCTGGACCCGCGAGGGCCTGTTGGCGCGGCCCATCCAGGTGGAGGCGAGCGCCCCGGTCTTCGCCCAGGTCGCCAGCGAGGATCTCCAGTCCAGCCTGGCGCGCATCCTCACCTTCCTGTGCGAGGCCACGCCCGGCCAGGTGGGCGCGCCGCCGGCGCCGCTGGTGATCCGCGCCAGGCATGAGGCGGGCAGGCCCCTCATCCTGCTGGAGGATCCGCTGCTCCAGCTGTCCGAGGAGCGGCGGGCGGAGATCTTCGATCCGCGCATCCAGGCCGACGCGCGCAGCGACACCCTGCGCCTGAACTTCGGCCTCGCGCTGGCCTGGAGGCTGCTGCGCCGCATGGGCGCGGATCTCAACGTCACCCCTGGCGCCTCGGGAGGGAGCGTCTTCCGGTTGCTGCTTCCGGCGGCGGACTAGGAGCGCGAGTCCATGCGAGGACAGATCCTCATCGTGGATGACGAGCGGGACATCCGCCGGCTCCTCCAGGAGATGCTCTCCCTGGAGGGGCACGAGGTGACCGAGGCGGCCAACGGCGCCGAGGCGCTGGAGCGGCTGCGCGGCGCCTCGTTCGACCTGGTGGTGACGGACGTGCGGATGCCGAACCTGAGCGGGCTGGAGCTGCTGCGCCGGGTGCGGGAGGCGTCTCCCTCCACGGAGGTGATCGTCGCCACCGCGTACGCGGAGCTGGAGACGGCCATCGAGTGCATGCGGGCCGGCGCGTTCGATCTGCTGCGCAAGCCGTTCAACCTCCAGGAGCTGTTCTCCTGCGTCTCCCGCGCGCTGGAGCGGCGCCGCTTCAACGTCTCCACGGATCTGGTGCGGCTGAGCCAGGCGCTCTTCGAGAAGAACGCGCTGGAGCAGCTGCCGCGCGCCATCGTGGAGAGCGTGCGCTCCTTCATGGCCGCGGACGCGGTGCTGCTCGCGCTGCCGGACACGGACGCCCGGCTCCAGGTGGCGCACGCGCACGGCCTGGACAGCGAGGCGGAGAGCGCGCTCTGCGTGGAGCTCGGTGAGCGGCTGATGCGCCTGCTCTCCAAGGATCCCAGCCCCGCGGTGCTCGGGCCGCTGGGCGGGGACTGGCGCTTCAAGGACTCCCAGGAGCTGCCGCCGGAGCTGTCCGTGCTGCTGCTGCCGCTGGCCGCGGGGGAGCGGCTGCTGGGCATGCTCGTCGTCCTGCGCCGCTCCGAGACGCGCCCGCTGAACCGGGGAGAGCTGGATCGCGCCTCCCTGCTGGCCTCGCACGCGGTGCTGGCGCTGGAGAACGGGCGGATGGCGGGCCAGCTCTCGGCCTCGGAGCGGATGGCCTCCATGGGCCTGGTGGCGGCGGGGATCAGCCACGAGATCAACAACCCGGCCTCCTTCGTCCTCAGCAACCTCCAGTACATCCAGAAGGGCCTGTCCCTGCTGGGCCGCAGCCTGAGCCAGGAGCAGGGCGCGCGGGGAGAGGCGCCGGCCTGGGGGCCGCGCGAGCAGGAGGAGTTCGAGTCCATCCAGCAGGCGGTGAGCGAGTCCTACGAGGGCGCGCGCCGCATCTGCGAGATCGTCCGGGACATGCGGGCGCTGTCGAGGATGGACGACGCCACGGCGGGGTGGTTCGAGCTGAACGAGGCGATCCGCTCGGCGCTGCGCATCACCCGGGCGGAGACGACGCCGGCGGCCACCGTCATCGTGAATCTGGCCGAGGGGCTCCAGGTGAAGGGCACCCCGGGCCGCATCTCCCAGGTCTTCAGCAACCTGCTGATCAACGCGGCGCAGGCGCTGTCGGAGTGGAAGGGCACGCGCCGGGAGATCCGCGTCAGCTCCCGCCGCATCTTCGACAAGGCCGTCGTCGAGGTGGCGGACACGGGGCCGGGCATCGCCCCCGAGCACCTGTCCCGCGTCTTCCAGCCCTTCTTCACCACCAAGGGGATGACGACGGGCACGGGCCTGGGGCTCTCCATCAGCCGGGACATCGTCCGCCGGCTCGGGGGCGACATCGAGGTGCAGAGCGAGCTGGGCGTGGGCACCCTCTTCACGGTGTCGCTGCCGGCCCGGCCCTTCGGGGAGGGCTGAGGGCGGCCGCTCGGCTCAGCTCAGGAGGCGGACGACCTTCTCCACGTAGCGCTGCGTGTTGATCTCCCGCTCGATCCACTGGCGGTTGTGGGCGCCCATCCTCGCGCACAGCTCGGGCTGCTCCCAGAGCTCGGCGATGGCGCGCCGCATGGCCTCCGGGTCGCCCACGGGGACGAGCCGCCCGGAGACGCCGTCCCGCACGTAGTCGAGGATCCCCGGCGAGGCGGAGGCGATGATCGCCTTGCCCATGGCCATGCCCTCGACGATGCCCGTCACCCCGGCCGCATACGTGACGGACTTCAGGGGGACCACGACGAAGCGCGCGGCCGCGTAGAGCGAGCGCAGCTTCTGGGTGGAGTAGCCCCGGCCCACCTCGATGTTGGAGGCGGCGGAGATGCCCCTGGCGGCGCCGTAGCCCGCCCCGGGGGACCAGCCGGAGGCGACCACGTGGAAGCGGTAGGGCGTGCCCTCCACCGCGGCCTGCAGGGTGGGGTAGTCGCGCTGCTCCATGCCGATGCTCAGGGCGTAGCCCCCATCGGGCACCGGCTGCGAGGGCGGGCGGAAGAACTCGGGATCCAGCCACTGGTCGAAGCGGTGCACCTTCTCGGGAGGCAGGCGCGCCACGTTCAGCAGGATGTCCCGCTGGCTCGTCCCGAGGACGATGACGTTCCGGTACGCCGAGTGGCCCAGCACCCGGAGCAGCACCCGGCGCTTGGGGGTGCCCACGTTGTGCATCACGACGGTGAGCTTCTCGCGCACGCGCAGCCCCTTGAGCATCATCACCAGGGGGATGCCCACGTCCTCGCCTGTCGCGTAGAGGTGATCAAACTCCCGGTGGCGCACGGCGCCCAGCGCGGCCAGCCCCCAGAGCGGCCCCAGCCGGCGGTGGAAGTTGCGCACCACCGGGTGCTCCGACTTCTCCACGTCGTGGAAGTCCACCAGCTCGGCCCCCAAGGCCCTCTTCAGCTCCAGGTACTCGGCGCGCGGCTCTTCCTGGCTCGCGATGCGAGCCTGGAGGTCCTCCGCGGGCTTCTTCGCCAGCAGGATCAACGTGCGGGAGGCGGGCATGCGTGGGTCTCCGAGAGGTAGACGAGCGCCCCTGGCCGGTCAAGCCGCCGCGACACGATGCGCCAATGGGCTGGGGAAATCCCCAGAACATGAGCCGTGTAAAACCGGTTGGTTCTCAAAAAACACAACCTCGCAGGGGGGGGGGCGCGAAAAAAATGCGTCGCGCTGTTCATGTCCATACAGGCAGCCAAGCGCTTGTCTGGCAAAGCGATTTCTCCCTCTGGCGAGAAGCACCCGACGTGATGGGTTGGAGATGGCGAGCAAAATCCAACGTGCTTGCGTGCACTTTTCGAGGGCCCGTACAATCTTGGCGGGTCCAGAGCGTGGTGGAGCCCTGATTTCTCGCCCACCTCTGCAAAGGTGGGCGGTGTTACTCCGGGGCGTCTTCGTGGGGTCGTGGGAGCTTGGCATGCAATCCGCATCGGTCCAAAAGGAAGTCTCCGAAAACCCGCCGGCAGGTGAGGCCGTGAAGCCGGCCGCGGCGCCGGAGACGCCTCGAGTGATCATGCCTGTAGCAGCGCCCACGCCGCCGGAGGCCACGCGAGGCCGGCTGGCACCGGGCTTCGCGGCGAAGCTGAACCTGCTGGTGGACCTGATGCTGGTGGTGGCCTCGCTGCTGGGCTCCACGGTGCTGATGGGGCACTCCATCCAGCTGGGCAACCTGGACCTGTGGCTGCTGCTGGGCATGGCGGGGCTGGGCTGGCTGCTGGTGGGCACCACGCTGTGCCTCTATGATCCGCGCTTCTCGGACCGGGCGCCGCTGGATGACCTGGCGCTCGTGTCCATCACGGTGGTCTCCGTCACGGGGATGCTCTACCTGGAGCGCCTGCTGATTGCCGGCGGCATGCCGGTGGTGGCGCTGAGCTTCTTCCCGCTGCTGCTGTGGCTGAGCGTGGTGGGGCTGCGCCACTTCGCCTTCCGGCGGCTGGCGGTGAAGGAGGAGCCGCTCGACGAGGCGCTCATCATCGGCGTCGGCCCCATGGGCCGGCTGACGGGCGAGCACCTGGCGGGGCAGGGGCGCCGCCGCGTCACGGGCTACCTGGCCTTCGGCCACGAGCAGGTGCCCCCCACCGCGCCT
Source organism: Myxococcaceae bacterium (assembly GCA_016926755.1). Taxonomy (GTDB): domain Bacteria; phylum Myxococcota; class Myxococcia; order Myxococcales; family Myxococcaceae; genus Hyalangium. Next base: position 851 of record JAFGNZ010000004.1, on the reverse strand, counting down.
CAGCCGCTGCTGGGCAAGGTGGAGCAGATGGAGGAGGTGCTCTGCCGGGTGCCGGTGGACGTCGTCTACATCGCCGGCAGCGTGCAGAAGCACGGCCAGGAGATGCAGGCGGCCATCAAGTTGTGCGAGCGCTTCGGCATCCCCTTCGCGCTGCCAGCCCACCCGTTCCGCATGGACCGGGCGCGCCCCGAGCACAGCCACGCGGTGGCGGACGGCTACCTGCACTTCGTCACCCACGCGCCGCGGCCTCACCAGATGGCCGTCAAGCGCCTGTTCGACATCACCTCCTCGGCCGCGGCGCTCATGGTGCTCTCGCCGCTGCTGCTGGGGGTGGCGCTGATCATCAAGCTCACCTCGCGCGGCCCCGTCTTCTTCAAGCAGAAGCGGGTGGGCCTGCACGGCAAGCCGTTCAACATGCTCAAGTTCCGCTCCATGGTCACCAACGCCGAGGAGCTGCGCGCCAAGCTGGAGGCGCTCAACGAGCAGAGCGGCCCGGTGTTCAAGATCAAGAATGATCCGCGCATCACCCCCATCGGGCGCTTCATCCGCAAGTACTCCATCGACGAGCTGCCGCAGCTGCTCAACGTGCTGCGCGGCGAGATGAGCGTGGTGGGCCCGCGCCCGCCGCTGCCCAGCGAGGTGGACAAGTACGCGGCCTGGCAGCGCCGGCGGCTGTCGGTGCGCCCGGGCCTCACCTGCATCTGGCAGGTCTCCGGCCGCAACCAGATCTCGTTCGAGGAGTGGATGTACCTGGACATGCAGTACATCGACAACTGGACGCTGCTGACGGACCTGAGCCTCATCCTGAAGACGGTGCCCGTGGTCATCACCGGCAGCGGCGCGAGCTAGGC
>JAFGNZ010000301.1 GCA_016926755.1 Myxococcaceae bacterium | reverse complement strand
CGGCGGGACTTCCTCGATCTGCTCGCCGACCGCCCCGAGCTGCTCACCGGCTTCTTCCGCGCGGTGAGCCAGCAGCTGCAGACCCTCATTGACCTGCCGGCGTCCCGGCAGAGCGGGGAGCTGATCGAGGTGGGCCCGACCCAGGCCGAGAGCGCGCCTCCCCCGACGGGAGAGATGCCCATCGACAAGGGGTGAGCGGGCCGGGCCTCACTCCGCGCTGGCGGAGGTGGCGGCGGGCGGCGCGGGGGCCTCCGACGGAGGGGCGTCGCTGGCGGCGCGCTGCGTGGCGATCAGGTGGGCGGAGGCCACGGGGAAGAGCGGGCGCAGGAAGCTCTTGGCGATGGGGAGGATCGCCAGCGCCTTCATGAGCGAGAGCCCGGTGAAGGCCCAGGGCAGCTTCTCCACCTCGGAGGCCGGCGGGAAGAGGGAGGCCGTGCGGTTCGTCCAGAACAGGCCGTAGCGCTGGAGGAAGCCCCAGCGGAGGCCGGGCACGCGCGTGGTGAGCCACTTCCAGCCGCGCAGGAACCAGGGATCGCCCGCCTGGGTGTTGTCCCAGGCCCGAGCGCTCTTGCTGGCGGTGAACACCACGAACCAGTACACGCTCCAGGCAGGGACGAGCGCGGCCAGCAGCTCGCCCGTGTAGGGCAGGGGCGCCGTGACCATGAAGAGGACGGGCATCCCTGACAGGAAGACCATGAGGGCCCGGATGCGGCGAGAGAGCTTCTTGCGCATCCACTGAAAGTCGATCCGGATGCGGGGCGTGAGCTCCTCATCCTCCGGCGCGATCCCGGTGAGGAGGCTGGCGTCCCGGGAGACGGCGTCGTGGAAGTCACGCGACAGGGCGATGACCACCCACTGGGCAAGCTGCATGGCCGCGAACAGACTCGCCCAGAACTCGAGCGGATGGAGGGTGAGTCGCGTCTTGTTGCGCGGGGGCTTCACCTCGGCCGCGGGGAGCGGGGGAGGCGGTGGCACAGCCTCGGGCGGTGAGGGGGCCAGGGTGGATTCCGCGAGGCGGGTCCGTTCGGCTGCCTTCTGGACCTCATCGACCGCCTCGTTCGCCGAGCCCATGAAGAGGAGGCCGAGCGCGAGGATGGCCAGGGACTGGAGGATGGCCACCTTCAGGTAGCGCCGCCGTGCCATCGGCTCCGCCCAGAGCGCTCGCAGCAGGTGAATCGGCAGGGACAGGCCGTGAAAGAACCGCTGCACGGGGTGCCCGGGTGGCGGCAGCGTGCGCTGCGCGAAGTGGGTCGCGCTTCCGCGCACATTTCCCCACCCGCTGATCAGCGCTTCTTCCGCGGCAGTTCGCTTCTTGGGACCGCTGTGCTCCTGGGCCGGGCCGGATGGGCCTGGGGCGTCTTTCCCGTCGTGCGCCGACACGCCTGGGAGGGTAGCACAGGCGTGCGGCCCCTCTCGGAGCCTGTCTGGCTCCTCGGGAATGTGTTAGAGGCGCGCCCGTGAGCCTGTTCCCTTTCCGAGCCTCCTCCCGTCGTGAGTCTTCCCCCCTGTCTCTCCCAGGAGCCCACTCCATGAAGACCGTCTCCGCAGCCCTGGCGCTCGCGCTCCTCGCGAGCCTGGCGGCCTGTGACAAGGGCGCTCAGCCGCCCCAGCCCCCGCCTGGCGAGGCCACCAAGCCCGCCGAGGGCGCCGCCGCTCCCGCCGAGCCCACGGTGGTGACGCTGCTGATCACCGGTGGCCTGGGCGGCCAGCTCGTGCCCCCGGCCGAGGGCGCGCAGGCTGGCAAGGGGGGCGCGGCGGAGACGCTGGGCCGCTGGGGGGCCGAGGAGAAGCACTGCGCGGGCCCCGTGAAGCAGGATGGACAGGGCGCGTGCGCGGAGGCTAGCACGCTGGCGCTCGCCACGGGCGACCACTGGAGTGGCCCGGCGCTCTCGTCCTTCTTCGTCGGTGAGACGACCTCCGCCGTCATGGCGCGCATGGGCTACGCCGCCTCGGCGCTGGGCAACCACGAGCTGGACTTCGGCCGCGATCAGTTCCTGCGCAACATGCAGGCCGGCCAGTTCCCGTTCCTGGCCGCCAACCTGAAGGTGAAGGACGCGGCCCTGGCCAAGGACATGGAGCTGCCCGCGTTCAAGGTGTTCGACCGCAAGGGGCTCAAGGTGGGCGTGGTGGGCCTCACCTCTCCCAAGACGGTGACCGCGGCGATGGCCGGGCGCGCCGAGGGCCTGGAGCTGGTCGGCACCGAGGAGGCGCTCGCGAGCGCGGTGCCCCAGGCGCGGGCGGCCGGCGCGGACGTGGTGGTGGTGGTGGCGGACATGTGCCCCACCGAGCTGCAGCCCACGCTCGAGAAGCACCCGGACTGGAAGCTGACGCTGGTGGCGGGCGGCCGCTGCCCGACGCAGATCGACGCCAAGGTGGGGGACACCCCGCTCGTCTCGCTGCCGCGCGGGCTCGAGCAGTACCTGCGCGCGCGCATTACCTTCGATCCGAAGAAGCCCGCGGGGCAGAAGGTCGCCAGCGTCGAGACGCAGCGGGTGGAGGTGAAGGCGGGCGAGGGCGCCGCGGCGCCGGACGCCGAGACGGTGAAGCTCATCGACGGGTTCAAGCAGGATCTCGACAAGCGGCTCGGCGATCAGATCGGCTTCACCAAGGCGGGCATCCAGCAGGACTCGAAGGAGATGGCGCGCTGGGTGGCGGGCTCGATGCGGGAGGTGCTCGGCGCCGACGCCGTCATCCTCAACCGCAAGGGCATCCGTCAGGGGCTGCCGGCGGGCCCCATCACGGTGGGGAGCATCTACTCGGTGATGCCGTTCGAGAACTCGCTGATGCTCCTGAAGGTGAAGGGCGCGGACCTGGTGGGCCAGCTCTCCAACCCGGAGGCGCTCGTCTCGGGCTTCACCGCCGCGGGCAAGGGCAAGTTCAAGGACGCCAAGGGCAAGGCGCTGGATCCCAAGCGCGAGTACATGGTGGGCACGATCGAGTACCTCTACTTCGGCGGTGACGGCTTCGAGTTCGAGAAGCTGGACCCGGATCCGACGGAGACGGGCATGGCGTGGCAGACGCCGGTCGTCGAGTGGACGCGGAACCAGACCACCACCGAGGCCAAGCCGCTCGAGAAGCAGCTGAAGAAGTAGCCCCGGCGCACGCTCGCGGGAAGAGAGAGGGGCGGAGCCTGTGAGAGGCCCCGCCCCTTCTTCATGGCCGGAGGCGGGCCGTCAGAACGCGCTGCCGTCGGCGTGCGTGCCGGGAGACGCACTCTGCGCCGACAGGGCGGTGTGGAGCACGAACGTACCGTTGGCCGTGGCGTCGGGGTTGCGGTTCATCGAGACGCCATCCACGCCGGCCAGGGCGCTGGCATAGGTGTACGAGGTGACGGTCTTCTTGGACGCGTTCTTCAGGGTGACGGTGTCTCCGGTGTTGTTCAGGGAGAGCGCGCCGGTGGAGGAAGCGCTGGCGAACACCACGAGCGCCTTGCCAGGGGCGAGCACGGTGCCGCTGGGGAAGGTGTGCCGCGCCGCATCCTTGTCCCACAGCTTCCAGCCGCTGAGGTCCACAGCCGTGCCGCCCACGTTCACCAGCTCGACGAACTCGGTGTCGGTGTTCGAGCCCGCCTCGTTGGCGAGGATCTCGTTGATGATGACCTGGCCCGGGCCGGAGGCGGTGATGGTGAAGGCGCCATCGCTGGTGTCGATGGGCGTCCCGTTCTGGGCGTCCGAGGCCCGCACGCGCGCCAGGGTGGAGGCGGAGTTGGGCACCGTCCACGTGTAGCTGCCCGTGGAGGCGGCCACGCTGCTGGCGAGCACCGTCCACGTGCTGCCGTCGAGGGTGTACTCGAGCTTCACGTTCGACACGTTGGAGGAACTCCAGGTGATGGCGTGGCTGCTGCCGCCGCTCCAGCTCTCCCCTCCATTGGGGGAGGTGACGGTGAGCTGGGTGGCGGGTGGGATGGAGGTGGTGGCCGAGGCGGTGTTGCTCTCCAGGGACTCATTGCCCGCGGCGTCCGTCGCCGTCACCCGGTACCAGTAGGTGGTGCTGCCGGAGAGCCCCAGGTCGGCGAAGCCGGTCGTGGCGGAGGTGCCGGCGACCGAGAAGCTGCTGCCGTTGGTGCTGCGGTAGACGTTGTAGCCGGTGACGCCGGTGTCGTCCGTGGCGGCGCTCCAGGAGAGATCGATCTCGGAGGAGGAGGCGGCGGAGGCGACCAGCGCGCTCGGCGCGGTGGGGGGCTGGGTGTCGGGCGCGCCTCCCTTGGAGGTGTAGCTCGTCGAGGTGCTCCCCTGCGTCACGGTGAAGCTGCTGCCCGTGGCGCTGGCCAGCTCGATGTGGCCGAGCGTTCGGTTGGCGGCGGGATCCTCCGTCATCCAGATGTCCGAGCCCACGTTCGCCAGGCGGCCCAGGCACTCCGCGGTCGGGTGCCCGTAGGTGTTGTCGAAGCCCACCGAGATGAAGGAGGCGAGGGGCATGAGGGTGGAGAGGAACGTGGCGTTGGACGAGTACCTCGAGCCGTGGTGATGGACCTTGTAGACCTCGACCTCGCCTACCGCTGGGGCGATCGTCGACTCGACGTCGGGCGTGCTGCCCGTGAGATCACCCCCCACGAGCGCATCGAACGCGCCGTAGGAGATCTTCACCACCACGGACTTTGCGTTTTCGTCACTCGCGTCGGCGCCCGAGGCGATGATCTCCAGCGTCACCTGGCCGCAGAGCGACAGGATCTGCCCCGCGCTGGCGGTGTTGCGCCTGCCGCTGAAGTGGGAGGCGTACTGGGTATAGGCGGTGGAGGAGTAGGTGCCTCCATGATCGTAGACGGCGTCGATGGGCACCGCGTCCGTGCCCACGTCGACCTCATCGATCCCCCCCATGTGGTCGGCGTGGAGGTGCGAGACGAAGGCCATCTGGAGGCGCGTCACCCCGATCGACTTGAGGTAGGCCTTGATGGTCGTGCCTGAGCCGGTGGGGCCGCCATCGAAGAGCGCCGCGCAGCCGCCGGGCGCCACGAGGACCGCCGAGTCCCCCTGGCCGATATCCAGCGTGGTGAAGCGCAGGGACTGGGCCAGGGCCAGCCCTGGAAGCAGGAGACTGCACAAGAGGACGGTATGAATGAGGGGGGGGGGGGACAGACGCATGCGCTCGACTCCTGTTGGGGGGATGGACAGCAGGGGAGGAAGCAGGAGGAGGGGAAGCCGTGGGCCGCACCGAGCCCCTGCTCGTGATGCAGGACTCCAGCACCAAGCAGGCGGCCACTCCACTGTGCTGATGTCACAAGGCTGATGCGGGGCGCTCGCGCTCCTGTCGCGCGGCGCGCGTGAAGTCAGGGAAAGAGAGACAAACCCTGGGTCCATCCTGCCTCTGGGTCATTGAAGGCTCAGGCCGTTGGGACTTGGGCTAGAGTCGAGCGCATGGACGTGGCGGAGTTCATCGAGACGCGGCGCCCCCGGTGGGAGAAGCTGGAGTCCCTGCTCGACAAGGCCGAGGTTTCGGGCTTGCGCGGGCTGAGCCTCGAGGAGGCGCGGTCGCTCGGGAAGATGTACCGGGCCGTCTCCAGCGATCTGCTGTGGGTGCGCGCGCGCAGCGGCTCGGCGGACGTGAGCGCCTACCTCAATGATCTGGTGGGGCGTGCCTACGCGCTCACCTACCCGGGCAAGCGCCCTCGGCTGGCGGACGTGTGGGGCTTCGTGTCGCGCGGCTTCCCGGCGCTGCTGCGGCGCGAGTCGCGCATGTACATCGCCTCGCTGCTGATGTTCCTGGCCGGCACGGGCTTCGGCTACCTGGGCATGGTGATGGATCCGAACGCCGCGCACTACCTGGTGCCCGAGGAGCACCTGAAGCTGGATCCCGTCGCGCGCGCCGAGCAGGAGGCCAAGGGGGAAGGGATGACGGCGGACGAGCAGGCCCACTTCTCCGCGTTCCTCTTCACCCACAACATCCAGGTGGCCTTCCTCGCGTTCGCGCTGGGCGTCACCGTGGGGATTGGCACGGCGCTGATGCTCTTCGTCAACGGGCTGTTCCTGGGGGCGCTGGCCCAGATCTACACCGCCAAGGGGATGGCGGGCTGGTTCTGGGCGTGGATCCTCCCGCACGGTATCCCCGAGATCACCGCCATCTGCATCGCGGGGGCTGCGGGGCTGGTCATCGCCCGAGGGCTGGCCGCGCCCAAGGGCCTGCCGCGTGGGGTGGCGCTGCGTCAGGAGGCGGTGACGGCGGTGAAGCTGCTGTTTGGCACGCTGGCGCTCTTCGTGCTGGCGGGCTTCATCGAGGGCACGGTGTCGCAGATCCACCCGCCCAAGCTGTCGGTGGCCTTCAAGGTGTCGTTCGCGCTGGCGGTGGGCGTGGGCGTCTACGCCTACCTGGGCTCGGACTTCCTGCGCGCGAAGCGTGAGGAAGCGGCGGCGGAAGGCAAGGCCTGATTATCGGAGGGCAATGCTTCCGATTCCTCTTCCTGCCGTGTTTGTGGGCTACACGACGCCCCGGACCTTGGTGTGACTGCGGGCTATTGTGGTTCCTTCGTGGTGGGCGGACGGGGCTTTTTCTTTTCGTAACGGGGTATGTAGCAACTCCCCTTCCACTCGTAGCCTTCCTCACCGCAGGGAGGAGTGCGGGTGAGCCAAGGCGCCCAGCACCCTCCATTGATCTCGGCCTCTCCGCGATCGCACGGACCACGGCGCTGGCCTTCGAGAGGCTCCTCGGGCACCTCCAGGGCGATGACCTTTGACGAGCCGGGTGCATCCCGAGACGGTGCCAGCGCAGTCATAGCGGTGTCGCCCAGGTCTGCCGTCCCGCCATCCCTCGACACTCCCGCATCTGGCGCCTCAGCCTCTGCCAGAGCGGAGGCTTCCTCTTCGGGCTGCCAGCGCACGGGCTGGCGCGGCATGCTCCACAAGCCCACCATCAAGAGGATCACCCCGGCGGCTGAGAGACGCCTGAACCATCGTCTCGGGTCGTGCTCTTGAGGCTCGGGAGCCATGCGAACCTGCACATGGCGAGGCGGAGCACGTACTGGGGCCGGGCCAGATAAGGGAACATCGGCCTCGGGGCATGCACGTTTCGCCGCGGCCTCAGCTGACTGGGCCACCTCACGCGCGCTCGGCCGGCGCGGAGGGGCATCAGCGAGCATCCATTCGATGAGGGAGGCCAGCTCCGGGTGCACCCACCCGTTGAGGGCCTGGGGCAACAAGCGGGGAGGCAGTGGCGGCCGCAACTTGCCCACGCGTGCCTCTGGGTCGGTGCCCGGGGGAGGGTGCACGCCAGTGGCGACCCGGTACATGGCGACGCCCAGCGCGTAGACGTCATCTGCCGGAGTGGCCTCGTAGTGAGCGTCTTTCAGCCGGCGTGAGTGCCAGTGAAAGCGCAGCGCCTCGGGGCTGCGGTAGTAGCGGGTGCCCGGGGGCATGGGACCGTCGGTAATCAAGGGTGCTTCAGCCCAGGTGCCGGAGCCGAAGTCCATGAGGAAGGCCAGGCCGTTGGGAGACACCCGGATGTTGTCGCCCTTCACGTCTCGGTGCAGGCAGGCCCTGGCGTGTGTGGCCTCCAGGGCGCGTGCTACCCGGGCCAGCACGTGCAGCACCTGGCGCGAGGTGACGTTGTACAACTCAGCCCAGTCGTACAGCGGCATCCCCTCCACCCACTGCATGACGACGTAGGGGTACACCCGCCCGTCCTCGGTGCGCCACCAACCCCGGTCCACGAACCCCGGCACCCCGGGATGAACGTTGAGGGTCAGCAGCTTCACTTCGCGAACGAAGCGTGGGTCTTCGGGGCTCAGGGCCAGCTTGATCGCCACGGGCTCGGAATCAGGGTGCCCTGCGAGCCGGGCCCGGTACACCACGCCGTAGGCACCACGTCCGGCGCAGACCTCGATGCGCCAGAGGCCTACGATCTCGCCCGGGGCGAGTGAGTCAGGAGTGGCCACGTCCTCCATCGTGTCCCTCGGCAGTCAGAGGGCGGCCAGCTCCGCCCTGGCGCGCAGCCTACCCAATGAGTAGGCGCGCGTCATCCCGCTCCGATACGTAGGCGAGACGGCTGCACCTCTTCCTGCCGTGGCTGTGGGCTACAGGACGCCTCGGGCCTTGATGTCCAGGTAGCGGTTCACCGCCGCCAGGCTCAGCTCGTCCGGCTGCACGTCGATCATCTGCACCCCGCCCATGCTCACCCGGGCCTTCAGCATCTCCCGGTCCGCCAGCAGCTCGGAGGCCACCGCCTGCTGGAAGGCCTCCTCCGGACCCGGCGGCGCCTGGCGCAGCAGCCCCAGCAGCGCCGTGTCCTTCACCGACAGGCACAGCGGCACGTGCCGACGCGCCAGCCGGTGCAGCGGATCGATCATCGTCGAGGCCTGCTCCTCGTCCAGGAAGTCCGTGAAGACGCACAGCAGGCTGCGCCGCGTCAGCCGGATGTTCAGCTCCTTGAAGAGCGCCAGGTAGTCCACGTACGTCAGGCTCGGCGTCGCCGAGTAGAGCGCATCGATGATCTTCCGGTACTGCCCGCGCCCGGCCGCCGGCGGCAGGTAGGCCTTCACCCCGTCCGCGAACACCGCCAGCCCCACCCGATCCCCGTTGCGCACCGCCACGAAGGCCAGGAAGAGCGCCGCGTTCACCGCGTGATCCAGCTTGGTGAGCCCGTCCACCTGCGCCGCCATGGAGCGGCCCGCATCCACGCAGATGAGGATGGACTGGGAGCGCTCGGACTCCATCACCCGCGTGACGGGCTTGCTGCGGCGGGCCGTCGCCTTCCAGTCCACCTCTCGCACCGAGTCTCCCTGGGTGTAGTCGCGCAGGCGCGCGAACTCGCTGCCCTGGCCGTCCCGGCGGAGCTGGCGCAGCCCCAGGTTCACCAGATCCAGCGCCGCGCCCGACAGCAGCAGCCGGCTCGCCCCCCGCAGATCCGGGAAGACCGAGGCGCTCTGCGCCTCCTTGTAGGTCCGCTCGTGGAACACCAGCCCCAGCGGCCCCTTCACCCGCACGTTCACGTCCCCAAAGCCGAACTTGCCGCGCTTGGAGGGCGTCACCCGGTACACCCAGCGCGTCTGGCTCTGCGGAGGCAGGCTCAGGGGCGCCTCCTCCGGAGTGGCCGAGAAGGCGTCCGGCACGTCATCCCGCACGCGCACCCGCACCTCCTGGTGGGAGCGGTGGATGAGCTGCACCTCCACCCGGTTGGGCACCCCCACCGACAGCTTCCGGGGCAGCAGCCGGTGCACCTCCAGCCGCACCCGGCGCGCCAGCGCGAAGTCCACCGCGGCCAGCCCCAGCACCAGCGCGTCCAGCGCGAGCACGAGGCCTCCCCACCCCGGGAAGAAGCCCGCCGCCATCATGGGCACCGCCAGCACGGCGAGCAGCGCCCACAGACGCGTGGTGGGAATCACCGGGGAACCTCGACGGATTGCACCACCTCGCGCAGCACATCCGCCGGGCTCGCCCCATCCAGCTCCGCGTCCGGCGAGAGCAGCAGCCGGTGCTTGAGCACCGGGCCCACCAGGAAGCGCACGTCATCCGGCGTGACGAAGCCCCGGCCCCGCAGCGCCGCCAGCGCCTTGGCCGCCATCAGCAGGTGCACGCCGGCGCGCGGGCCCGCCCCCAGGCGGATGCGGCTGGAGGAGCGTGTGGCCGACACCAGCTTGCGGACGTAGGCCAGCACCGGCGTCTCCACCGTCACCTCGTTGAGCGCCGCCCGCGCCCCCATCAGCCCCTCCTTCGTCACCGCCGCGCCCACGCCCGCTCGCGCCAGGTCCCCCGCATCGAAGCCGCGGTGCACCGAGGCCAGGATGGCGTCCTCCTCCTCGGGCGCGGGGTAGCCCACCTCGATCTTGAACAGGAAGCGATCCAGCTGGGCCTCCGGCAGCGGGTAGGTGCCCTCGGACTCCACCGGGTTCTGCGTGGCGAACACCGTGAACAGCGGCGAGAGCGTGATGTTGCGCCCCTCCAGCGACACGCTGCGCTCCTGCATCGCCTCCAGCAGCGCCGACTGCGTCTTGGCCGGGGCGCGGTTGATCTCGTCCGCCAGCAGCAGATCCGTGAAGATCGGCCCGCGCACCAGCACGAAGGACTGGGACTTCAGATCGAAGACGCTGGTGCCCAGGATGTCCGCCGGCATCAGGTCCGGCGTGAACTGGATGCGCTTGAAGTCCGCGCTGACGCTGCGCGCCAGGGCCTTGGCCATCAGCGTCTTGGCCACCCCGGGCACCCCCTCCAGCAGCACGTGGCCGCCGGCGATGAGGCCGCAGAGCATCAGCTCGAGCGCCTCGTCCTGGCCGACGACGGCCTTGCGCACCTCGTTCAGCACGCCCTCGCGGATGGTGTTGGCCGCCTGCACCGCGTTGTCAGGCTGAGCGAAGGAAGGGGCGGGGACAGGGGGGACGTTCATGGCTCCTCGGAGGAAGCAGCGGGCGCATGCAGGGGCCCGGTGGGGTGGATGCGGTTGCGCAGCTCGGCGGCGCGCGCGGCGAGCTGCTGGAGATCCTTGTCGGTCTGCGTCTCCTCGGCGCGGCGGACGATGGCGCGCAGGCCCTGGGAGAGATCCTCCCGGTTGCGCCCCATGAGCCCCTCGGAGACGATGCTGGCGGACGCGTGCGCCGGCAGCCCGGCGTACAGCGCCAGCTCCTGCGTCAGCCCGCGAGCGATCAAGCCGGCGGCGAAGGCGTGATGGCGGCCCTCGCGGTACAGGCGGCTCATGGCGAAGAGGGCATCCGTGGCCCCCACGCGGACCGCCTCCGGCGGCGGGTGCGGGCGGCCGAAGCGCTTGAGCGAGACGGACCACAGGGCCACGCCCAGCAGCAGCTGCGCCACGGCGAAGTGCAGCCCATAGCGGCGCGCGAAGTCCACCACCGAGCGCTCGTTGGTGAAGCCGTGGTGGAACTCGCTGAACTCGTGGGGCCCAGGCCCCAGCGCGCGCAGGGCGCTCAGCCAGAACTGCGCGTTGTCCGCGCGCGCGAGCGCCTGGTTCATGGCCAGCTCGGGCGCGCCCACCACCAGCACCCGGCCCAGCCCGTACGGCACCACCGCCGCCACCGGGCGCTCCAGCTGGACATCCTCCAGCACCTGCACCGCGTCGGAGGGCAGCGTCAGGAACGCCTGCACCTTCGCCTCCACGCGCTCCACCCCCAGCGCGTACGGCGTGGGCTGGGGCGGGACGAGCGTCCGCATGGGCAGCGAGGTGTCCACCTTCTGGAGCTTCACCCCCAGGGCCTCCAGCAGGGGGTTCTCCCGGGAGCCCCACGGCACGTAGACGAGGGAGTGCCCCGCCTTCACGTGCTCGAGCAGCTCCTCCTGCTCGTCATCGTTCAGCTCCGCGGCGTGCAGGGCGTTGAGGCCCTCGTGCGGCACGTCTTCGTCGGCCAGGCCCGCATCGCGCTCGGTGGCCAGCAGCGTCTCGTCCAGGTTCTCCTCGTGCGAGCCCTTCACCTCCACCGCCAGCAGGATCACCGTGGAGGAGGACGCCTCGTCCAGCACCTGGAGATCCGCGGAGCGCCGGGCGACGGGCAGGCCGCTCTCCTCGGCCAGCAGGTAGAGCGCCCGCGCGCCGCCCTCCGCGGCCCGGTAAGTGGAGAGGGTGTCCGCGAAGCCGCCGCGCGAGGCCCCGCGCAGCAGGAAGCCGCCGAGGACGAGGCAGAGCAGCAGGGCGCCCAGCATCAGCAGCGGGAAGCGATCACGCACCGGAGGCCTCCGGGGTGGCGGGGGCCGCGAGCAGCGGGGCGGTGAGGGCGCGGAAGTCGCGGTAGCCCTGCTGGCCCACGGGCAGGTTGCCGTACCAGGCGAAGTCGAAGCGGCGCGTCAGCTCGCGGAACGGCGGGAGCCACTCGCGGCGGCCCTTGAACTGGCGCAGGTAGTCCCAGTTGCTCAGGGTGGAGTCGTAGAGGATGGCGCCCTCGCGGTGCAGCCGGGAGAGCAGCGCCAGGTAGAGGCTGCGCACCGCCTCGCGGTACTCGCCGCGGGCGGCCAGCTCGTCGGCCAGGTGGGCCCAGCCCTCCGGAGGCCGCGCCAGGGCGCTCATGGGATCCTGGGAGAGCGCCGAGGAGTCCAGCGTGCTCACCTCGAGCTGCGCGCGCTCCTCCTTCTGCCGCCGGCCCAGGGCGCGCAGCAGCACGGCGACCAGCACCGCCAGCACCGCCCCGATGACGATGACCACCAGCGTGTTGGCCACGCCCGTGCCGCTGACGGCCGTGAAGCCCGAAGGGCGGACCGACTCCCGGTCTCGCTCGAAGAGCTCTTTCAGCTTCTGCGCCAGCCACTCCATGAAGCGGCTCCACCAGCCGGGGGGCTCGGGAGGCACGGGCTCCTTCTCTCCCTCCTCCGCGCGAGGGAGCGACTCGGCGAACTCCTTCCTCGAGAGGATGTCCCGGGCCCGCGCCGAGGCTGCCCGCGCGTCCGGCGTGGCCTGCTCCAGGGCCAACGTCTCCCGGGTCAGCGTCAGGCCCTGCTCGAGCGCCGCCATCGACGACTCACAGTCCTCCTCTTCGTACGCGAGCCGCTCCACGGTACGCAGCAGGCGCTGCAGCTTGGCCTGCTCCGCCTGGCTCAGGGAGTCCGCGGCGTCGAGGCCCGCCTCCAGCTCCTCTCCTACGTACTCGCAGTCCTCGGCCACCGACTCCAGGCGGTGGCGCAGCTGCGAGCGCGGCGCCTGCTCCTGCTGGGCCTGCGCCGCCGTGCCGCCGAGCAGCACGCACAGGAGGACGAGCGCCGCGCTCCGGGCCACCCGGTCCTTGCTGCGCGCGGGCAGCTGCTGGACGGAGGCGAGCAGATCCAGGCCCTCCTGCCGCACCCGCCCGTCCACCAGCAGCAGCGTCGAGGCGGCGGCCTTGATCGGCTCGAAGAGGGTGAAGGTGGAGGCGGCCAGGAAGAACAGCCAGGCCGGGTTGTCCAGCGAGGCGAAGCGCTCGGCGTAGGTGAAGTCGATGGCCAGCAGCTTCCGGCCGATCACGAGCAGGAAGTTGAGGCCGATGTGCAGGTTGAAGAAGGCGAGCACCTGCACCAGGAACATCAGCCGCACGCCCGTGGCGGTCCCCCGTGCCGGGCCGAGCAGCCGCGCGCACAGCTTGTAGAGCCGCAGGGCGCTGCCCCGGCCCTGCATGATCGCGGCGTAGCCGACGATGTGCGCCGACAGCAGGAGGAAGGAGAGGCCCAGGGAGAAGGTGATCGTGAGGGCGTTGAAGACGAAGAGGAAGCCCACGGCGATGAAGAGGCTCGGCATCCGGCTCAGCGCGGCGCGCAGGCTGGAGCGCACCCCCGGCTCCTTCTGCCCCAGCAGGAGCTCCTGCACGTAGTGGCTGGCGGCGCCCTGGCAGAGGCCGCGGGCGAGCCACGCCAGGGTGAGCCACAGCGTGGGCAGCGTCAGATCCCGGCGGCTCGTCACGGCGTCCACCAGGTGGAGGACGGCCGCGGTGACCAGGGCCCCCCCAGGCAGCGTGAGCGCCCACACGCCGGTGTTGCGTGAGCACAGCCGCAGGGCGGCGTCCCAGATGGCGACAGCGCCTCGGGGGCGCAGCTCGAGAGCGGAGACGGCCATTCAGAAATCCACCAGCTCGATCAGCAGGCGGAGCCCCCCGTAGAGGAGGGCCACGCTCATCAGCGCGAGCACCACGTTGCCCACCGACCAGTCACGGCGCACCTCGGGGCCTTCCAGCACCTTGAGGCGCTTCTCCAGGCAGCTCGCGCAGCGGTTGATGCCCTCGAACTGCGTGGTGCATTCGCGGCAGATGACGCGTCGGCACTCGACGCAGATGCCGAGCCCCGCGCGATCCGGGTGGTAGTGGCAGCGGCCCGACCCCTGGAGCATGGCGCCAGCCTACGAGATCTCGGGCCGGCTGTCCTGCCGGGCGCGCTCGGGCTGCCCGGGCGCCTCATGAGCCATGCCCCCCCTGAGGCGGGGACCCTGGCGCGCCGGGCATGACTTCACCACCCGTGCGTCCGTGGCGCGCGCCGGGCCCGGTGCCGGGTGGCGCAGCGCGGCGAGCCCTACCTGGGAGGAGCGTCCCTGTCGTCCCTGCTTGCCGGGGCGGTCCGGGCAGTGTTGAGTCTGTATGTCCGAAGCATCCGGGCCCAAGGAGACTGCATGTCATCTGCCGCACCCGCCGAATGGAAGGGACCCGCCTCCAACAAGACGTTCCTGGGGCACCCCGTGGGGCTCTTCGTCCTCTTCTTCACCGAGATGTGGGAGCGCTTCTCGTATTACGGGATGCGCGGGCTGCTGAAGCTCTACATGGTGAACTACCTGTTCATCACGGTGCGGCAGACGCTGCAGGGCAAGCAGTACGACGGGGTGGGCAACCCGGATGAAGTGATCGGCTGGAGCTTCATCCGCTCGTTCCTTCCCACCATCGAGCCGGCGCAGCTCCAGCAGTGCGTCGCCGGCAAGGTGAAGACCCTGACCGCCGGCGACGCGAGCATGGCGGTCGACGTGGCGCAGAACATCGCCACGCAGATGTGCAACGTGGAGCCCAACGCCTCGCTGCTCTACGGCCTCTACACGGGCCTGGTCTACCTGACGCCGGTGTTCGGCGGCCTCATGGCCGACAAGTACCTGGGCCAGAAGAAGGCGGTGTACCTCGGTGCCATCATCATGGCGCTGGGGCAGTTCGTGCTCTTCGGCGCCGACAACCTGTTCTTCATCGGCCTGCTGCTGATCATCGCCGGCAACGGCTTCTTCAAGCCCAACATCGCCACCCAGGTGGGCAGCCTCTATCCGCCGGGCGACTCGCGGCGCGACGGGGCCTTCACCATCTTCTACATGGGCGTCAACCTGGGCGCGTTCATCTGCAACTTCGTGTGCGGCACGCTGGCGGCCGTGTACGGGTGGCGCTACGGCTTCCTGTCCGCGGGCGTCGGCATGTGCATCGGCCTGGTGGTGCAGCTGTTCGGCCAGAAGTTCCTGGCGCCGGACACGCGGCAGCGGCGGGAGGCTGGCGAGGCTGGCAAGGCGGCGGCCCCGAAGCAGCCGCTGACCCGCGACGAGTGGAAGCGCGTGGGGGCGCTGGTGGCCCTGTGCGTGCTCAACATCGTCTTCTGGGCGGTCTACGAGCAGCAGGGCAACACGATGCAGACGTGGGCCGACGAGAAGTCGGCGTGGCCGGACTGGGCGTCCTCGACGTGGTTCCAGTCGGCCAACCCCTTCTTCATCTTCATCTTCGCGCCGTTCCTCGATCGCTTCTGGGCCATGCAGAACAAGAAGGGCACCGAGCCTTCCTCCGTGGTGAAGATGGCCATCGGCTGCCTCGTCCTCGGCGGGTCCTTCATCGTGATGGTGATCGGGGCCCGGCTGGTGGGTGACGGGGTGGGGAGCCTGTTCTGGCCGGTCTTCTGCACGCTGCTGCTGACCATCGGCGAGCTGTACCTGTCGCCCGTGGGCCTGTCGCTGGTGACGAAGGTGGCGCCGGTGCGCATCGTCTCGCTGATGATGGGCACGTGGTACCTGTCCAGCTTCTTCGGCAACCTCCTGTCCGGCTACATCGGCCAGTACTACACGACGATGTCGGGGGAGGCCTTCTTCTTCCTCCTCATGGTGCTCGGGATGGGCGCGGGTGTCGCCATCTGGCTGTTCAACAAGCCGCTGAAGAACGCGATGCAGCCCAGCCCCGCCCCCCAAGGCGCCTCGGCCGTGAGCGGACTCTCGCCGCAGTGACGAGGACACCCGTAGGAGGGGCCGAGGCCCCTCCCGGGTTCGCTCCTACAGCTCGTCGAGGAACTCGTCGTTGTAGGTGTAGCGGGTGAGGCGCTTGATGAGCGCCTCCATCGCCTCCACCGGCTTCACCGAGAAGAGCATCTGCCGCAGCTTCTTCACCTTCTCGTACTCCTTGAGGGTGAAGAGCTTCTCCTCCTTGCGCGTGCCGGACTGG
>JAFGNZ010000300.1 GCA_016926755.1 Myxococcaceae bacterium | reverse complement strand
GGTGGGCGAGCGGTGGGAGGTGCAGACCTCCACGATGATCCTGGCCACCAGCCACTTCCTGGCCGGGCGCTTCGAGACGGCCGAGCAGTCCTTCCGGGAGATGGGCGAGCTGGGGCAGGAGCTCCACGCGCTGATGCACCAGGGGTGGGCGCACGCGTGGGTGCCCATGTGCCGCTACCTCCGGGGCGAGGGGGAGGTGGCGCAGCTGTGCGCGGAGCTGGAGGAGGGGCTGGAGATCTCCCTCCAGGTGGGGGATCTGGCCAACCAGTGCGCGGCGCTCAACCACCTGGCCAACGTCTTCGTGCGCGAGGGCCGAGTGGAGGAGGCGGCGCGGATCAGCGTGCGCGCCTTTGATACCGTGTGGAGGTACCAGGTGCTGGTGCCCTTCCTGCAGATCGGCCTGGTGGACGCGGCGGAGGCGGCCCTCTTCGCGCTGGAGGAGGGCGCCACCTCGGTGCCTCGCTCGAAGCTGCTGCGCATCGTCCGCCTGGGGAGCTTCAAGGCGCGGGCCCTGGCGCACATCTACACGTACCTGAAGGGACCGGCGCTGCGGGTGACGGCCCGCGCGCGCAGGCTGCGCAAGGGCCCTGCCGCCGCCGAGCCCCTGTTCCTGCAGGCCATCTCCCTGCTGGAGAAGGGCCCCAACCCATGGGAGCTGGGGGTGGCGTGCCTGGACGCGGCCGTGGCATTGCCGCACCGACGCGCGCAGCTGCTGGCCCGCGCTCGGGAGATCTTCACCGCCATTGGCGCCCAGGCCGAGCTGCGCCGCGTGCAGCGTCAGGGCGCGTGCGATCACGGGTTAAAGAAAGTGTAGCTCGTCCCGGAGGCCATCGCACCACGCCTTGGAGCCTCTACTTTGCCCGGGGTCTCCTACGCGGAGTGGCCCGCGTGCCAGGCCCGGACGAGCGGCGCCGCCGGGAGACTGCTGGCTTCACTCCAGGCAAGACCTCGTGGTTCTCCTCGAAGAACCTCCGGACAAAGGTCATCGCGTTCATCAGCGAGTCCACGGGTCCCACCCCGAAGATCGGTTTGATTCGAGGTTTGGTGTAGCCCTCGATCAGGACTGGGCAGTACCAGAGCCGCTGCTCGGGGGAGTGCACCGGTCGGCCCACCGTGAGCCTTGAGATACGCTGCTGCCCCTTCGGGGTGACGTACTCCCAGTAATCATCCGCGATCGGGTCATCAATCCGGTTCAGCTTCGGGCGCCAGTTTTCATCCTGAGGCATGGGTCGCGACCTCACGGTTTGACTGCACACCCCAATATCGTGAGCGTCAACAGCAAGGGGAGAGCGCGGAGCCTCGGCACGCGGAGGAAGGTATCAGGCTCCGCGCCCTGATTCGGAACCGCGCGTGCGTAGGCTGCGATCTGGTGAACAGAGCGGCTCTCTTCACCTCCACGCCGCCCACCCGGCTTCCTCATGGGCTATTGCTGATGGCTCAGGACGTCCCTCAAGCAGCCGCACGGGCGCCCGTCCTCCCTGCGAGGCGTGAGGCGTGCCCTCGTCGTCCAGCCCCCGTCCCGGGTTGCAACGCCCTGCCTCCGTCCTCAATGAGGAGAGAGGCCCCTGGCACTGGAGCACTCCCGGGATGCGGCATCGGATTGACGATTACGCCTTGCTGGGCGATTGCCACTCCGCGGCGCTCGTGGGCCGCGACGGCGCCATCGACTGGGCGTGCTTCCCCCGCTTCGACTCGCCCGCCGTCTTCTGCCGCCTCCTCGACGTGCGCCGCGGCGGCACCTTCCGCGTCGGCCCCGAGCGCCCCTTCCAGTCCTCCCGCCGCTACCTCGATGACACCAACGTCCTCGTCACCACCTTCACCACGCCCACCGGCGTGCTGGAGCTGACCGACTGCATGCCCATCCGCCGCGGCCGCGAGCACAGCCCCAGCGTGGGCACGCGCTACTCGCTGCTCCGCAGGCTCCGGTGCCTGGGCGGCCAGGTGCCCACGCGCGTCGTGGTGGCCCCGCGCTTCGAGTATGGAGCCTTCGTCCCTCGCATCCGCCTCACCTCGCCCCTGACCGCGGAGCTCGTGGGCGGCGCGGACGCCCTCTGGGTCACCGCCACGCGCCCCCTGGTGGCCTACGACAATGCCCTGCGCGCGCGCTGGCTCCTGCGCGCCGGGGACGAGGCCTGGGTGGAGGCCGCCTGGAGCTCCTCGCTCGCCGAGCGCACCCCGGAGCAGATGCCGAGCCTCCCCATGCTGCGCCAGCGCCTGGAGGACACCGTGGCCTTCTGGCGCGAGTGGCTCTCCCAGTGCGCCTACGAGGGCGCGTACGCGCCGCAGGTGCGCCGCTCGGCGCTGGTGCTCAAGGCGCTCACCTACGTGCCCTCGGGGGCCATCATCGCCGCCCCCACCACCTCCCTGCCCGAGGATCCCGGGGGCGTGCGCAACTGGGACTACCGCTACACCTGGCTCAGGGACACCGCGCTCACCCTCATCTCCCTCATCCTCCTGGGCTACCAGCAGGAGGCGATCTCCTTCCGGCACTGGCTGCTGCGCACCACCGCGGGGCGCGTCGAGGACATCCAGATCATGTACGACATCCGCGGCCACCGGCTGCTGCCCGAGGTGGAGCTGGGCCACCTGGAGGGCCATCGCGGCTCGCGGCCGGTGCGCATCGGCAATGGGGCGGTGAAGCAGCTCCAGCTCGACGTCTTCGGGGAGCTGCTGGAGGCGGCGTGGCTGTACACGAAGACGGGCGGGCCGCTGACGCCGCCGAGCTGGGCCTTCCTGCGAGAGCTGGTGGAGGCCGTGTGTCAGCGGTGGCGCGCGCCGGACCAGGGCCTGTGGGAGATCCGCGACGAGCCGCGGCACTTCCTCCACTCGAAGCTGCAGTGCTGGGTGGCGTTGGATCGCGCGGTGCGCATCGCCCGCGCACGGCGGTTCCCAGCCCCCGTGGGGCGCTGGGTGCGCGAGCGCGAGCTGATCCGGGAGTACCTGCTGCGAGAGGGCCAGCGCCACGGGTGGTTCCCCCAGGCGGTGGGCTCGGACAGGGCGGATGCCTCGGTGCTGCTGCTCCCCGCGCTGGGCTTCCTGCCGGCGATCCACCCCCTGATGAGCCGCACGGTGGAGGTGGTGCGCCAGCGGCTGGAGAAGGACGGGCTGCTCTACCGCTACCACGCGCCGGACGGCGTGGGCGGAGGAGAGGCAACCTTCCTCCTGTGCTCCTTCTGGCTGCATGACGTGCTGGTCCACTCCGGGAGGATGCAGGAGGCCGAGGCCCTGCTGCGCCACCTGCTGAGCCTCGCCAATGACGTGGGCCTCTACGCGGAGGAGGCGGTGCCGGGCACGGGCGAGGCGATGGGCAACTTCCCGCAGGCCTTCACGCACATGGCGCTCGTGGCCTCGTGCGCTCAGCTCTCCGCGGCCCGGAGCTTCCAGCTCCCCAGGCCCGGCGCGTACGACTTCGCGGACTTCGCGCTCACCTACCACCTCGGCCGGCGCTCCGCCCTCATGTCCCGCTTCTCCGTGGAAGCGGCGCCGTGATGCGCGCGCCCGGGGAATCTGTCAGCGAGGCGGCGAACACCTCGAACCCCGGTCCAGGTTTCAGCGCGCCGCCCGTACGTATGATGCCGCCCGTGATGATCCGTCCTCGTGGAGCCCGCCGATGATCCTGGAGCCCTCCCGTCCGCTCTCCGCGCTGCTGTTCAAGGGCGGGCCGACGCTCATCGACCTGGCGGTGGACACGGCCGAGCTGCGCATCACCATCACCGGGCCCAGGATGCTCTTCGATCGGCTGCAGCTGCTGACGACCTTGTCCGCCTTCGACGGGTGCACCTCCCAGCGCCTGCGAGAGCTCGCGGAGAGCCTGGAGGCCACCGTGCACTGTGGCACGATTGGCATCCAGCACACGGCCATCCGGGTCGAGTCCCTGCGCTCCGGCAGCGTGCTCCAGATCGATCTCGGGCCCGCGAGCCTCTACCAGAGCGAGCTGGTGTTGCGGAGCCGCACGGGAGAGACGTTCCGGGCGCTCCTCTCCCGGCTGCTGACGTCCGACGCCTCGCGCCCGTTCTTCGCCGGCCTCCACGGCGTCCCCGCCACGGGACACCTGGAGCACCACCACGGAGGCGGTGGCGAAAGCGGCCAGCAGGGTGGAGGGCACGATGGACATCCGTAAGAGCGCCGTGGAGCTCACCTCGCAGGAGCGCGACCGGTTCCTGGAGGCGCTCATCCGGCTCAAGCACCGGCCAGCGCCCAACGCTCCCGCCGGCGTCAGCGTCTACGACCAGTTCGTCGCCCTGCACGGTGCGGTCTTCGCGGTGATCGCCCCCGGGCTGCCCCCGGGCGAGACGATCAACTTCGGCCACTGGAACATCGGCTTCATCCCGTGGCATCGGCAGTACCTGTGGGCGTTCGAGAAGGCGCTTCAGGCCGAAGTGGCGGGGGTGACGCTGCCCTACTGGGACTGGACCGATCACGTCGACGCGATCAACAGGCTGTTCACCCCGGAGTTCCTCGGCTCGCTCCGCCAGGGCGCGCCCGGTCCCATCATGGACAGCGTCCTGCGCTTCCCCGTGCCGCTGGCGGCCAGGCCCGCCTGGTGGCCCGCGGGGGCCGAGGGCTTTCCGATCCACCCGCTGCTCCAGGACGGCTTCGGCCAGAGCCTGGCGCGAGGCAGCGTGGGGGTTGGCTGGCCTCCCACCGCGGCGGAGATGCAGCAGCTCGAGCAGCTCGTGGTCCAGCAGCCTGGGGCACACCCCCTGTGGTTCTTCTGGACGGTCCTGGAGCAGGGCCACCCGCAGATCTCGACGCGGACCCACAACCGGGGCCACAACTTCATCGGCGGCCACATGTCACGGGGCTTCTCGCCCAATGATCCGATCTTCTGGCTCCACCACGCCAACGTCGATCGCCTCTGGGCGAACTGGCAGGCCAACCGCCTCCTCACGGCCCCCAGCTCCACGCCGGCGGATCACTGGCCCGCGCCCGAAGAGCTCTCTCCGTTCGACGGCCGTCCGGCGCCGCTCGGGCATCGCCTGAATGATGAGATGTGGCCCTGGGTCGGCGGCGCTCCTGGCTATGACGTGGACCTGGATCCTGCCGTGAAGCCGCTCCTGCCCGACTTCTCCGGGGCGCCCGCGGTCACCGTGCAGGACGTGCTGGATGTCCAGGCGATGGACTACCGCTACGCCGCTCCCGGGGAGGCGTAGCGCAGGGGCCGGGCACCCGCTGTATCCTGGGTCCTCGCACCTCGAAGGCCCTCTGCCCGCAGCGCCCTGGGAGATCCGCATGCGTCCGCTCCGCCCCTCTGTGAGCCTGGCCTGGTGCCTGGCCCTGCTGTTGTGTCTGAGCACGGCCTCCCCCGCCGCGGCCCAGCCCGAGGGCGCCTCGAAGGAACGGAGCGCCCGACCGGGCTGCGCGGAGAAGGACAAGGCCTTCTGGCGCGAGCTCAAGCTGCGCAAGGCCATGCCAGAGGCGGGGATGTCCGTGGATGAGCTCGCGCCCGTGCTGGTGTCGTGCCTCGGTTCGCGAGATCCCGAGCTGCGCGACGCGCTCGCTTACGAGCTGCTGACCGCGTGGATGCGGTCGGGGACGCTGTCCGATGCCGCTCTGCGCCCCCTCAGCCGGACGCTCGTCCGGCAGCTGAGCGATGGGCTCGGCGAGGCCGGAAAGGACACCGTGTTCCGGCGCACCTTCTCCGCCCTGGTGCTGTCCGAGGTCATCCGCCGTGACAACCTCCAGCCGTTCCTCTCCTCCGAGGAGCTCGCCCAGCTCATGGCAGCCGCAGTGGGTTACGTGGAGGGAGAGAAGGACCTGCGAGGGTTCAGCGACACGCTGGGGTGGATGCATGGCGTTGCCCATGGCGCGGATCTTCTCTGGCGGCTCGCCATGAGCCCCCGAGTCCAGCAGGACGGGCTGGCGCGGATCCTCCAGGCGGTCGCTACCCAGGTCGCACCTCCGGAGCACGCCTACATCCACAATGAGAGCGATCGGCTGGCCCGGGTGGTGGTGGTCGTCATCCGCCGGGGGCTGGTGCCTCCCGCCGTGCTGGCGCGCTGGCTCGAGGCCGTGTCCACTCCTCGAGGGTGGGCCTCATGGGGAGAGGCCTTTCGCAGCGAGGCCGGGCTGGCGCGGCTGCACAACACGAAGCAGTTCCTGCGTGCGCTCCACGCCGCGCTGGTGTTGCAGAAGGCGTCGGGGCCCGCTCAGGAGCAGGTGCTCCCGTATGTGGTGAGCGCGCTCGAGCGCGTCAGCCTGGTGTGAGCCGGGTGAGCCGTTAGCCTGGCGACGTCGCTGATCAGCGCGTCGCGTGGCGTTGAGCCAAGAAGCAGCAGTTGCCATGGCCTGCCTGACGTGTGGCCCTGCTGTTGTCGCCTCAAGGCCTGCGGGTGCTCCTGGCTCGACCGCGCTTGCTGGCTCTGCGGGCCTTGGGCTTGGAGGCAGGCCCGCGCGCGAAGAGTTCCTGGACGGACTGCACCGTCACCGCCCTGGGAGGGAACGCAGCGTGGTTCACTCCTCCCAGAACAGAAAGAACT
>JAFGNZ010000299.1 GCA_016926755.1 Myxococcaceae bacterium | reverse complement strand
GCGATGGCGGCTGGAGCGCCCAGAGTTCAAGCCTCTGGACGTCCAGCCGCGCGAATTTCCTGATCCAGGGATGTGGGAGCAGATCCCACGGTTTGCCCGCGGTCCCCGCGATCGAAAGCCCGCGTTTCGTGAGGATCGTTTCCAGGCTTGTCTCCCGTCCACCTCGGAGACAAGCCGATCCCATCCGATTGCTGGGCTTCTCGGGATGGAGGCGGCGGGAATCGAACCCACCTCCAGGGGTTTCCGGCGAGAGCGCTCTAGCTAGCGTGAGCCCGAGCGGCAACAGCACGAAGCCGCTGAAGGCCAGCCCCGAAGCGAACTCGGGGCGGACCCCACGCGGAGCAGGGCGGCGAGGGCCAACAGGCTCACGAGCATGCTCGCACCGATGAAAGCCAGCTCCCCCGCGGCCAGCGAGCAGGGCGCTCGCATCCTGTCGGGCTTGCATGCGGTCCCATTCAGGGACAACCTGTGAGGGAGGAGCCCAGGAGGCGAACGTCAGGCGTCAGACCGGGCTGTTATGTCCGCCTCATATGGAAACAGGGACGGGCGTCGAGGAGCATGAGGAAGGAATGGGACGGAAACCAGCCACCTACGCGGATCTGGAGGCGCTGCCCGAGCACGTGGTGGGAGAGCTGATCGCTGGAGAGCTGCACGTCAGTCCCAGGCCAGCAGCGCCCCATACCGTGGCCGCCTCCCGGCTGGGGGGTGAGCTGTCTGGACCGTTTGATCGGGGACGCGGTGGGCCCGGTGGCTGGATCCTCCTCGATGAGCCGGAGCTGCACATGGGCGAGGACGTGCTGGTCCCGGATCTTGCTGGATGGCGCCGGGAGCGCATGCCGCGGCCTCCGCGCACCGCGGCGTTCACCCTGGCGCCAGATTGGGTGTGCGAGGTGCTCTCCCCCTCCACCGCGGCCCTGGATCGGGCCGTGAAGCTGCCCGTCTATGCGCGCGAGGGGGTACGGCACGTCTGGCTGGTGGATCCGGAGGCGCGCACGCTGGAGGTGTTCTGGCTGGAGGGAGCTCACTACTCGCTGCGCATCACGCATACCGGCAAGGCTTGCGTGCGCGTGGAGCCCTTCGAGGCGCTCGAGCTGGAGCTGGCCTTCCTCTGGGGGGAAGGCTAGCCCTTCCGGACTCGTAGGCGCCGCTCAGCGGGGCAGGGAGGGAGCTACTTCTTGCCAACCGCGAAGAGGGAGAACGCGGCGCCCTGCGGATCCATGCACTGGACGATCCTGTCACCGCCCGGGACCTCCATGGGCCCGTTGATGATCTTCCCGCCGTTCTTCTTCACGCGCTCCACGGCGGCGTCGAGGTCATCGACAGTCACGTAGTACATCCAGTGCGGAGGCATCTTGAACTGCCGGGCGGCGTTGGACATGCCGCCCATCGCCTGCTCCGCGCTGGTCCCGAACATCCAATACGCGCCAAGCTCCGGGCCCATGTCCATGGAGCTGGTGTTCTTCCAACCAAAGAGCTCCGAGTAGAACTTCCACGCGGCCTGGTAGTCGGTGGTGTTGAGCTCGTGCCAGCCGATGAAGCCCGCCTTGCGGGGCGCATCCTCCCCGGGCTCCAGCGGCTTGAAGATGGCGAAGGCCGCGCCCTGGGGATCAGCCAGGACCGCGAAGCGGCCAACGCTCGGGATGTCCGTCGGCGGGCGGTGAACCTGGCCCCCGAGCTGCTGGGCCCGCTTCGCCGTGGCGTCCACGTCATCGGTCTCGATGTACGCCAGCCAGTGCGGAGGCCCGCCCGCCTTCTTCACCTCGTCGGGCAGCGGCATCATTCCGCCGAGGGCCTGCCCGTCCACGGTCCACATCTCGTAGTCGCCCTGCTCCCACTTCTGGGTCTTCCAGCCGATGACCTGCGAGTAGAACGACCGAGCGGCGGCGAGGTCGCTCGTCATCAGATCGTACCAGGTGAAGCGTCCCTTCTTGGCTGCCATGGCGTACCCCCTTGCTGCGAGAGGGCCGGCACCCTAGCAGGCTGCCTCCCACGTTGGGAACGTGTGGCAGGACCCTCGGGGTAGTCCAGAGTTCGCGGCACAACAGGCCACCCGCTCGCACAGCCCCCACCCCCGGCCTGGAGTTCAAAAGGGTGCTCCCATCAGCGGCGCTGGCGGCGATCCTCGCGCGTCTCGCGGCGATCCTCGCGCAGCTCGCGGCGGTCCTCGCGCGTCTCGCGGGCGTCCTGGCGCACCTCCTGCCGCGCCAGCTGGATCAGATCCACGATGAGGACGCGCTTCCGGTCCAGGTCCGCGAGGGCGTGGCGGCCCTCGAGAGCGACCAGCGCTCGGGCGATGCGCAGCCGATCCTCCTGGGAGCGAGCCTCCGCGCGGAGATCCTGGCGGTCATCGCGCCGGTCACGCCGATCGTCTCGGAGATCGTGCCGATCATCGGCGCGCGCCCCCGGGCGGTGCTCCGCCCTGTCTTCTCGGAGCTCCCGACGGTCCGAGCGGAGCTCCCGATTGTCCCGCCGGAGCTCCGCCCCGTCGCGCGCCAGCTCGGCCTGCCCCTCGGCCAGCTCGGCCCGGAGCAGGTGGCGCAGCCGGGCGTCCACCGCCGCCAGCGCGCTCGCGTTCACCGGGGAGCGCGCCTGATCGAACTGCGCGAGCACCGCCTCCAGCGCGGCCGCGTCACGCCAGTCGTCCCCGCTCTCGCGGGCATCCTGTCGCAGCTCGCGCCGATCCTGGGCACGCTCGGCGCGGTTGCGCGCGGCCTGGCCATGAGCGGCAGATCCGGCGGTGAGCAGGGAGACAAGGAGGGCAGGGACAAGGGTTCGAGCCACGGGGTTCCTCTCGGAAGGAGTGTTCGAACCCTTCCAACACGGAACCCCGCGGTGAGTTGCGGGGCTCGTTGAAGGAGTACCTGCTCCTTGCACCTCCTACATCGTCGCTCAGGCGTGGCGCAGGAACGAGAGAGCGCGCAAGCCCTTCCCTCGTGGAATGGCGAAGACGGGCAGGCGCCTCCGGGCCCGGAGCACCGTCCCGAGCACCAGCAGCCCGATGGCCGCCACGATCTGCCCTCCGAGGATGACCCGGTTCACGTCGATCGCCGGTCTCCAACGGGCGTGGCCGTTGCGGATGACGAAGGCCCCCACGGGCCGGGCCGAGAGCCCGAAGCCACTGCCTGCGCCGCTCCCCTGCTCGGCGGGTCCCTTGCCCTCACCACCGCCTCCGCCTCCGCTCACCTTGGCCGCGGGGATGATGATGGCATCGCCCTGCTGGACGGGCTCACCGAAGACGCGCTTGGCGCTGATGTCGCCGCGCGTCTTGTCGAGCAGCTCACTCACTTCCATGGCTTCCTCCTCTCAAGAGGTACACTGCGGATCAGGTATGCACTCTCCGCGCGCGGGATCAGTGGCGGGGGAGCGGGCAGGCCGTGGGCGTGCTTCCTCAGTCGCCCCTCGAGTGCTCAGCCAGCAGGTGCGCGGCGCGCGCGGGCCAGGGCGGCCGCCTTGAGCAGGGCCTCCACCATGGGCACGCAGCTGGCCTTGCCCGTGCCCGCGAGGGCGTACGCGGTGCCGTGGTCCGGCGACGTGCGCGGCACCGGCAGCCCCAGCGTCACGTTCACCGTGCGCTCGAAGTCCAGCGCCTTGGCCGGGATGAGCCCCTGGTCGTGGTACATCGCCAGCACCGCGTCGTAGGGGATGTCCCCCGGCCGCGCGAAGAGCCCGTCCGCGGGCAGCGGCCCGTGCGCATCCACCCGCGCCGCGCGCGCCTTGCGGATGGCCGGGGTGATGATCTCCACCTCTTCCCGCCCCAGCAGCCCGCCCTCGCCCGCGTGCGGGTTGAGGCCCAGCACGGCGATGCGAGGCCGGCGCCCCACCACCGGCTTCAGCTCCCGGGACAGCAGCGCGAGCTGCTCGGCGAGCTTGTCCACCGTGAGCAGCCTGGGCAGCGCGGAGATGGGCACGTGGTTGGTGGCCAGCGCCACGCGCACCCGCGGCCCGTCCATCAGCATCAGCACCTCCACGCCGAACGCCTCGGCCAGCACCTCCGTGTGGCCCATGAACGGGATGCCCGCGCGGGAGATCTGCTCCTTGGACACGGGCGCCGTGCACAGCGCCTCCACGAGCCCCGCGCGCGCCGCCTCGATGGCCGCCGTCACGTATGCATACTGGGCCCGCCCGCCCGCGCGCGAGGGCTTGCCCGGCCGGCGATCCTTCTCCGCCAGCGCCGTCACCGCGCACAGCGTGGGCCCTGTCACCGGAGCGAGCGTCTCCGGGGTGGCCCGCGCGTACCTCCTGAAGACCGGGAAGCGCTCCAGCGTGGGCCCGTCTCCGAACACCACGGGCACCAGCGCCCGGCGCACCCGCGGGAGCGCCAGCGCCGCGGCCGTCACCTCCGGGCCGATGCCGGACACATCCCCCAGGGAGATGCCCACGACGGGCAGGCGCGCGCCGCTCAGATCTTCACCTCGATGACGGCCTTCTTCCGCAGCTCCTGCACGTACTGCTCGACGAACTTCTCCGTCTTCTGCATCCGGATCTTCTCATCCAGCTTCGGCCGCATCTCCTCGTAGGGCGTCACGCCCACCGAGCGCCGCTCCTCCACCTTCAGCACGTGCCAGCCGTGGCTGGTGCGGATGGGCTCGCTCACCTGGCCCACCTTCAGCGAGAAGGCCGCCTTCTCGAACTCCGGCACCATCACGCCGCGCCGGAAGAAGCCCAGGTCTCCGCCCTGATCCTTGCTCGAGCCGTCGCTGCGGGCCCGCGCCAGCGCCTCGAAGTCCATCCCCGGCCGGCGCGCCTCCTCCATGATGGCCAGCGCCTTCTTGCGCGCCGCCTCCACCTGCTCGGGCGTCGCCTTCGCGTCCACGGACACCAGGATGTGGCGCGCGTGCACCTCCGCCTCCTCGCCCTCCAGCTTCGCGTACTGCGCGTACGCCGCCTTCAGGTCCTCCTCGGCGACCTTCACCTTGGCAGACACCTTCATCTGCATCAGCCGGCCCCGGGCGATCTGCTTGCCGAGGAACTCCTTGTAGCTCTTGAGCGTGTAGCCCTCGCGCGCCAGCAGCTGCTCGAACTGCGCCGGATCCGTGATGCCGTTCTGCTTCTGTACGTCCTGCATCGCCTCGTCGACCTCGGCGGCGCTGACCGTCATCCCCAGCTCGCGGATCTCCGCCTCGATGAGCTTCTCGGCGATCAGCGTGTCCAGCGCCAGCTTGAGGATCTGCGCCCGCTGATCCGCGCGCTTGCGCGGATCCCGCTCGCCGGCCAGCCGCGCCAGCTCCGGGGAGGCGCGCTGCTGCACCTCGGACAGCGTGATGACGTCGCGGTTGACCACCGCGGCGACCTTGTCCACCAACTCCGCGCGAGCCACGCCTCCCCAGAGGAGCGCGACCGCGACGATGACACCCAGCCCGTTCTTCATCTCGTCCTCACCGTTCTACTTCGCTGCCGCCGCCTGCGGCGTGGGGCGCCCGCGGATGGCCTGCAGCGCAGATTCGTTCACCCAGATCTTCGCCTTCTCGAGCTGCTCCTTCTCGAAGGCCTCATGTGCCTCGGTCTGCTTGAGCTTCACCAGCCGCGCCTCGAGCTGCCCGCGCACCTCGGCCAGGTCACGCTTGCGCGCCGGCTTGAACTCGATCACCCGGAACAGGTGGTAACCGTACTCCGTGGACACCACGTCCGACACCTGCCCCGGCCGCATGTTGAAGACGACCTCGTCGAACGCCGGCGGCATCTGCCCGCGTGGGAAGAAGCCCAGGTCCCCGCCCACCTTGGCGTCCGCGCTCAGCGAGTAGCGGCGCGCCAGGTCGGCGAACTTCTTGCTACCTCCGGCCTTGAGCTGGGCCTGCACCCGCCGGGCCTCGTCCAGCCCCTTGACGACGATCTGCGCCGCGTGGACCTGCTCGGGCTCCTGGAACTCCGCCTCGTGGGCCGCGAAGTACGCGCGCAGCTCTTCCTCCGTCACCGCCACGCGCGCGTAGACGTGGTGGACGAAGAGCTTCTCGATGATGAGCCGCTGGGACTCGCGCGCGCGCAGCTCCGCCAGGGAGAGCTGCCCCTGCGCCATCACGTCGCTGAAGCTGTCCGTGGGGTAGTCCCCCGTCAGCCGCAGCATCTGCCGGTCCACCTCCTCCGGGGTGACGCTGAGGTTGTGCTGCTTGGCCAGCTGGAGCAGCAGCATCCGCTTCACCAGCGTGTCCACCAGCGCGCGCTTGAAGGGCTCCACCTCCTCGGGCGTGCGCTCCGGCGCCTCGGCGGAGGCCAGCTCGCGCCACAGCTCCTTCTCGAACTCGGCCCGGCTCAGCACCTCGCCGTTCACCGTGGCCACCACGCTGGCATCCGGCTGCTGCTCGGGAGGCTGGGTGCAGCCCGCCGCGGCCAGGGTGCAGGCCGTGAACAGCAGGAGCAGGGAGGTAGCGGTCGAGGAGGAGCGCATGCAGCCTTTCCTGTACGAAGGACGCGGCGGAAGAGCAATGGGGATGCCTGTCCGCCCGCCTGGCGGGGTTGCCCTCATGGCGCTCCTCCCTCGGAGGCGAAGGGAGCCGGTACGCTCCCCGGCAGGGGGCCGGAGGGCGCGCGCATGGGCGCCGTGAGATCCACGGGGACCCGGGCGAGCACGCCCTCGTCGATGGAGAGGTGGTGGCGCCGCGCCAGCCCGTCCAGGAAGTCCGCCCAGGCCCGGCTCTGCTTCGCGTGGCGCAGCCGCTCGGCGAGCGTCTCGCGGACCTCCTCGAGCGACAGGTCCACCGCCGGCTGTCGCCCGTGGAGCTTGAGGAGGTGGAAGCCCCTGTCCGTCTGCACCGGGCCGGCCACGCTCCCGGACTCCTTCAGGCCTCGCGTCGCCTCGAGCACCTCCAGGCCGTAGGTGTGCGCGAGCGCCTCGTCGGAGAGGAAGCGCATGTCTCCATCCAGCGGCTGCGTGCGAGGCTCCTCGCTGTGCTCGCGCGCCAGCTTGCCGAAGGCGCCGAAGTCCCGCGGCGGCAGCGCGCGGAGCCGGGCCATCAGCTCCTCCGCCCGGGCGCGCGCGGCGGCCACCTTCGCGGCGTCCTCGCGCGGGGCGGCCAGGAAGATGTGGGAGAGGCGCGCCTGGGCCGGCCGCGAGAAGTCGCTCCGCTGACGCGCGTAGGCCTCGGCCACCTCCGCGTCGGTGACGGTGATGGGCGTCTGCTCCAGCTGCTGGCGCATCAGCCGGCTCACCAGCGCGCGCTTGAAGCTGGCCAGCACCTCGGGATCCTCCTGCAGCCCGCGGGAGAGGGCCTCGCGCGCCAGCAGCTCGAAGCGGGCCACGCTCTCCACGTACTCGCGCCGGGCCGCGGGCGCCTGGTAGCGCTCGCGCAGGGCGGGGCTCATCTCCAGGAAGCGCTGCTCCAGGGCCTCGGCGGTGAGGCCGTCCCCCTGCCAGCTCGCCACCGGGGTGCCGCCCTCCTGCCGGGTGTGGCGCACGTCCACCACGGCGAGCCCGGGAGCCGGCGCGCGCTCGCACGCCGAGAGCATCAGCGGCAGCAGGGGAAGGAGGCGGAGGGTGGCAGGCATGGAGACGGGCGCTCGGGCTAGCACGGGGGGCGGGCCTGGACAACCGGGCCGCGGCGGCTCAGGCACGGGTCGCGTGCGCGGAGAGGAACGTCTCCACCAGCGGGAAGATTTCGTCCGGCGCGCGGCGGCCGAGCACCAGGTCCGCGTGGCCGTAGTCCTCCGCGAAGCCATGGTCCCGGCCGGCGATGACCAGCTTCACCGGCCCCCCGAGGTGCTCCTTCGCGCGCGCCACCGCCAGCGGGGGGGCCAGCAGATCCCGACCGCCGGCCACCAGGAGGAAGGGCAGGCGCACCTCGGTCAGCGGCGCCCGGTAGTCGAAGCTCCCATCATGCGAGGTGAAGGCGTGGGTGTCGATCCACCGGGCGAACTGGCGCACCACGCCCCCGGCGATGTCCGACGGCACGTTGGCCAGGGCGCGCTTCACCACCTCGGGATCCATGTTGTCGGCCAGCACCATGTAGCGCGTCAGCGGCCCCGGCGGCGCGCCGAAGAAGGCGATGCCGGCGATGCGCCGGGTGGGGATGCTCTTGAGCCGCAGCAGCGGCTCGATGTGGCGCATGAAGACGCGCAGGCCCGGCTGCACCGCGAAGGTGAACGGCGCGCCCAGCGTGGCCGCCGCGCGCACCGGTGCTTGCGGGTTTCGGGCCAGGTGGGCGTAGAGGGTGAGGCCGCCCTTGGAGTGTCCCACCCAGAGCACCTGCCTGGCCCCGGTGGACAGCACGGTGCGCAGGGCGGCGCGCACGTCATGCTCGGCCTGGTCATCGAAGGTGAAGTCCGCGGCGGGGCCGGCCAGCCCCCGGCCGCGCAGCTCCAGCACCCACGTCTCGAAGCCGGCGCGCGCCAGGTGCCGGGCCAGGCTGTAGCGCTCGTTGAAGTCCATGTGGAACCGGTTGGCGCCCAGTCCATGACAGAGGATGACGGGCTCGGCGTACCGGTGCTCTCCCCGGGGGTGGTAGCGCCCCATCGCGATGGCGGCCCCGTCATCCGTGGGCACGCGGTAGAGCTCGTCCGGCTTGAACGGCAGCGTCAGCAGCCCTTCGCCGCCACGGCTCACTGCTCGGGAGAAGAGATCCGCCATGCGGATCAGCCTCGGCGCCTGGATTCGCCTCACGGGCAGAGCCTACGCTCCCGCAGGTCGGGTGACTTGTTGAAAAGTGGGCAACCCCGCCGGTCGGCAGGCTGGTTGCAGTACCCCCTCGCGGCTACGGCTGGGAGGCCCTGAGATGCAGCATCGCGGGACACACGAGGAAACGGCGTTATCGGCCCTTGTCACCGTCTTGCCCACAGACACCCTGTTGTGTGCCTTGAGGGTCATGGAGCGGCACCAGCTGCGCCTGCTGCCCGTCGTGGAAGAGACAGGCGTGCTCCTGGGGCTGGTCAGTGAGGAGCGCCTCCTGGAGGCGTGGGGCGAGGATCCCCTCCAGTACGTCTCCGAGGTGATGGCCGAGTGTGGCGCTCCCTGTGAGGAAGAGATGGAGGGGATGAGGCTGCTCCACATGGAGGCGCAGTGGCCGAGGCAGGCCCACGGCACCTGAGCGGGGCGGCCTGTTGCGGTAGAGTCGCGCGCGTGCCGGACGCTCCTCGCGGTTGGTTCGTCTACATGCTGCGCTGCCGTGATGGGACGCTGTACACCGGCGCCACCAATGATCTGGAGCGCCGGCTGGCCACGCATGGCCGGGGCAAGGGCGCCGCGTATACCCGGGCCCGCCTGCCGGTGACGCTGGTATGGAGCGAGCCCGCAGAGGACCGGAGCGCCGCCCTGCGCCGAGAGGCCGCCCTCAAGCGCCTGTCCCGGACCGAGAAGCTCCGCCTGGTCCGCCCCGCGCGAGCGCGGAGCCAGGCCCGCCCCCGGGGGTGATAGGGACGTCGAGCGATGGTTGGGTCTCCCTGCCGGACGGCTACTCCGCTTCACCAAGCCTTCGTAGCTGCCCTTTGGCAATGCTCCGATAGTGCGGCACTACCTCAACAGCCAGGAGGTCCCGCATCTGTTGGCGTGCCCCTTCGAGGTCCCGTGCGTCTCGAAGGCTGTACATCCGATGAAGGGCACGTGAGAGGCGGTGCGAGCCGTCGCGAATTCGTCCCTGGATCTTCTGGAGCAGAGCAGTAGCGGCCACCGTGCTCCCGAGTGCGGCCTCGGCCTCGGCCTCACTGATGGCCACTGTTGGCGCGGCGCGCCGCAGAAGGGCGCGCACTTCGTCGGTGAGTACGAGGGCTGTACCCTGCTGGACCTGATTGTCCAGCACCCAGATCTCATTCCAATCCGCGTCTCCAGCATCCAACGCCGTTACCTCTCCTCCTCACCGGGCGGCGAGCACATCTTGAACGGCCACTGCCGCTGCCCCTCACAACGCCGGAGGCAAGACGCGGTCGGGGTTACGGTGCCGGGGGCGGTTCGTCCAGGCCCGCCAGGTTCTCCTCGGCGGCTTCGCGGAACCTCGGGACGACCTCCACGGCCAGCAAGTCGCGCAGCTGTTGGCGGGCTCCTTCGAGGTCGCCCGCATCCCGAAGGTTCATCATTCGCCAGAGGGCACGTTCGAGCCGCTTCCTTCCCCTCCGCCTGCGCCCTACGATCTCCCGGAGCAGTACCCGTTCACGCGTCTGGTTTGAGAGAGAGGCAGGCAGGCTGAAGAGGGAGCAGGGAAGAGGGCATGTGCGAGGGTGGACCT
>JAFGNZ010000298.1 GCA_016926755.1 Myxococcaceae bacterium | reverse complement strand
GGGGGATCGCATCTATGGCCGGTATCGCCGTGCCCACCTTCCAGGAGGGCGCACCGTTCCGATCTGCGTCGAGCTGATCACCGGGGGAAATCTGGGCATCTTCAAGCAAGAAGGCTCAAAGCCCGGCCATGCGGTGGGCTCGAAGGAAGTCAACGGGCTTGCGGTGGAGCTGTGGCATTGAGCACGGCGCTGTAGATCGGCCCGCTGGCGCGCGCGTCAGCTCCAGCTCGGGCCGGTGGCGCGCTCCTGCGTCCACGCGGGCCTGCTGGGGTTTCCGCTGACGCTGTAGCGCAGTCTCGCGCCACTCCCAACCCTTGGCGTCGTTCACTCCTCTAGCACATGCTGGGTAGTGTTTCGCTCCGTCGCGCGGCGCCCTCTGCGCGCTGCCAGGAGTCGATCCGCATGGCTACGGCTAAGCAGCCCTTCTCCATCCCGGGCGTCATTCTCTTCTCTCAGGGCGATCTCTCGTATGAGGTCGATCTGTCGCTCGGGGTGATCGAAGACCTGGCGCAATCGAAGCTGGGGGAACGGACCTTCCTGGCGTGGGAGCGCACGGGCGCGAAGCGCCTCCGTTCGGTCATCGTCCGCAGCTTGCCCCCTACGTCATCGCGCGATCAGGAAGAACTGAACAGGATGCGCGCGCGGCTCCGCGAGGAGGCACGCCTGGCCACCTACCTGCAACACCCGAGGATCGCCCGCACCTGCGGGCCCTATGAGGTCCAGGGCATTCTGTATGTCGTGTCAGACACTGTTGAGGGCACCTCGATCAACACCCTGATCAACTATGCCCACATGCGCAACGCGCCCTTTTCCCCTGCGTTCTGCATGTACGTGGGCGCCGAGGTTGCCAGCACCCTGCACTACGCGCACACCTGCAAGGACGAGAGCGGCGCCCCGTTGGGCATCGTCCACCGAGACGTGAACCCCGCGCGCCTCTACATGGCGCCAGAGGGCGAGATCATCCTGACGGGCTTTGCCCGTGCGCGCTCCCTGCTCCCGGGCCGGGTGGCCACAACGCTCCCGCGCCCGCAGGGTGAGGTGGCCTACTGCTCACCCGAGGCGCTTCTAGGCGAGGAGACGGATCCGCGCTCGGACCTGTTCGCGCTCGGGCTGGTGCTGCTGGAACTGGCGTCCTTGCGCCACCTCTACAGCACGGGCAGGGCACGCTTTGAAGACTTGGAGAAGGCTCTGACGCCGGAGGTGAGGGAGCAGGTTCTCGCCGCCACCATGACGGCCATGGAGGCAGACCTTCCGGAACATGCCGAAGACTGCATCCTGCGGGCTGCCACGTTCGACCCGCGAGACGTGGAGGAGATCACCCAGCCGATACCGCTCCCGCTGCGCTCCATCCTCCGCAGGTTGCTCACGCGCAAGCCGGAAGAGCGCTACCCGTCGGCGGCTGCGCTGGAGGCGGATCTGCGGGCGGGCCTCGCCAGACCTGGCGCCCCCTACGGAGCCAGGGAGGCGCTGGAGGAGGGCAGCAACTCACGCGACGGAGCGAGCATGAATCGGCGCGTGATCGGGCCCACAAGCGAGAATGAGTTACCCCCCGACATGGTAACGATGGAGGACATCAACACCGAGCCGGGCGGGGCCACGTAGCCAACCGCCGCGCTCCTTCTCACGCTCCCCGCTGTCCCTGCTTCGGCGTAGCGCCGAGGACGGGAGCGGATTGTGTCCAACGTGGACGGCAGACACGCCACGTGCCGCGCTGGCTGCCTCGCGCCGCGCTGGCTGCGCTGTGTCCAGCACTTCCCCTCTGACCCTCAACCCGTCCGACAGGATAACCCCCGGAGGTTCCTCGTGACCAAAGCTCCCGCGAAGGCTCCTGCCGCTGCACGTTCCGGGCGTCCCACGGCGCGAGGTCGCAAGCGGCCTGCTCTGCCTCGACACATCGAGATCCGCCAGCGCGGACTGGCAGCCACGATCGGCGCGGTGGCCAAGCAGGCGAGAACGCACGCCGGGCTCACTCAGCAGGACGTGGCCGAGGGCGTGGGCATTGTCCCGGAGGTCTACGGCAGGATCGAGCGCGGGGTGTTGTTGCCGAGCGTGCCGACGTTGTTCCGGCTGTGCGTGACGCTGCGCACGGGGCCGCACGAACTGATGGGCTTCGCCCCCCTGCGAGGTCTGCCCGGTCGGGCACCCTGGGCAAGAGAGGTGCCCCCGGCGTTGGCGGAAACGCCGGAAATGCGGCGCCTGTTACGCCTGCTCGGGCGCCTCACGCGGCTACAACTCAAGCTGATGGGACGCGTGGCCGCCTCCCTCGTGCACGGAGACTGAGCTGGCGGACTGGCCCCTTGAGAGCAGTGATGGCGCTCCCGAGTTCTCCGAGGTCTCTCAGGGTGAGAGCCCGCAGGAATCCGCGCCGTCTGCTCCCGAGTCCTCCGACACGGGGCATCAGAACGGCTGACGCGGGGACCGATGGGGGGTGGCTGCTCCATCGGTCGCCCGCCCCGAAGATGGGATGCTGTGGGCCGCGTGACGACTTCCTGCCCGGTGATACGGTGCGGGGCGTGCTCCACCGAATCTACCTGTCCGTCCTCTGGCTCTTCGTTACCGGAGGTGTCGCCACCGTCTGCGGTGTAGCCGTGGTCCAGGTGCACGACCACGTCGTTGTCGGCGAGGACAGGGAGTGCTTCACCAAGGTGTTCGCCGAGCACATCAAGGCGGGCGTTGATGACTGGGAAGAGGAGCCCTTCGACCCTGACGCGTTCCTGCGTGGCGACAGTCAGTCCCAACCAAAGCGGAAGGTAACCACCATAATCACCTTCGCTCCGGACGGAGCGGTGGTGTCTTCTCCGAAGTGCAACGTAATATGCCGCTCGGCGTCCGGCGCTCCCGGTGACGATCTCTCCGAGTTCTCTTCAACACGCGCTTGGCATATCGGTTCTCTTGCTGCCGAGCCTCGCTGGCCATCGGTGGCGCTCGCTTCGCTTTCGTTCCTTCCCGCCGTCCTCCTTTCACTGGCGCGAAGGTGGTGGCGCTGGGTGAGGGCTGGAGCAACGTCACCGCCCACGAAGTAAACTCCACCCATAGCCCGCGCTACCCTCACTCGGTTCCCGCTATAGGACCGGGAACCGGGAACCACCGGCAGCCCATCATCGTCGTTCCTGGTTAGGGTACGAGCCAGAAGGCGCAGGGAGTCGCTCCCGAGTCCTCCGAGGTTGCCCAGGGTGAGCCTCCGAAGGGGCCCGAGCCGCCTACTCCTGCGGCCCACGACTAGGGCACCAGAATTGGGGACGGAATCCCAATAGGACGTAGCAGGCGACCCTATGGAGCAGCGCTTCATGCCGCCGGAGGCGTGGCCCGCCCGGGCTGCGCCTTCCTGAGTGCCTGCTCCCGCCTTCCGCCCCGTGGCGCCCCTCCCGAGCCGCTACAGGTCCTTGAGTTGGGCGTGCTCCTGCTCCTGCATGAAGGCTCCGTGGAGGCGCTTGCAGGAGTAGATGATGAATAAGGACTAATTAGAGTGCTGAGGCATCCCGAGCTGCGCGCGCTTCTTCGAACGCAATGTGAAGTGCTGGGTAATTGAGCCGTAGGTCAACGATGGGCGACCGCTCATCGCTCGGGTTGATCCACAACGCCACATTGACCTTAGGCTTCTTGCAGTTGAGCGTGTACGCGCCCGGCACACTGTCGCTCTCCTCTCGCGAGCACGGCCCATAGGAGCGCTCCACCGCTTCAATCACCGTCCTGATCAGCCGCTCGCCGTCATTGACGCCGAACGGCTTGAAGTGCACCCCTACCCCCGTGAGCCTCCTGTCGAAGAATTGGAAGGAGCCGAACGCTTGGGTTTCGTAGACGTACAGATCGGGCACAAAGCCACTCCATTCATGAGCGGCAAGATCGAGATCGACGGACTCAGCTTCGCACTGCCAGATGAAGGTCGGGATTGGCAGGCTACCGCCCTCGAGGCTCTTGACGTCAGGGCAGGAGAGAAGGCGCTTACCTAAGGTGCGTTCAACCTCCTGGCGCGACATCTCGAACGTCGTGCCAAGGAACGCCTTGACGTTTGTCCCCGTGGCGAATGGGCCCAGGCGCCGGTCGTGCATATAGAGAACTGCGATCAGTGCGGCAAACGCGACTGCCAGCACGACAACCACAGCGAGCACACGTCTCATTTACCCCTCCCCCCCGCCGTAGCCAGAGCGACTGCGACGGGCAAACGCGTAGGTGGCAATCAGCGCCTGAGGTTCTATCTCGGGACGAGGCTGGGCGGTGGAGCCTAGTGCTCTCGACCGGTTCCGGTTCCCGCTATAGGGCCAGGAACCGGGAACCGTCAGCCGTAAATCAGCGCCGCCCCCGAGCGAGGAGCGCCTCAAGCGACGCGGCCGGGATGCGGATGGAGTTCCCCACCCACACCCGCTCCAGTTCCCCCCGTTCGAGGAGCGCGTAGACCGTGGCCCGGCAGACCGCCAGCTCCTCCGCCACCTCGCGCACGGTGAGCAGCGGCGGCGCCACCGGCCGCACCATGTTCCGCACCACGGGCGCACCACGCCCAATCGAAGCGGTGGAAACGGTGCTAACCGGCGCCGCATCCCCCCTCTGCGGAATGCCCGTCTTTTCCGTAGGTTGCGAGCCCGTGACAGGGCCTGCGAGCCCCTGCCAACCCACCCCACCCCGGCTCATAACCGATTGGTCCCTGGTTCGAATCCAGGAGGGCCCACTCGCCGTAACCCCTCCCCTTTCCTCGGGAATTTCCCCTGAG
>JAFGNZ010000297.1 GCA_016926755.1 Myxococcaceae bacterium | reverse complement strand
CTCGGCTTCGCGACCGAGCGCCAGCGGATATTCAATTCTCGGGCTCTCGCCCGTCTTGAGGAAGATCCGATGCTCTTTGTCGATCGGCGCGAAGAGGTGCTCGAACTCGCGGATGCCCTCGCTGCTTCCGAGGAACAGGTATCCCAGCTTGTTCAGGCAATGGTGCAAGAGGGGCAAGACCCTGCGCTGCAGCTCGTTGTCGAAGTAGATGAGGACGTTGCGACAGCTGATGAGATCGAGCCTGGCGAAGGGCGGATCCTTCGTGAGATCGTGCCGCACGAACACGCAGAGGTCGCGGAGCTGCTTGCCGATGCGGTAGCGTCCTTCGGCTCGCTCGAAGAACCGCGCAAGCCGCTCCGGGCTGACTCCTTCCAGGTCGGACTCGGCGTAGAGGCCGGCCCGAGCGGTCTCGATTGCGCGCTCGCTCAGGTCCGAGCCGAAGATCTTGATGGAGGCGCTTCGGTGCTGTTCGGTGAGGAGCTCCACCAGACAAATGGCGAGAGAGTAGGCCTCCTCCCCCGTGGAGCAGCCAGGGACCCACACGCGGATGGTCTCGCCATCCTCCTTGTGCGAGAGAAGCTCGGGCAGGACATGCTGCTTGAGCGCTTCGAAGGCGGCAGGGTCGCGGAAGAAGGACGTCACATGGATGAGGATGTCTTGGCCGAGCGCCTTGGACTCGCTGGGGTCATTGCGAAGTGATTCGGCATACTCGTTCAACGAGCCAAGGTGGCGCAGCGCCATTCTCCGGGTGATACGCCTCATGAGGGTCGGACGCTTATAGCCCCTGAAATCCAACTGGGCGTGTTGACGTACCGCCGCGAGAATGCTCGAGAGGCTGCCTTCGTCGTCGCGACGAGGTTCGTCAGCACTCACCTCGAGAACTTCCGAAGGAGCGAGATACGGATGACGGCTGAGCCGGACGAGCTCGCTCGCGATCTCTTCGGGGGATGACCGGAAATCCGCGACGCCAGCGGCAATCGCGCTCTCGGGCATACTTGGGAACTGTGCTGATTCCGGCTCCTGAACGAGGGTGATCCCTCCCGCGGCCTTGATCGCCCGGAGTCCCTCGGTGCCATCGGAGGCGGAGCCCGACAGCACCACACCGATGGCTCGCCCTGACAAATCCGCGGCGAGCGCACGGAAGAATGAATCGACCGGGAGGTGGAGCTTGCGCGTTTGCTGCCGGGCAACGAGTGTGAGGAGCCCTTGATGAATGCTCAGGTCGGCGCCGGGCGGGATGACGTAGACCCGGTTCGGCTCCGCGGGCATGCCGTCAGCCGCCTCGACAACGGGCATCCGGACATGGCCTGCCAGGACACTCGAGAGCATGCTCGGGCGGCCAGGATCGAGGTGCTGAATCACGACGAAGGCCATGCCCGTGTCATCGGGCAGGCGGGCAAAAAGCTGCCGCAGGGCCTCGAGGCCGCCAGCCGACGCACCGATCGCAACGATCGGGAAGGCTGCCGCCTTCGCTGCGCTGGCGCCTCTATGGTCGGTCGTCTCGCCCACTGTGAACAGGTGTAGGCCTTTTCCAGGAAATAGCAACGTCCCCGGTGAAGTCCTGTCAGAGCGCGGGCAGCTGCTCGCTGCTGACCTCGACGGTGCCAGTGAGCGACAGGGGATCGGCGAGCAGGTACTTGCCACCGGCAGGCTTGCCATGCAGCCAGGAGGCTCCGGTTCCTACGAGCCTGCAGGTGCCTGGCTGGACGCTGCTCGGGCACCCCTCTGACGGCTGGCGGGAAGATTTCGGGGAAAGCTCGTTTGGAGAGGTGAGGCCCTGAGAGCAGGCGCCACTCCAAGGAGAAGAGACGATGCGGCAAGCACGAATCATTCCACTCTGCGTTTTTCTATCGTTCGCCCTGGCATACACCGCCGAAGCCGCCGGGGACTCGGGGGCGCTGGCCGTCACCGAGGAGCCGGAGGATGACGGACTGGCGCCATATCCCCTCTCGGCGCTGGAGGGGCCGGAGGCGGAGAGGATCACGGCCCCCGTTGTCGCCTCGCTGGTGCTCACAGGGGACATCACCGTCGAGTTCGTCGAAGTGGACGACGACGCGATCGGGATCGGGACCGGAGGACCTATCGCCTCGGAGACCGGAATCGATGCGGTGCAGGAGGAGAGGGCGCTCTCAGCGAGCCCCGCCGCCTTCTACCTCGCGCTTGCCCCCAGGGGCACGCAGGTGCCCCCGGCGCTCCAGGAGCTCAGCGACAGGGTCGTCGCGGCGGGACACTGGAATCCCACGCCCCCGACCCTGGGCGGCGAGGGTTCACGGGGCCAGACCTCTGCCCAGGTCACCTCCTGCGGCGACATCGAGGCAGGGGGAGAAGGCAATCTGCACGCGAACTGGGGTAACTGCACGGTGTACTCGCGGGACGTTGAGGGGACGACCGAGTGGACCATGACAGACATCGTCGCGTACGCCGGAAACGTCAAGGGAGTCGCTGGCACCGTCCTCTGGGACGTCCAGAAGCGGAACTGCCTCACGATAGGCTGCAAGTGGTACTTCATCCATACCAAGGTAGTCCCCCAGGGCTACACGTACTACTACTCGAACAGCAACACGAACAATGATTTCAAGGCCTTCAGCCGCGTCACCGCACTCGGCAACGGTACGCAACACATCCACGATGTCGGCCGGTGCCATGACTGGAAGGGGCGGGTCAATGCCTTGCACAGCACCCTCGCGGGGGGGTGTGGGATCTACTACAAGCACACCAATGAGCTCTTCTGCTCGAAGGTTTCGTACTACGGCGCTGATCCCAGCAACATCTCGACAGCCTGGGATTGGGGAGGCAACGGCACGGTGTGGGGCTGCTTTCCGTAGCCGAGCTGTTGCGTAGCGCGCGCCTGGGAGGTGCACTCCGCCGTCCTCCCAGGAGCGCGCGGGCCTCGCTTCAGTGCCGCTGGGCGTGAGCGAGTGGCGACAGTCGTAATCAGTTCAGTCATCAGGCCGGGCGCCGCAACCCCTTGAAACCGTCCACGAACGCGCCGAACCTCGGCTCTCGCTCCCCAGCCAGTCCCACCACGCTGCGGTGCGGTACGTCAGGTGGTGCCTACCGGAGGTGACGCTCACACGTGCTGGAGCCGAGGGCTGGTGAGCGCGGGGCGGAGCTTGGGCGCGCTCGGCAGCACCAGCGGCCAGAGCTCCCGGAGCGCCGAGCGCAGCGCCCCCGCGCTCGGGTAGCGCGCCTCGGGCTGCTTGGCGAGCAGCTTGAGGACGACGCTCTCGAAGGGCTCTGGCACCTGAGGGCTGAGGGTGCGCGGCGGCACGGGCGGCTGCTGCACGTGCAGGAACATCAGCGGCACGGGCTGGGGGTGGCGGAAGGGGAGCTGGCCGGTGAGCAGCTCGTAGGCCACCACTCCCAGCGAATACAGGTCCGTGGCGGGCGAGACGCCGGTCCCCATCACCTGCTCCGGCGCCATGTACTCGGGCGTGCCGAAGATCGCGCCCTGCGCCGTGATGCCCGCCACGTGCTCGCTCTTGGCGAGCCCGAAGTCCATCAGCTTGAGCACCCCGGTGTGGGTGATGAAGAGGTTGCCGGCCTTCACGTCCCGGTGGAGCACGCCGTGCTCATGCGCGTGCTCCAGCGCGCACGCCGCGTGGGTGAGCCAGCGCAGGGACTCGGTGAGGGTGGGGCGCCGGGACTGCAGCAGGTGCCGCAGATCCATCCCGTGGAGCAGCTCCACGATGAGGAAGTGGCGCTCGCCGTCCATCCCCAGCTCGGACATGTGCAGGATGTTGGGGTGGTCGAGCACCCGCGCGTGCTCGAGCTCCTGGCGGAAGCGGGCCACGAGCGCCGCGTCATGCCCCGGCGCCGTCAGCAGCTTGAGCGCCACCTGCGTCCCCGTTTTGAGGTCCGTGACGGCGTACACCGTCGCGCTGCCACCGGCCCCCAGCCACCGCTCCACGCGGTAGCGCCCGGAGAGGACCTGCCCGGGCACCAGCCCGCGCACGGTGGGAGCGCCGGAGGGCTCGGGCTCCACCATGCCCTGGATCAGCGTCCCCGAAGGGGTGCGGGCCTGGGGACGCAGGGGCGAGGCCTCCCCCGTACCCAGGTAGCTCACTCCGGTCG
Source organism: Myxococcaceae bacterium (assembly GCA_016926755.1). GTDB lineage: Bacteria > Myxococcota > Myxococcia > Myxococcales > Myxococcaceae > Hyalangium. The sequence continues at coordinate 44,548 of JAFGNZ010000297.1, read as the reverse complement.
CGTCTTCGTCCTTGCCCCGCACACGCTCCTCCTCGGCCGCGCCTCAGTTGTTGAACAGCGACACCTGGGCAGGCGCCCCGTTCCCCTCGATGTCCAGGTGGGGCGTGGGCAGGTTGTACTCCGCGGCGGCGCTCGTGGCCTCGACGAGGATGGGACCGGAGATCTCCGGCGGCTCGCCCTGGCACAGCAGATCCACCACGTGCTCCAGGGTCCACTTGCCCATCCGGTTCACCTTCAGGCGCTTGCCATCGAAGGAGGCCGTATCCGCGAGATCCTGGCTGGTGCCGAGCTTGGCCTCCACGGAGGTGCCCAGGTAGCCGCGCGCCAGCGTCAGCACCCGGTCCACCACCGAGTTCCATGCCTGCAGGTGGGTGCGGTCCTGGGCCTCGTCCATGATGTCCAGGCCCACCTGCAGCCGCTCCATGCGCTCCAGGAACTGCTGCACGAGCGCCCCGCGGACGACGCGCCCGTGCTGGGGAGCGATGACCTCCACGGCCGGCTCGAGCTTGCGGATGGCGGCGACTGCTCGCGCGAGCGCCGCGTTCACCGGCATGTAGATCTGGTGGAAGGCGCGGATGCCCGCCCAGTCGGACTCCTGGGCCCACAGCCCCTGGGCGTTCGCCTCGGTCAGGCCCCCGAACAGGTCCCCCGTGAAGAGCACGCGCGTCTGCGGATCATAGAGCATCACCGCGCCGCGGAAGTGGCAGAAGGGAGAGGGCACCGGCAGCAGGCGGTGCCCGGTGGGCACGTTCAGGCCCTGGGCGAACTTCTCCGTGGCGATGAAGCGGTTGCGCGGCAGGTTGAAGTGGACGATGAGCCGCCAGGTGTCCTCCGAGCAGACGATGCCGGCCCGAGGCGCGTAGCGCGCCGAGAGGATGGCCGCCGACGAGCCGACGTCCGGATCCTGGTGGTTGATGAAGACCGCCGACAGGCGCTCCAGCCCGCCGATGAGCGACGTCACCTTGGTGTGGATGGTGGAGAAGTCGCTGCTGGAGCCGGGATCGATCAACAGGTTGAACTCGGTCTGCTTCTGCGTCTTGGGATCCGCGCCGCGGAAGCGCCGCAGGTACGGGTTGGCGTAGAAGATGCCGCCGGGCTCGCGCTTGCCGACCCAGAACGTCTCGGGGGCAATCTCAACGGGGACCAGGCGCAGATCAGGATTCGGGCTCGCGGGAGGGGGAGGGGGGCTCATCGGTGCAGAAGAATCCGGAAAGAGGGGTTACCCAGGCACGAAGCAATGGGCATGCCATGAGGCACTACCCGAAAGTCTCGCAAGGGTGCGCAAGATTTGCGCGAGGGCTGGAATCTTGAGCCCAGCGGTGCAAAACGCGCGGCCCGCCGGCGATGCCTGAGCCGAGCACGCTCGCCTGGCCGCTCCATGGACGTGCACGTCCTCCGGCTGCGCGAGAAGGTGGGAGACACCCCGCGCTGGCCGAGGCGCCGGCTCTGGCACCAGCTCCAATCGCTGATCCGAGAGCGTTGGTCCGGAGTAGTAGTGTCGGGCTTCCGGGAAACGGTCTCCCGGGCATCTCCCTTCCAAGGTCTTCTTTCATGGCTTCACTTCCTCAAGCGAGTCCTCATCGCTCAGCCTTGCTCTCCACCCTGGCGGCCTGCGCATTCCTCCAACTGGCGGCCTGCGACGATCCCGAGCCGGTGGACACCTCACCGCGCACGGTGCGGTTGCTGCAGACCAGCGATCTGCACACCAACATCCATCCCTGGGACTACTTCACCGGGACCGCGGACGCCCAGCGCGGCCTGGCCAAGGTGGCCACGCTCGTCAAGCAGGCTCGGGCGGAGAACCCGGACTGCAACCTGCTCATCGACACCGGTGACACCATCCAGGGGACACCGCTGGGCACCTACTACGCCCTGGTGGACAACGCTCCCAAGCACCCCATGGCGGTGGCCATGAACGAGCTGCGCTATGACGTCATGGCGCTGGGCAACCACGAGTTCAACTACGGCCTCGGCGTCCTCAACAAGTTCAAGAGCGAGGTGGACTTCCCCCTCCTCGGCGCCAACGTGCGCCAGAGCGCCGATGGCGGCGAGGCCTTCACGCCCTTCCTCATCAAGGACGTGTGCGGGGTGAAGGTGGGCGTGCTCGGCCTGGTGACTCCGGGGGTGACGACGTGGGAGCGCCCGGAGAACATCCCCGGCCTGCGCTTCGATGATCCGCTGGAGACGGCTCGGGCCTACGTGCCGAAGGTGCGAGAGGCGGGGGCCGACATCGTGGTGGTGGCCATCCACAGCGGTCCGGACAAGCAGCCGACGGGCAAGGCGAGCGATCCGGCCGCCTGGCTGGAGGACTACTCCGATCCCACGAAGTGGGCCGATCGCGGCAACCTGCCGGGCGAGAACGAGGCGGTGCAGATCGCCCAGCAGCTCGAAGGCATCGACGTGCTGCTCACCGGCCACACCCACCAGCCCATCCCGAAGATGTTGCTGAAGAACCCCCTGGGACAGGACGTGCTGCTCATCCAGCCCAACCGCTGGGGCAGCCACCTGGGCCAGGTGGATCTCTCTCTCGTCTATCAGGACGGCCACTGGGCCGTGGACGGCAAGGACTCCCAGCTGCTCGCGGTGAACGCCTCCGTCGAGGCGGACGCCCAGGTGGTCGAGCTCACCCGCGGCCAGCATGAGGCGACGCTCGCGTATGTGAGCACCCGGATCGGCTCCACCCGCGCGGCCTTCCCTGGGAGCTACGCCGCCCGCTACGTGGACAGCGCCCTGGCCGATCTCATCAACACCGTCCAGGAGCAGGCCGCCGAGGACAGTGGGCACGCGGTGGACTTTTCGCTCGCCGCCCTCTTCACCGATGAAGGCAGGCTGCCGGCCGGGGATGTCACCCTGAGAGATGCGTACAGCATCTATGTCTACGACAACACGTTGTACGTGTTGGAGATCAATGGCGCCATCCTCCGCCGCGCGCTGGAGCTCAACGCCCAGTACTTCGTCCAGTGGAACGTCAGCGCTCCGCCGGACCCCGCCGCGCCGGTGACGGCGAAGATGCCCAACGTGCAGAACTACAACTGGGATCTCTACTCGCGGATTGACTACGCGTACGACATCACCAAGCCAGTGGGCTCGCGGCTGACGCGCCTGAAGTTCAACGGGCAGGATGTCACCGACGGCCAGGTGTTCCGCATTGCCATCAACAACTACCGGGCCAGCGGCGGGGGCGGCTACTCCATGTTCAAGGAGGGCCGGGTGCTGTGGACCTCGGCGGACGGCGTGCGCGACTACATCGCCCGCTACATCCAGGCCCACCCCAACCTGGACCCGGAGGCCGTGAACACGTGCAACTTCTCGCTCACGCCGGACCTCTACTCGTACTTCTTCAAGGATTCGCTCGGTCCGGTGAAGTGCTCGCCGTAGCCACGGTGCGGTGAGGATTGGGCTCGCGGGGATGAGGCGGCGCTGGCGCTCCGGCCGCCTTGTCCCCGCCGCCACCTCGAGGGGCGTGCTGGCTTCAGCTCTTCGTCTTCCGGGCTTCTCCCGCGCTCACTTCCACCGGCGAGTGGAGTATCGCGTCGGAGGCCGCTCGCTCGCGGCGGGCCAGCCACACGAACGGGATGGCCAGGGCCTGAATGGCCGCGCTGAACCCGAAGGAGATCGGATAGCTCCATACGTCGGCGGCTCTCCCAAGGAGGGGCTGAATCCCGACCGCGCCGCTCGATCCGAGCAGCGAGTCGAACGACAGCACCGTGGCGCGTTCCCTGGAGGCGATGAGGCCGTTCAGATACGCCTGCCGCACGGGTGAGAAAGCGGCGAACATCAACGCCCACAAGACCAGGAGGGCGATGGCTATCCAGAAGTGCGGCAAGAGCCCGATCAACGCCAGGGTGAGGGTGCTCAGCAGCGTCCCTGTCAGCAGGACCGAAGTGCGCCGGTGGAACATGCGCCCGATATGCGGCACGAGCAGGCCGCCGGCAATCTGCGCTCCGGCGACGATCGCGGCCGCGAGCCCGGCAACCGCATAAGCGCGTTCGTCGCCATACAGCTCCAGCAGGTAGGGCTGCATGGCATAGAACGCGTAGATGGAGACCCCGCCCGTGAAGGGCGCGGCCAGCATGATCCATCGCACCGGCGGGTTGGCGAACCCGTGCTCGATCGAGCCCCGCAACACACTCTTGAGCTCGTTCATGGGGTGTTTGCCGCGACTCGGGGCGAAGCCCATGTCTCGCATCAACGTGAAGGCGAGTACGAAGGTGATGACAAGGAGGATCGCGCGCAGGAGGTAAGGCATCCCCAGGTGGGTCGCCTGCGCGATGACGCCTCCGGCAACGGAGCCGCAGAGCATGGCGATGCCTTCGACGATCTTGCCTTTGGCCAGGACCGACTCGAGCTTCTCTCCTTCTCGAAAATAGCCGCTGAACGTCAGCGCATCCACCAACCACGCCTCGACCGCTCCGGAGAAGAACGTGAAGCCGAGCCCGAGAAACGCGGACGTGAGGGCCCAGGCCCAGAAGGGCGCGGAGACACGCCACATCAGGAGATAGAGCAGGGTGGAGACGGCGAGAGTGAGCGTGCCAAGCAGATACGACGTTCTCCGGCCGCGCGTATCGGCCACGACGCCGGTCGGCACCTCGAAGATCACCATGCCGGCGGTGAAGAAGGCGTTTGCCGCGAACGCCTCGGTGTTGCTCAAGCCTGCGTCGAGCAAGAAGAGCGTGTTGATGCCCCAGATGAATGAAGCGGACAAGGTATGGAGCAGCAGCAAGAGCAGGTAGACGTTCTGAACCTTGCGGGACGATGCGTTCACTGCGCGTGCTCCATGAGGCCTGTCCGTACTGGCTCTCGAACCGCGACCGTTTCGGTGATCGCGTTGTCGGCCTCCAACCGCCTTCTACTGCCGGATGAGGCTCCTCCACGAGCCAGCTGGTAGTGGAGAATGACTACTCCTGAACCAAACAACCTTGTCTGGAGCTCTCGCGGGTGCAGTCATCCTGCCGCCGCCTCCCAGTGCAGGCGAGCACTTCTCCCCCGGAATGAGGACAGCCGGGAGAACAGCCGCATCATCCAGGTGGTGTGAGCGCTCGACGCCCGCCAGAGCGAATGGGCTGGAGCATGAGCCGGTCGCTCGGCCCCTTCGCCCGCTCGGGTGTCCGGGCCGCGCGGGTCGCCGCGACGGAAGGCAGGGGAGTGCTGTGCGCCGTGCACCCGGTGCCGTCACAGCCGGGCAGGGCCTCCCCGGGAACACGGCCCACACCGAGGGCAGCTGGTAGCGGCTGCCCCCCTGCCCAGGGACACTTCTAGCCACAGGTGCGCGTGGCGTAGGCGCTCGGGTAGTCGTCGAAGACGCTGCAGGCGAAGGCCGCAATGGACTGCTTGATGCGCACCGCCTTGTTGCGTCCCGCCGTGCAGTAGCCCGTGCCGTACGCGTGGGGGCCGACGATCCACCGCCCGCCGTTCCACCACCGGTACGTCGGCGAGCCGCTCGAGCCCTTCTCCGTGTCAGCCGTGTGCGTCAGCAGGTTCGGGCACGAGGCCGGGCCCGCCACATCGATCGTCGAAGACGCGATGTACTGGAAGGCGCCGCAGCGGCCGCTCTCCAGCGGTGAGTCCGCGCAGGTGTAGCCCGCCCCCGGGTACTGCAGCAGCGTGACGCCCACGCCCTCCAGCACCGACTGCGGCTCCCAGTAGCCGAACCCGAACCAGCCCAGCGAGGCCGTGCGCGGCTCATCCTCCAGCAGCATGAAGCCGATGTCGTAGTTGGGGTCCGCGTTGGTCACCCACCCGCTCCACGACCACAGGCCCACCACCCGGCGCGGCGTGCCGTTCGCGAACCGGTCCGAGCCCTCTCCCCGGTGGCCCGGCGAGAACCAGGTGTTCCACGACCACGCCTGCGTATCCGGGTCGTACACACAGTGCCCCGCCGTCATCACCAGCCGCGGGCCGATCAGCGCCCCGCTGCAGAACCCTCGCGTCGACGTGGAGGTGGACAGGACGGTGCCCGTCGCCCGGAAAGGATACTGCGTGTAGCTGCTGTAGCTGACCGTCGTCTTGTTGTCCGTGCCGATCAGCGACTGGCCGCTCACGTCCCGGTCCCCGTCCTGCTGGCTCGGCGGCGCCATCAGCTGCTCGGGGTTGGAGGGGATCGCGTCCAGGCGCTTGCGGAACTGCCGCCCATCGGCCAGCACCAGGATGCCCTCGGAGGCGCTCGCCTCGTCCAGGGTGCTCGTGCGCGGGCCCGGCGTCACCCCCCGCGCCTGCATCCGCGCGAGGTACGCCTCGCCGAACGCGGCTTCCACCTCCAGCGAGGTGGTGGCCCGGCCCATGGCCTCGTAACCCTTCATCTTCAGCGGGTCGAGGTTCGCCACCATCGCGGCGCGCAGCCGCGCCTCGGCCAGCGCCGCCTCGCGGTCCATCGCCTCCACTCCCGCTGCCCGCTCCTCGGCGACCGCGCCCGTCTCCACCGCCTCCACACCACCACACCCTGCCAGCATCCCTACCGACAGAACCGCCACTGCCGCCTGCTTGAGATTCCGCATCACAGCGCGCTCTCCTCTGTCTCCCTGGACAGTGCTCTTGGTTGTGCTCGGAGAACGAGCCCCTTCACGGATCTTCCCAGCGGCGAATTTCGAACCTTTTTTCGAGCCTCGGCTGGGAGGGGCTCCGCTTGTCCGTGAAGGAGATGACGCGGCGCGCCGCTCACCGCGAGGGCTTCGCGCCCTCTTGGCGGAGCTGTGTGGCGACCACCGCGTCACCAAACCGCTCGACGTTCACCAACCACGCCGCCGCGTTCTTCACGTACCGGCCCGTGCCCGCCGTGTCCCACTTGATGTAGAGCCGGGTGAAGCCGCCGTCGAGGATGGCGCGCTTGCCCTCCCGCTCATAGAACGCCGTCACCAGGTTGCCCGCCGAGCCGTAGATGAGCGGCGTGAGCGCCTGGTTCGGCTGGAGGGTGGCGATGGTGATGCCCTCGTAGATGTACTCCAGCCCCGTCGTCAGCAGGTGCCGCCGCCGCAGCCCCGGCGTGCCCGGCGCGGCCTGGAGGCCCACCACCTGATTGCCCAGGGTGTCGCCGAGCATCTCGGCCCCGAAGAGCTTCTTGGCCACCGCGTTCGCGTCCGCGTAGTACGGCGCGTTGTCGCCCCAGATGTAGACGCCCTTGCCGCTGTCGAAGAAGCGCTTGATGACGGCCAGGTGCTTCTCGGTGAGGTGCCGCTGCTCGCTCGAGATGATCCAGAGCTGGCAGGCCTTCTTCAGCTTCTCCTCCAGCTCCTCCGGGCTCGGCGCCGCGCCCACCCAGCGGTAGACGGAGAACCCCTTCTCCGCCAGCGCCCTCTTGGGCAGCGAGAAGTCGAAGGCCTCCTCCGTATAGAAGTGGAGGACGGCCACCGTCTGCCCGTCGAACGCCCCGTCCACCGCCAGGTCGTGCTGGTTACCGGCGGCGTTGCCGAACCTGTCCGCCGCGGCCTTGACCTCCACCTCGCGGTACTGACGCTGGCCGCGCTGGTCGACGTACTCCTCCTTCTTCACCACCGAGGGCGCGTTCTGCCCCGCCGAGCGCGTGTACTGCGCCATGGCCGCACCGCCCGCGAGGAACACCGCGAGCGCCGCGGCGAGCTGGATCCTGCTCCGCATCATTCGAGTCTCTCCTGTCCGTGAGTGCTGGCGTTGAACGGACAGGGGCCGGAAAAGGTCTATGGCAGCCGAGCCGCCCGGGGCGCTCAGGCACCCGGCGCGGCGCGGCTGCCCGCGAGCAACCAGACCGGCAGCCCGGCGCCGCGCTCGACAGAGCCTTCGAACGATGGGATCGCCGTGAGCAGCGCGCGCGCCTCGTCGAGATCGAGCGATTGCCCGGCGACGACGTTGCGAAAGAACGCGGTCGCCACCGGTCGTAGCAGCGCCGGAATGTTCCAGGTGGATACCAGGGCGTGGACGTCCTCGAGGCGACAGCCGCGATCGCCTTCCAGTACCCACAGGCGCCCACCCGGCGTCAGCACCCGCGCGCACTCGCGCAGGCCGCGCTCGCGCTCGGGCCAGTGCTTGATCGAGCCGAGGCTGTAGACGAGATCGAACTCGGCCTCGTCGAAGGGCAGGTCGATGGCCGTGCCCTCGACGAAGGAGACGCGGTCGCGCAGCGAGGCACCGCGTGAGCGCGCCCTGGCTATCTGCTCGGGCGAGTTGTCGAGGCCGACGATGCGGATGCTGGGAAAGCGCCCGGCGAGCCTGAGCGCGAACTGACCGCCGCCGCAGCCGACATCAAGGACTCGCGTGCTCGGCCGGACCATGGCCGCGATGCGAGTCATCGCGAAGTCGTGCAGCGGCGCGGCGATGTTCTCGGCGAAGCGATCGAAGGCGAATGACTCCACCGGGCTATAGCCGTTGGTGACGTTCTTGAGCACCGAGAAGATCCCCATGATTCATGGCTCCTCCGCCGAACGATAGCACTCTGGGGCGTAGGGGGCTTGGCGCTGCGCCGGGTGAGCACCCCTCTTGGGCCTTTCTGTCTCGGCGCAACACCCTCTTACAGATGGGCGCTGGCGGCAGTGGGAGCGTGGATGGTTCCTCTCGGGCTGGGCCAGCAGCAGGCGTACACGAGTCCCTGAAATGAAGCGACGGCCTGCCCTGCGCGGCTCAGCGTTGGGCTGGTTGAGCCGCCGGAGCCTCTGGAGCTGCGGGGATGCTGTGCGCGAGCACCACCTTCCAGCGGCCCTCACGCCGCACGCAGATGTCACTGAAGGTCCCCGTGTCCACCACCTCGGTCCCATCCGGAAGGCGGACCCGGGCGTGCTGCTGTCCCGTCAGGACGCCCATGTCCCCGAACACATGGGCTCTCACGTATGCACCCTCCACGGACAGGAGGGTGCCTGGAATGGAGGCAATGCTGTCGAGAAAACCCGCCCGATCCACCTCCACGTCGCCGGGCCCCCGAAAGACGAAGTCCTCTGCCAGCAGCTCGGTCAGCGCGGCCCGGTCTCGTGCCTGGATCGCGCGAAACAGGGCCTGCTCCAGCTCCAGCAGACTGCGGATGTCCTCGGCCGTGCTTGCGGAGCTGGAAGCCTGGCCCGAGGCAGGCCCATGGCTGCACGCGCAGATGCCCAACAACACGCTCAGCACGACGGAACGGATCATGATGCCTCAAGGAGTTCGGTAGTCGCTGGAGCGGAGAGGTGGGAGGAGCGCTGAGGGGGGCGTTGGGGGCTCCGGACAAGCCGAGCTGTCACTGAAGCCCGCTCCGGGCATCCTGGTGACGGCTCAGCTCTTCGCGCCCCTGCGCGCGGCGTCAATGCTCCAGATCCCCGCGCCGTGCGCGGCGATGTAGAGGAACACGAAGCAGTAGAGCGCGGCGAGCTCGCCCTTGTTCACGATCGGGAGGAGATTGCCCTTGGCGGGAATCACGTGCCCGAGAAAGAAGGCGGCCGCCATGGTGCCGCTCGAGAGGAAGGCCGCGGGTGCGGCGAACAGCCCGAGCGCGATGAGCGCGCCGCCCACGAACTCGATCAAGCCCGCGCCGTAAGTGATGAACGCCGGCACCCCGGGAGGCATGCCGCCGAACATGCCGAAGAGCTTCTGCATCCCGTGCAGCATGAACATCAGTCCGGCGACGATTCGGAGCAGGGCGTAGATGCGTTCGGCGTGGGGCAGCAGGAATTTCATGAGTTCCTCCATGGGCGATGTGAGCGGGCACTGTACGCGACCGCACCTTGATGGGGTTCAAAAATGGGTGGGGGCTCCATGCGCCTGTCCATCCCCGTTTCCAGGGATGCTCCGTGCCGGTGGTGCTCACCGGGTGTATGAATGACTGGACGCTGCTGCGGCGAGGTGCTGCTCAACTCGAACCTGGAGGAGAAAAGAATGTCATTGAGGATCGTGCGGCTGGGATCCGAACGAAGAGGCAAAGAGCTGCGTATTGGCACCGTGCGAAGGCCTCCGCGTGGGGTCCGCAAAGAGGACTACAGCAAGCTCAATTATTATGATGTCTGGTTGCCAGTCCTCTCTCCAAGTCCAGAATTGGTGAAGCTGGGAAAGGAGGCCGCGGACGAGAAGTCATGGGAGCAGTTCAAGAGGAGCTTCAAGGCGGAGATGAACAGGCCGGATTCGTCCCATGTTCTCGATCTATTGGCGGCCTTGTCTCAACGGACGGAGATCTCCATCGGCTGTTACTGTGAGGATGAAAACCACTGTCACCGTTCGGTCTTGAAGGAGCTTCTCCAGGAGAGAGGGGCCGAAATCTCATGAGCTCGTGATGAGCCGCCGCCGCGAGCCCCGTCACCGCACCATAGGGCATCCACCCGAGGTGGTATGATGTCGTCTCAAACCTCGGGAATCACTGAAAGAGTCCATCACCGAGCATGTCAGACTGTCAGGTTACACCGACCCCCCTCGACGAAGCAGGCAGGTGGGGTCCATGCATCGGTTTTCGAAGTCCTTCATTACGGCGATTCTCTTCACGGTGGTGTTCTCGTGCAGCTCTGGCCCGGCGCAGGAGGCGCCGGCCCCCGGGCAGGTGGGACAGGCGCTGTCCACGCCCCGGCGGCTGCTGCCTTTCGTTCAGCTCGGGGACGGGCGCGTGCTCGCGGCGGGCGGCCATGACGGCCTGCGCACCCTCTCCTCGTGCGAGGTGTTCGACGCCGACACGGACCTGTGGAGCCCCATGGGCTCGCTCAAGGTGGCGCGGCGCGGCCACGCCGTGGTGACGCTGGCGGACGGGCGCGTGCTGGTGGTGGGCGGCTCGCCCATGCAGCCCGTGGGCGCGCTGGCCAGCGCCGAGCTCCTGGAGCCGGCCACCGGCGAGTGGACGCTGGTGGCCTCCATGTCGGTGCCGCGCGTTGATCCGACCGCCGTGCTGCTGGCGGATGGGCGGGTGCTGGTGGTGGGCGGCTCGGACGTGGACCGGCGCCCGCTCCGCTCGGCCGAGCTGTTCGAGCCAGCCACGGGCACGTGGACTCCCGCGGAGGCGCCGGGCTGGGGCCACGGGGGGGCGCAGGCGGCGGCGGTCCTGGCGGACGGGCGGGTGCTCTTCGTGAGCGGCATGCAGGCGGAGCTGTACGAGCCTGTGACGGGCCGCTGGACGAAGGCGGGGCCGGCGGGCGGCGCGGCGGGCACGCACCGCGCGGGACACACCGTGACGCGGCTGGCGGACGGGCGGGTGCTGGTGGTGGGCGGCAGCACCTCTCGGGCGGCGGAGACGGCGGAGCTGTTCGATCCGGCCACGAACACGTGGACGCTCGTGGCTCCTCCGCACCTGCCGCGCGAGAGCCACGGCGCGGTCGTCACCGCGGACGGGGCGGTGCTGGTGGTGGGGGGCTACCACTTCACCTCGGGGACGCACGCCTCGGCGGAGCGCTTCGAGCCCACCCCGGGCACGTGGAGCCTGGTGACTTCGCTCCAGGTGCCTCGCCGTGGGGCCGGGGTGCTGCGGCTGCCGAGCGGGGAGGTGCTGCTGGTGGGTGGGTTCAACGATGCCGGCGGCACGCTCTCCAGCACCGAGCGGTACATGCCCGGCAGCGGCTGTGTCCCGGCGACGTGCGGGGCGCAGGGCGGGGCGTGCGGCGTGGTGCCGGATGGGTGTGGCGGGCTGCTCGACTGCGGCGCGTGTGACGGCGGTCAGGAGTGCGCTCCCGAGGGTTGCGGCGCGGAGGCGGGGGCTGATGCCTCGGCGCTCGTCCCCGCGCACGCCGCGCGGTAGGCGCTCCGCGGCGCCGAGCGGTTTCTTGTCCAAGCCTTGGCGCTGGGGCCGTGACATGCTGCGCGGCCATGCGTACGCCCTGGCATGCCCTCCTGGCCTCGTTGCTGCTGTCCACCGCCTGCGCCACCCCTGGGGCGCGGCCGCCCGACTCCGCGCGCCCCCCGCAGGAGCGCCCCTTCGGCACGCTCCGAGAGCAGGCCGAGCGCCAGCAGTCCTGGCTGAAAGAGCGCCTGGAGGTGGCGCTGCCCAGGCTGATGCGCCAGCACGGCATCGAGTTCTGGGTGGTGCCGATGCGCGAGTACAACGAGGACCCCCTCTTCAAGGCGCTCGTCTCCGGCACCTCGTTCGCGGCGCGGCGGCGCACCATCTTCGTCTTCCATGATCTCGGCCCGGAGAAGGGCGTGGCGCGCCTCACGCTGGGAGGCGGCCCCCAGGGCGGCGTGTACGAGGTCCGGCGCCCGGAGCGGAAGGTGGATGCCGGCGGCACGCAGGTGATCGAGCCGTGGGGCCCGGAGCAGTGGCAGATGCTGAGGCAGGTGCTCGAGGAGCGCCAGCCGAAGTCCATCGCCATCAACGTCTCGTCCACCTTCGCCTTCGCGGACGGGCTCACGCATGGCGAGCACCAGGGCATGGTGGAGGCGCTGGGCCCCGAGTGGACCGCGCGCCTCAAGCCCTCCGGCGCGCTGCCGGTGGACCTGCTGGCGTGGCGGAGCGAGGACGAGGAGCGCTTCTTCGCCGAGCAGAACAAGCTCGCCTGGAACATCATCCAGAGGGCCTTCTCCAACGCGGTCATCACCCCGGGCGTCACCCGCGTCAACGACGTGGAGTGGTGGATGCGCCAGCGGCTGGGCGACCTGGGGCTGGACACGTGGTTCCACCCCATGGTGAGCGTCCAGCGGCAGGGGGCGGCGGACGCGCAGCTCGGGGACGATCCGATCATCCAGCGGGGGGACGTGCTGCACTGTGACTTCGGCATCACCGCGCTGCGGCTGAACACGGACACGCAGCACATGGGCTACGTGCTGCGCGAGGGCGAGACGGAGGTGCCCGCGGGCCTGAAGCAGGCGCTGGCGCGCTCCAACCGCCTGCAGGATCTGGTGGTGGAGGAGCTGCGGCCCGGCCGCACGGGCAACGAGGTGCTGCGCTCGGTGCTGGGGCGGATGAAGCAGGAGGGCATCGAGGGCACCATCTACTCCCACCCCGTGGGGCTGCACGGGCACGGCGCGGGCGCCATCGTCGGGCTGTGGGATCGGCAGGAGGGCGTGCCCGGCAATGGGGACCACACCATCACCCCGAGCATGTGGTACTCGGTGGAGCTGCAGGCGACGTCCCCCGTGCCGGAGTGGGGAGGGCAGCAGGTGCGCTCGGCGCAGGAGGAGGACGTCATCATCGGCGCGGACGGCCGGGTGCGCTGGGCGTACCAGCGGCAGACCACGTTCCACCTGGTGCGCTGAGGCAGGGCCGCGCGGCCGTGCCGTGTGCGCCAGGGGCGCTCGAGGTGCCCGCCCAGGGACTACGCTTTACGTGGCGTCGTTCTGACACTACCCTATGGGTGGGCAGTGGCCCTGGGCGTGCGCATGAGCGGCGAAGAGCGACTCGACGAGACCTGGCGCGAGCGCGGGCTCGCGGAGGCCTCCACGGAGGCCCTCCTCCAGCTCCTGCGCCAGCATGGGGTGGAGGCGGGTGAGGAGCGCCTCGGGCAAGCCTCGGGGCGGGCCGAGGCCCTGAGCCTCGCCGCCTCCGGGCGGCAGCGCAGGAGGACAACGGGCTCCTCCGCGGCCTTGCTCGTCCGGGCGGTGCTCGAGCTCTGGCGGCGAGCCCGCGCCCCACTGGAGGAGCCGCCCGGGGACGCGGCGCCGCCCGGGCTCCCCCGCGGCTTTCATGAGTGCTTCCAGGGCGCGTCCCTGGACCTGCGACTCGCGCTGGCCCGAGAGATCGCCGCGGATCCCCGCTTCGACGCGGAGGACGCGCTGGAGCTCGCTCGCCGCCTCCGAGGGGTGCTCCGCGAGGCCCACCGTGGCGCCGAGCTCGAGGACGTCCTCGCCGCCTGGGAGGCCAGCGCTCCCCAAGTCTATCGCGCCGAGCCGGCGCTGCTCGCCTGGCGCGTGGAGTGTGCCCTGATGAGGCCCGGCGCGGAGGTGCACGGCGCGCTGCTCGGGCTGGCCGCCTGGAGGGGCCATGTCGTCCCCCTGCTGAAGCTCGCGGAGTGGTGCCTCTACCGTGGACAGGTGAGCGCGGCGCTCGCGGGCCTCACCGCTGCCTGGCCCGGCGTGCGCGACAGCACCGGGCTCTTTGGCTGGGACGTCGAGGACTTCGCCCAGCGCGCCATCTTCACCGCGATGGATGCGGCGCTCCTTCGGGAGCCCGGGCACTCCGAGCAGTGGCTGCGCGAGCAGGTCGAGCCCTTCGGCCCGCTGGCGCCCGGGTGGCTCGAGCGCGCCCTGGCCTGGCGCACCGGCGGGGCGAGGTGGAGCAGCGCTCCGGAGGCCTGGGCGGGGCTCTCCGCCAGGCAGCTCCACCTGGAGCAGCAGGCGCTGGTGATGGCCTTCGAGCAGGAGCTGCGCACGCGCCATGGGTGGCCGGTGGGGCGCACCCAGCTGCTGCACCCATGGCTGCTGGTGCTGCTGCCGGACACGCCTCGGGGGCTCCTGGCCGCTCAGGAGCCGGTGCGTGAGCCCGCGGCCATGCTGCTCCCCGCCGAGTGGGTGCTGCAGGAGTGGGCGCGCCCCGCCTCGGACAGTCGCTACCGCCACCCCCACGCCGAGGCCGCCGTCGCCGCGGCCCTGCTGCCCTGGGGGCACTTCCTGCGAAGGCTCGGCCTCCTCGACCTGGAGGAGCATGCCGCCTGGCGCGTCCACGTCACGCGGGCGCTCGCGCGGCTCCCCGACCAGTTCTCGCTCGCGGATGATCCGGCGCTCGCGCAGGAGGTGCGCAGGGCCCTCCGAGGCGGGTGAGGCAGGTGAGGCAGGCTCAGGCCGCGCCCTGCGCCTCGGGCTGCCGCCTCAGGGCGTGGCGGGAGCGCCCGTCATCGACTCGAGCAGCTTGACGAGGGCCGCCTTCTCCTCGGAATCCAGATCCAGCTTCTTGATGGTGTCCGTCTTCGTGCCGTGGAACGCCCCGGGCTCTTCGCCACCCTTGTTGTAGAGCTCGATGACGTCCTCCAGCGTGGCCAGCTCGCCGGTGTGCATGTACGGCGCCGTCAGCGCGATGTTGCGCAGCGTGGGCGTCTTGAAGGCGCCCTCCATCTCCGCGCGCTTCTCCGCCAGCGTCGCGCGCGTCGAGTCGATCCGTGACGCGTCCAGCCCGTTCCGATCGTCGCTGTAGAGCCCCTTGGCGTTGAACTTCCAGTCCAGCACCCCCTCGATCGTCGCGGACTGGCCCTGCGCGCCCGGGCCGGTGTCCTTCACGCCGATGTTGTGGAAGAGGTTGTCGCTCATCGTCACGCCCTTGTGGCAGATGATGCACTGGCCCTTGCGGAAGTACGTCTTCAGCCCCAGGTAGGCCGGATCGTCCTCCAGCGTCGTCGAGCCCGAGTCGGCCGCCGCGATGAAGCGCTTGACGTCCTCGTCGAAGGGCGAGTCCAGGCGGTTCGTCGTACGCTCGTAGGCCTGCAGCACCTTGCCCACGTTGGCCAGCAGCTCGTCATCTCCCGTCTCCGCCGGAGACTTGCCGAAGAGCTGCTGGTACTGCTCCAGGTACCGGCTCTGGAGCTCCTCGCGGACGATGGTGGCGTTCGAGTCCATCTCCACCGGGCTCGTCATCGGAAGGATGGCCTGGTTCCACAGCCGGTCCGAGCGCCCGTCCCACATGAACCAGCGGTTGTAGTCCGCGTTGAGGGTGGAGGGCGGGTTGCGGCCCGTGCGGTTGCCGTTGCAGCCCAGCGCCGTGGGCTCCGACACCGTCTTGCCCTCGCCGTCGTGGCAGCTCTTGCACGCCACCGTGCGGCAGCTCGACAGCCGCGGATCCTCGAAGAGAAGGAACCCCAGCGCGCTCGCCTCCGGGCTGTTCGCCAGCCGGTTCGTCGTGTCGCCTGGCGGGCGCCGCGGCATGGTGTGCAGCTCGCGCATCAGCTCGAGCTCCGCCTGCGAGGGGAAGGGCTCCTCGGACTCGCACCCGCTGGCCAACAACCCCATGACGAGCAGCGAGGCCAGCTGGGCACTCAGGCGGTTTACGTTCATCACAGCATGGGCTCCTTCGACAGGGCGGAGAGGTACGAGGTGGAGGGCCTTGTCGTGCACGGCACATTGCCGTGTCTGAGGGCGAAGAATCAATCTCGCCGAGGCGCCACGGCCGGACTTCGGGCCTCCCGCGGCCGCACTCAGGGGTTC
Source organism: Myxococcaceae bacterium (assembly GCA_016926755.1). Classification (GTDB taxonomy): domain Bacteria; phylum Myxococcota; class Myxococcia; order Myxococcales; family Myxococcaceae; genus Hyalangium. Next base: position 28,579 of record JAFGNZ010000297.1, on the reverse strand, counting down.
CCCTTAGGGAAGGACAGGCGGGCAGGCGAGCTGCCGCGGCGCGCGGGGTGTGGAGCCGCTCAGCCGCAGGTGGCGCGGAAGTCCCGCGTGGCCGTCTCGTAGTCGCGCAGCCGCAGCGAGCCCGGCGTGGGCGTGAGCGAGGGCGCCTCCCCGTCCTCGCAGCGCCAGCCCTCCCCCAGGCTCACCTCGAGCCGCAGCTCGGCCTCACTGGGCAGGCTGGAGACCACGTACAGGCAGCGCTCCCGGCTCTGCTTCACCAACACGCTGCCCAGCGGGCGCGTGGGTTCGCTGGCGTGGGCCACCCGCACCCGCACCCCCGCACAGGGGGGGCTGCCTCGCCACCTCGCGCCGGGGGGCGGCAGCACGACGCCGGTGAGGGTGGCGTTGCCCTCGCGCTCCAGGCGTTGCGTCCCAGAGCCGGAGACGCAACCCGCGACAGCGAGACAGAGGGCGGTGGCGATGGCGAGGCGTGAGTTGAGCATGCCCCCTCTTCTACCCGGGTTACTTCAAGGGTTGGAGCACCTGGATTGCCGCCGAGGCCCGCACCAGCCCGTAGCCATGATCCCAGTCCCGCCCCGGCGCTCCCAGGTCCTTCGCGGTGGACTCCAGCAGCTCGCGCACCTGCGCCGCGGTGAGCGTGTCGGGGCGCGTGCTCCAGACGAGCGCCGCCGCGCCCGTCACGTGCGGGGCCGCCATGGAGGTGCCGGAGGCGAGCGCGTAGTCCGACTTGTGCAGCTTCACGTGCGCGGTGAAGCCGGCCATCCGGCGCATGGCGAGCCCTGTCTCGTGGCTCACCAGGGCGGCCGGCACCCAGTGCCCCCGCCGACCGATGGAGAGATCCACCAGCCCGCCCTCGTGGGGCGCGTCCCCGACGATGAGCGCCAGCGCACCCTGCCTCATCACGTGGGTGAGCTGGACCTCCAAGGGCACCGAGGGGTTGAGGTCCACGTAGGCCACGAAGCCGTCACAAGTAGGGTTCTTGCACGAGCTCATCGTCGAACCGTCGCCGCAGTCCACCAGCCGGGCCGTGAACTTGCCCGCCGGCGCCATGTAGAGCGGGCGCGAGTCATAGGGGATGTCGCCCACCTCCAGCTGGGAGATGGTGCCCACTCCCTGGATGACGGTGGAGAGCACGTCCACCCCTGGGGCCATCAGCGACAGGCCCCAGCCGCGGGCGGAGAAGTGCGCCCGCCGCAGCGCGTGATCCACCGCGCCCACCGCCAGCACGCCGGGATAGGCGGCCGGGTAGTCCAGGGCCTCGCCGCTGTTGCCCGCGGCGGCGATGACGAGCATTCCGCTCTGCGCCGCGGCCTTGAAGGCAGCACGCTCGAAGCTGTTGCCCGCGGGCCCGCCGAGCGACAGCGAGGCGATGTGCGCCCCCTGTTGCTGGCACCACTCGAGGCCGGCCACGATGGTGCTCGACCAGGCCAGGCCCTGCCCGTCCAGCACGCGGGCGATGAGGAGCCTTACCCCGGGGGCCACGCCCACCACGCCCTGGCTGTCCATGGTGGGGCTCACGTTCGCGCCGGGCGAGGAGAGCTGCGCGGCGATGATGCCCGCCACGTGCGTGCCGTGGCCCCAGCCGCGCTCGGTGGAGTCCCAGGGCTCGTCGTCACCGTCCACGAAGTCCTTGCCCCCCGCGTAGGCCGACTTCAGCTCCGGATGCTCCGGGTCGATGCCCGTGTCGAGGACGCACACCGTGATGCCCTCACCCGTGGGAACCGAGGAGTCCAGGGCGCCGTCCCGGTTCGTGTCCCAGACCCAGGGCGCCTCCACCAGGTGGAGGCCCTGCGTGTACTCGCCCACGCTGCCTCGCTTCACCCTCGGCGGCGGTGGGGGGAGCGGCGGGGGCGTCGTGCCCAGCAGGCGCCGGGGCAGGTCCGGCTCGATGGACTCCACGGCTGGATCCTCGGCGAGCAGGGCGCGCTCCTCGGCGCTCAGGCGCGCGGCGATCACCGGCACGGAGCGGTACGCATGGTGCACCAGGCCGCCCAGGCCCGACACGCGCGCGGCGCTCACGGAGTCGCGCTCCCGGTAGCGGATCAGGTAGCGCTGGCGACCCTCTCCCGGCTTCTGCGCCGCTTGCAGGGCGGCGGCCTGAGCGGGCTCGGCGTCAGGCCCCACCCCCGCGACGACTCCCGGGCAGTACAGCGCTTGTGCGCTGATCTCGTATTCATCTCCCGAGCCGCAAGCCGCGAGTGCCACGACCAGTCCAACCAATCCCCAGCGCATAACGAGTGCTCCCAGAAGTGGGCCCACATGGCGGGAGCGAAGACAGGGGCCACTCCGGCCGCGGGTTCATCCCCTCACAGGGAGTGCATCGCATCCGGCTCTGACAACGGCCTGGAGCCCTTGGACGTGTCGGAGGTATGCCGGTGCACAGCCGGTCTGTTGTCGTGGTGAAGTCCCGGGTTCGACGAGAGGGCGGGGAGTGCACTCACAGGTGTGCGCAGGTCAGCCCCGCGCGCTTGCGTGCGCTCAGTGAAGGAGGCGGAAGGATGACGCAGGAGATGTCCGACGCTCGGCTCCAGGCCGTACTGAGGTGGGCAAGGACGTGCTGCCCTTGTGGCCCACCTCGGAGTCCGCCCGGCTGTGCGCCACGCGCCCGTGGGCCGGCTTCGAGCCGCGGCTGATCCCCCTCCCGGAGCTGGTAGAGGTGCTGCTGCCCCAGCTGGCCGAGGAGGGCATTGCGGTAGGTGTCTTCTTCACACCGCAGGGGCAGGGTTGGCCGGTGACGGCGGGGGAGCTGCGCGCGCAGCTGATGGGAGGCGCGAGCGCCTGAGGTCGCCTGGCCGCCTGCTTCCGCTGGTGAGCGAGACTTTTTCCTTTTGGCCGGGTTCGGTGTCCAATCGGGGAGCTGCCCGGGAGTGGCTTGCGCCTACCTTCCCCCCCGTGGTGCGCTTCGGACGACGCGATGACCACCGACACCACAGAAGCGCCGCGGAGCCTCGGACGCTACGAGCTCGTCCACCTGCTGGGGCAGGGCGGCATGGGCGAAGTCTACCTGGCGAAGATCTCCGGCGCGGCCGGCTTCGAGAAGCCGTGCATCGTGAAGACGATCCTCCCGGCGCTGCTGAAGGATCGGCAGTTCCTGGATCGGTTCCACCACGAGGCCAAGGTGCTGGTGCACCTGGTGCACTCGTCGATCGCCCAGGTGTACGACATGGGCGAGGCCAACGGCACCTACTACATGGCGCTGGAGTACGTGGCCGGGGTGGACGTGGCGTACCTGGCCGAGCAGGCGCGCAGCCAGGGCCAGAGCATCCCCGTGCCGGTGGCGCTCTACCTCGGTCAGAAGGTGGCGGAGGGGCTGGGCTACGCGCACCGCAAGGCGGGGCCGGACGGCACGCCGCTGGGCATCGTCCACCGGGACGTGTCCCCGCACAACGTGATGGTGTCCTACGAGGGCGAGGTGAAGGTCATCGACTTCGGCCTCGCCAAGTCCGCCGCGCGCAGCAAGTACACCCTGCCCGCCACGGTGATGGGGAAGCTGGGGTACATGTCCCCGGAGCAGGCGCGCGCCGAGCCGCTGGATCACCGCAGTGACATCTACTCCTGCGGCGTGATGGTGTGGGAGCTGCTCGCGGGCCGGCCGCTCATCGCCCACGGGACGGTGGGGGAGATGATGGCCGCCATGGCCAACCCCACCGCGCCCGCGCTCCACGAGCTGCGGCCGGACGTGGATCCCGCCGTGGACGCGGTGGTGCGGCGCGCGCTCTCGCCCAACCCCCAGGATCGCTACGCCCGCTCCGACGACTTCGCCCGCGCCCTCAACGAGCTGCTGCTGCGCGCCAGCTCCTCCCTGGGCGCCGAGGAGGTGGGCAACTTCGTGAAGGGGCTCTGCCCGGAGGCGTTCTCCGCGCAGCGCAAGCTCATCTCCCGCATCTCTGGCGTGCGCCGCGCGCCGTCCACGCCGCCCAACGCCGGGGTGATGCCGGCCACGGGCGTCTCCCCGCTGCCCGCGAGCGCCGAGCCGATGACGGGGCTGGAGGCCACCTCGGTGCGCCCGCTGAGCGAGATGCAGCCGGGGAGCCCTGGCGCCACGCTGCGCCCCATGGTCACCCCCTTGCCTGGGGCGTCGCCTGGGGCGTCGCCTGGGGCGTCTATGTCCGGCGGCGCTCCCGCCACGCCCCAGCCCGCGCTGTCCGGGCCCGCCGGAGTCGCGCAGGGCGTCTCCGCGTCCCATGTGCCCCCCGCGCCCACCGCCGCGTTCACCCGCACGAGGATTCTCGGGCTCGCCCTGGGCCTGATCGTGCTGGTGGCGGGGACCACGGGCGCCACCGTGCACTTCATGATGCGGGACCAGGGCCCCCCGCCCCCTGCTGTCGCCCAGCACCCCATGGGGCCGCCGCCACCTCCTGGCGGGCACCCTCCCCCGCATGGCCCAGGGGGGGGGCCCCCTCCGGGCATGCCCCCACATGGCCCCCCGCCTCCGGGGATGCATCCCCCAGGCGGTCCGCCTCCAGGAGGTCCACCTCCGGTGATGGAGCCCCCACCGGAGGCTCCCGCCCCGGCCGTGGTCGGCGTGTCGGGTTCGCAGGCCAAGGACACCACGGCCCCCGCGGTCGGGACGGCGGGCTCGGCCGCGGTGACTCCCGCCGTGGAGATGGTGCCGGACACTCCAGTCGAGCCTTCCTCGACGCCGAAGAAGCCGACCGCGCGCCCGAAGCCCAAGGCGGAGTATGTCGTGGCGAAGGAGGTGCTCCTGCTCCGGAAGGGACTGGACGGCACCTACTCGCTGCCCAGGCGGAGGGCTGCTGGCCTCCAGGCCGGAACGGCGCTCCAGGTGCTGGGGCCGGACCTGGGGGATGGCAGGCGCAAGGTGCTGGGCAGCGCGGAGGTGACGGAGGTGAGGCCGCTCAGGGGAGTGGAGCTGCGCCTGGACACCGCCGCTACCAAGGCCAAGGGGGATCGGTTCGTGGCGCTGTCCAAGGAGCTGGCGGAGCCCCCCCCGGAGGTCTCCGACCCGCAGCCTCCCCCGCCCCCTGCTCCGCCCGCGCCTGCTCCGCCCAAGCCCCTGATCCTGCTCGTGAAGCGCGTGAGCCTCTTCGGCCTCAACAAAGCCTTCGCCATCCACAACGGAGAGGGGAGGATCCTCTCCCAGTGTGTGGGCATGCTGTCCGGCAGGCGGCGGCACCAGTTCAGCCTGTCCAAGAAGGACGAGGACAACAAGTTCAGCGAGAGCGCCTTCAAGCGTCACGCGGATGTCCCCCCCCTCCCGGAGGGGCGGATGCGCATCCAGTGCGCGGAAGGCAGCGCGGAGGTCCTGATCCAGAACTGAGCGCCGTCAGCGCCCCGCGCGCTCGGCGGCCGCGGGGCACTCCGCCAGGAGCTTCAGCGCCTCGGGCTGCTGTCGCCGCGCCTCTCGGCGGAGCCGCGAGAGGGAGTGGCGGCACGTCCAGGTGCCCACGTGCCGCGAGTAGCCATGGCAGCACTTCCAGCCGGTGAGCTTCTGGTCGAGGAAGAGGAACGCCTCGTGGCGGGTCGGCGTGGCGAGGAACCACGCGGCGGCGGCGAGCGCGGCCACCCACGGCAGCTGGAGGCTCAGCCCCAGCAGCCAGGCCTTTCGCCCCGGAGCCGGCCGCTCACCGTGCACCCCCAGCAGCCGATCCAGCGGGCGCGAGGGGAGCAGCGGCGTCATCAGCACATCCGGCAGCGCGGTGAGCGCGCGGGCCAGGGCGCGCGGCAGGCCTGGGGGCTGGTGCTCGTGATTCACCAGCCGCACGTCGAGCAGCCGCCGCCCCAGCGTCCACCCGCGCACCCCGCCCACCAGGGAGAGCAGCACCCACGCGCCGGCCATGCTCGCGAGCACTCGGAGGAGTGACTGCTCCCAGTCCAGCGCGCGCGCGGCTCCCCAGCCCAGCAGCGCCGCCGTCCCCAGGTCCACCAGGTCCGCTCCCCAGAGCCGGATGCGGAACCGGGAGTGCGCCGGTGAGAATTGTGATGTGAACAACGCCCCTTCGCTCATCCGCCTCCGATTCCTCCAAGGCAGCATAGACCGTCCGCCTCGTGGAAGCTGCCTGCCCACAACCGTGGGCCGACACGGGTGTCGACTTCCCGCAGTGGTCGCGGCCGACCGCACGGCCCATCTTCTGCCGGACACGGAGTGGGACAGGCTCGCATGAGGCAGGTGAGACAGGCGCGACGCGGCCAGTCCGCGGAACACGGGCTGTCACGTGGAGTGAAGTCCTGCCTGGTGGGTGGAAGCAGCCCCGGGCGAGCGCGGAACGGAGGGGCTGGATGGCGCTGGGCCCTGCTCCGTGGCGCGGTTCAGCGGCAGCGACGGGAAGGGTGGGAGCGGGGTAGGCAGGGCTCTCGTCGCTGCCGCCGGGGAGCGAATGGCTCTGGTGGCGGGGCGCTGTTTGCTGGACACTGCGGGCTCCATGTCCAGCTGGGGCCAGTGCGGGATGGGGGGGAGGGCCTCCATCGGTTCGCTCATCCTCGCGATCCTGCTCGCGGGGATGCCGAGCCTTGCGCTGGATTCGCGGCGGCTCATCTCCCAGTACAGCCGCCAGGCCTGGGGCAACGAGGACGGGCTGCCGCAGAACACCGTCTTCGCCATCCAGCAGACGCGGGATGGCTACCTGTGGGTGGGGACGTGGGAGGGGCTGGTCCGCTTCGATGGCGCCAGCTTCACCGTCTTCGATCGGCACAACACCCCGGAGCTGGGCGAGCACGGCATCCGCGCGCTCCTGGACGACGGGGCGGGCGGGCTGTGGGTGGGCACGAAGAAGGGCGTCCTTCGCTACGAGAAGGGCCGCTTCCAGCGCCTGCCGGACGAGGGCGAGCTGCGTCAGCTGAACGTGCAGGCGCTCGCCCTCGAGGGCCGCACCCTGTGGATCGGCACCTCGCTGGGGCTGGAGCAGGTGCCCCTGGCCGGCGGCGCGCGGCGGCGCTACACGGCCAGGGAGGGGCTGCCCAGCAGCCTGATCGAGGCGCTCGCCGTGGACGGGACGGGCGCGCTGTGGGTGGGCACGCGCGAGGGCCTGGCGAAGCTGTCGGCGGGAGCGGTGGAGCCCGTGGCCCTGCCCGAGGGCGCGGACGCCCGGATCCGCAGCCTGCTGGCGGCACGGGACGGCACGCTCTGGGTGGGCACGTACGGGGGGCTGCTGGCCCTGCGCGAGGGGAAGTTCACCTGGTACGGCCCGGAGGACGGGCTGCCCCGCTACGAGGTGTCGGCGCTGTGGGAGGATCGCGACGGCACGCTGTGGGTGGGCCACGAGATGGGCCTGGCCCGCCTCACCGCCCAGGGCTTCGCCTCTTTCGGGCAGAAGGAGGGCCTGTCCGGCACCCGCGTGTACTCGCTCTTCGAGGATCGGGATCAGAACCTGTGGGTGGGCACGGCGGACGGGGGGCTCAACCGCCTGCGCGCCGGCCCCTTCCTCCCCTTCGGCATCTCCGAGGGGCTGGCCCACGACTTCGTCCGCAGCGTGCTGGAGACGCGTGACGGGGCGCTGTGGATGGGCACGCTCGGCGGCGGGCTCCACCGGATGAAGGACGGCCGCATCACCCACTTCGGCAAGGCCGAGGGGCTGGCCGACGAGAACATCCGCTCGCTCGCCGAGGGCCCCGACGGCACGCTCTGGGTCGGCACGCACCAGGGCGCGTTCCGGTACGACGGCCAGGGCTTCACCCAGCTGCGCCGGGAGAACGGGCTGCCGCTGGACGTGGTGTGGGCCATCCTCCCGGACTCGCGCGGGGACGTGTGGTTCGGCACCTCGTCCGGGCTGGTCCGCCTGCACGGCGACCGCTTCACCGTGTACACGCCCGAGCTGGGGCCCGTGCCCGAGGCCATCATCTGCATGCTGGAGGACGCCACGGGCGTGCTCTGGTTCGGCACGCACTCGGGGCTGGTGCGCCATGCCAACGGCGTCTTCACGCGCATCACGGACGAGGCGCTCGCCAGCGAGACGATCCTGGCCCTGCACGCGGAGCCGCCCGACACGCTCTGGGTGGGCACCTACACGGGCCTGCGGCGCCTGAAGGGCGGACAGGTGGCGCGCATCACGGAGGCGCAGGGCCTCACGGACGACGGCGTCCTCACCCTGCTGCCCGACGGGGAGGGCTCCTTCTGGCTGAGCAGCAACCGAGACATCTCTCGGGTGAGCCGGCGCGAGCTGGAGGAGGTGGCCGACGGCCGGCGCGAGCGGGTGCGCGCCAACAGCTTCGACGAGCGGGATGGGCTGCGCAGCGCGGAGACGAGCGGGGGCGCGCAGCCGTCCGGGTGGCGGGCGCGCGATGGGCGGCTCTGGTTCGCCACCCTGCGCGGGGCGGTGGTGGTGGATCCGAAGGATGCGCGGTTGGCGCGCCGTCCGCCCGAGGTGTTCATCGAGGAGGTGCGGGTGCAGGGCCAACCGGTGCCCGTGGGCTCGAAGCTGGAGCTGGCGCCGGGCCAGCAGGAGCTGGACTTCCGCTTCACCGCCTTCTCGCCCGAGGGCCCCGCGCGCGTGCCCTTCCGCTACTTCCTGGAGGGGTACGACAGCGGCTGGGTGGATGCCCGGGGCCGGCGCGAGGTCCGCTACACCCGCCTGGAGCCGGGCCACTACCGCTTCCACGTCGTGGTGGCGGATCGCGACGGGGTGTGGATGGAGCCCGGGGCCGTGGTGGAGGTGACGCTGCAGCCATGGTTCCACCAGACGGTGTGGTTCTACCTGCTGTGCGCGCTGGGCGTGGGCGGCGTGGCGGTGATGAGCTACGGCTGGCGCGTGGGCAGGCTCAAGGAGCGCGAGCGCTGGCTCCAGGCGCGCGTGGAGGAGCGCACCAAGGAGCTGGCCCGGGCCAACCAGGAGCTGGACGCCCACCTGCGCACGCTGCGCGCCACCCAGGCCCAGCTCGTCCACGCCGGGAAGATGGCGGCGGTGGGCACGCTGGCCGCCGGCGTGGGTCACGAGATCAACAATCCGCTCTCCTACATCGTGTCCAACCTGGAGCACGCCTGTGGCGAGGCCAACGAGCTGATGGAGCGGCTGGCCGGCGGGCCAGAGGAGGTGCGCGAGCGGCTGCGGGAGATGGAGCAGGTGCTGCGCGAGGCGCGGATGGGCGCGGACCGGGTGCGCCGCATCGTGAAGGATCTCAAGACGTTCTCCCGTCAGGACGAGGACACGCGGGGGCCGGTGGATGTGCGGGCGGTGATGGACGCGGCGGCGAAGCTGGCGTCCGGGGAGCTCAAGCCGCGCGCCCAGCTCATCCGGGACTACGAGGAGGTGCCTCGGGTGGAGGGCAACGAGGCGCGGCTGGCGCAGGTGTTCCTCAACCTCGTCATCAACGCGGCCCAGGCGCTGCCAGAGGGCCACCCGGAGCAGCACGAGGTGCGGCTCGTCACCAGACGTCAAGGAGCGGACCACGTCCTGGCGGAGATCCGCGATACCGGCTGCGGCATCCCCCAGGAGGTGATAGGGCGCATCTTCGATCCCTTCTTTACCACGAAGCCGGTAGGGGTAGGCACGGGGCTGGGGCTGGCGCTATGCCATGCCTTCATCACTTCGATGGGAGGGCGGATCGAGGTAGAGAGCCAGGTGGGGCGGGGCACCGTGTTCCGGGTGGCGCTGCCGGTGGCTCGGGGTGAGACGGTGCAGGCGCCACGAGCGGTGGAATCCAAGGAGGGAGTGTCGATGCGAGGTCGGGTGCTGGTGGTGGATGATGATCCGTTGGTGAGCTCCGCGCTGCGGCGGACGCTCTCGCGGGAGCACGAGGTGGAAGTGGTGGTCAGCTCGCGCAAGGCGCTGGAGATGTTGAAGTCCCCAGAGGGGACCTACGACGTCATCCTCTGTGATCTGATGATGCCGGAGATGACCGGCATGGAGGTGCACGCGCAGCTGGACGCGGTGGCGCCGGAGCGGGCGGCGCGGATGGTCTTCGTCACGGGTGGGGCGTACACCCCCGCGGCGCAGTCCTTCCTGGAGCGGGTGGCGAACCCGCGCCTGGAGAAGCCCTTCGAGCCGGAGAAGCTGCGCGAGCGCGTGCGCGAGTGGGTGGCGAAGGCGCGCGGGCAGGACGCCGGCACGCCCTCGTAGTCCTGGCTCAGAGATCCACCACCAGCACACGGGAGCCCCGCGCCCCCGCGGAGCTCAGCTCCCGTGAGAGTCCGGGGTGCTCGAGGGCGCCTTGTTCAGCAGCAGATCCCTGGCGCGGACGAGCTCCTCGCGCTGCTGGAGCACGAGCTGCTTCAGGTCCTGTGAGAGCCCGTGCAGCTGGGAGGGATCACGCTGCTGGAGCTGGGCCTGGAGCGCGGCCTCGATGACGGCGGGAGGCGCGTCGGGAGAGACACCCAGCAGGGCGGCGGCCTTGTGCCTCGCGCCCTCGCGCAGCACGGCCGGATCTCCCATGGCGGCCAGCAGGCGGGCCTCCTCGTGGCTCGAGCCGCGGAGGCTGGCGGTGGAGGAGCCGCCCCGGACGAGGAACGCGGCCACGGCGGCGAGCCCCGCCACGCCGAGCGCGAGGGGGAAGTACAGCCGTCGCTGCCGCTCCTCCTGGAGGAGCTGTCGGTTGCCCTGGAGCAGCTCCTGCTGCGCATCCTGCCTGCCCGAGGCCTTCGACGAGCGCTTGTCCCCGCCGCGCTCCGGCTCCAGCTGGGCCAGCTCACGCTCCAGCAGCTCGAGCTGCTCGCGGGAGTAGCCGGAGAAGGAGTTCTTCGCGGCAGTGCCCAGGTACCCGGCTGTTCCCGCCGCACCCACCGCGAGCATGATGAGCAGCCACCGCATGGACGCGGCCTCCTCAGAGGAAGTTCATTCGAAGAGGTTGATCCCGTACTCGTCGATCTTCTGGCCCAGCGCCGGCAGGGAGATGCCCAACGCCTCCGCGGCCGCGGACTTCACGCCCTTGGCCCGCTTCAGCGCCAGGACGATGTGCTCACGCTCCACCGTCCGAACCACCTCCGCGAGTGTGAGCTCGGTAGCGGGCATTCCGTTCCCGCTCGCCGGCGCCCCGGGCCGGGGCGCGGGTGCCACCACCTCAGGGGGCAGATCCAGCAGGGTGATGAGCTCGTCGGGCCCCTTGAGGACGAGCGCGCGCTCGATGGCGTTGGCCAGCTGGCGCGCGTTGCCCGGCCAGGGGCAGGCGCGCAGGGCGGCGCGGGCCTCTTCGGTGAAGCCCTCGGCGCGGCGGCCGAGCTGCGGCCCCATGCGCGCCAGGATGCGCTCGGCCAGGGGGAGGATGTCCTCGGGCCTGTCTCGCAGGGGCGCCAGGTGGATGCGCACCACGTTGAGGCGCCAGTAGAGGTCCTCGCGGAAGGAGAGCGCGCGCACCGCCTCGATGAGGTTGCGGTGGGTGGCGGCCACCACGCGCACGTCCACCGGGATGCCCGCGTTGCCGCCCACGCGGTGGACGAGCCGATCCTGCAGCACGCGCAGCAGCCTCACCTGGAGGGCCGCGGGCAGATCCCCCACCTCGTCGAGGAAGAGCGTGCCGCCATCCGCCTGCTCGAAGACGCCCGCGCGCGCGCTCGTCGCCCCGGCGAAGGCGCCCTTCTCATGGCCGAACAGCTCGCTCTCGGCCAGCTCGGCGGGGATGGCGCCGCAGTTGACGGCGATGAAGGGCCCCCGGGAGCGGGCGCCCAGGGCGTGGATGGCGCGCGCCACCTCCTCCTTGCCGGTGCCGCTCTCGCCGGTGATGAGCACGGTGGACTGCACCTGCGCGGCGGCGGTGGCCAGGCGCATCGCCTCGCGCATGGAGGCGCTCTCGGCCACGGGCGGCAGGTAGGTGAGCGTGCTCACGGCGGGGGCTTTGGGCGGGGGGCAGAGAGAGGGCCCCGCGGCCCCGGCGAGCGCCCCCGTCAGCGCCAGCTCCTCGTCCGTGAAGGACGTCTCCCGGAGGATGCAGAGCGCGCCCGCGGGGATGCCCCCCGTGTAGAGCGGAGCGTACAGGACGTGGGCGTCTCCCTGGCGCACGCGCGTCATGAGCTTGTCCGTCTCCGGCCGGGCCTGGGCCTCGGGCATGGCGAGGGCCCGGCCGAGCTTGAGCGCCTGCTCCACCATCTCCCGGCTCAGGGTAAGGTGAGCCCCCACGGGGCGGGCCAGCAGGGGGTGGAGCGTGCCATTGGGGGCCAGCCGCAGCACGGTGAGGGCGGAGGGGTGGAGGGCCGAGTGGAGCGCCTCGAGGACGAGGCCCGCGGCCTCCTCGGGCGAGGAGGCGGTGGCGGCGCGCAGGGCCAGCTCCCCGGCGCGGGCGAGCGCGTCCGGCGAGGGTGGGGTGCCGCTGCGGGGGGCGTCGGGCCGGGTGCGGGTGCGGGTGAGGATGAGGGTGGACTCGCCGTCGCGGGCGCGCAGCGCATCGAACGAGGGCTCGTACACCAGGACGCTCTCGCCCACGGAGAGGTGGTCTCCGGGGCGCAGCCGCGTGGCCTCCTGGAGCAGCTGGCCGTTGAGCCAGGTGCCGTTGCGTGAGCCCAGGTCCCGGAGCACGTGGCCGGCGGGGCCGATGGGCTCGATGACGCAGTGCTCCCGGCTCACCTTGTCATCAGGGAGCTGGAGCCCACCCTCGGCGGCCCGGCCGACGGTGAGGGGTGAATCCAGTTCTCTCGCTATGCCCCGGCACGGGCCGAACATCGCCACCAATCTCGCCACGCCCGGCATTCTACCGGTTGCCGGGGCGGCGTGGGGGCTCCAGAGCGCAGCCATCGCCTGGCCAACGGCACGAGGCGCGCAGGCTGGTGAAGGAGAGCCTCCTCAGGCCACTGCCGCCTGGGGGCTTGGGAGCGGCGGGCCCTCGACGGGCTTCGCGGCCGGGGGCTGCTGCGGCTCGGACTCCGGCTCGCGCCGGGGCAGCAGGGCGCGCAGCTCCTCCGCGAGGTGCCCCAGCCGGTCGGCGGTGACGGCCACGTCCTCGCTCATCTGCGCGTGCGAGTGGATGAGGCGCTGCAGCTGCGAGGCCCCCGAGGAGATGGAGCCCGTCGCCCCTGCCTGCTCCTTCGCGTCCGCCACCGTGGAGCGCATCAGCTTCTCGATCTGCGTGACGATCAGCCGGATGGCCTCCAGCGTCTTGCGCGCATCGGTGAAGCTGCTCTCGAAGTGGCGGGTGCTCTCGCGGATCGCCGCCATGCCTTGCAGCGCCGAGTCCAGCTGCACGCGGATGCCCTGGACCACCTCGTGGATCTTCACCGAGCTGTCCTTGGACGCCTCGGCCAGCCTGCGCACCTCGCGCGCCACCACCGCGAAGCTCCGCCCGGCCTCGCCCGCGCGCGCGGCCTCCATGGCGGCGTTGAGCGCCAGGATGTCCGTCTGGTTGGCGAACTCCTGCAGCGTCTCGGTGAACTCGACGATCTGCCGCGCGTGCGTCTCCAGCTCCTGGAGGCTGGTCTCGGTGTGGCCGATGGCCTGCCCGATGTTGTTCACCCCGTGCTCCACCCGATCCATCTCGGCGTCGACGCGCTCGGTGTGCCCGGTGGCCTGCGAGACGATGCTGCCGGCCCCCGAGGCGCGCACCGAGGCCGCCCGGGCCATGTTGGCCACGGCCTCGCTCGCGTGGGCGATGCGCGAAGTCTCCATGCGCGCGCGCGCGGACTCGCTGGACAGCTCCAGCGTCGAGTTGCGCAGCTTCTCCACCAGCGCGCCGAGCTTCTCGGCGGCATCACCCACCTGGGCGCGGGAGGTCTCCAGCGCCTGGGCCGCCGAGCCCATCTCCTGCTTGAGGAAGAAGTGCTGGCGCAGCGAGCGCAGCACGCGCTCGAGCGACCAGGCGACGGACACCGCCACCGCTCCGAGCGAGAGGATGCCCAGCAGCCGGGAGCTCAGCGGGGCCTTCGAATCCAGGGTGAGCTCCAGCACCGCGTAGCCCGCCACCGCGAAGGCATAGAAGAGGCCGCGCCCCAGCGAGCGCAGCGGGAGCACGAGGGGAACGAAGAAGGCGCTCCAGATCAGCAGGGCGGCGTGCGGCAGGGTCCGCTGGGTCCCCGCGAGGTAGAAGGCGGCCTGGCTGGCGAGGAGCCAGGGGAGCGCCAGCGCCAGGCCAGCCCAGGGCCCCACCTTCCACTCGGGGAAGCGCTTCAGCAGCCCGAGTGAGGCCAGCGGGAGCAGCAGACACCCCAGGCGGGCGCCGAGGACGGCGGGCAGGGAGTGGGGGGCCGTCACGGCGCCGAGGCCCACGCACAGCCCATCCGACAGCAAAAGGAGCACACTACCCAACACGGTGGCCACACCCAACTGCTGGGTGCGCCGGGGCCACTGCTCCCAGAGGAAGGAAGCGTAGGCGGTCCACGCTTGGGATGGTGAGTCCGTCATCGACACGGACAGTATCTAATAGGTTGGGTCGCTCTGGGAAGGGACCCGGGGGACGGATGCACTCGGAGGGAGGAAGTGGGCGGGCCGGCGAGCGGACAGGCAGCCAGTCCAGGATTCTCCACCGGCGGTGAGGCCCCATCTTTCCTCGGGGAGTGTGGAGCCTTGGGGCGCGAGCCCGCTTGAAGGCCTGAAAGGGGAACCGGCGTGATGTACCGCCTGCGTCGATGGATGGCCATGGCAGGGGCGGCCCTGGGGCTTTCCTGTGGGCTGGGGTTCGCCTGTCGCGAGTCGAAAGAGGCTCCGAGCGCCAGTGATCGCGAGGGGCGCTCCGAGGTGCTGCGGGAGCTGATCGCCTCGCGTGAGCGGCTGCCTGCCCCCGAGGAGCTGGAGGCGCAGCGGAGGGATCTCCAGGCGGAGGTGGGCGAGCGTGAGGCGCCGGCGCGGGGGGGCTCGGGGCGGGAGCAGCCCGAGGCGAGCATCACGGGCACGGTGGAGTGGGTGGGGGATGACGAGCTGCTCGTGCGGGATGCGCGAGGCGTGGAGCGGGAGGTGCGTGTCGAGGAGGGCACGCGCTTTGTCCGGCGAGCTCGGGAGGTGAGCCGGCGGACCGTGGAGCAGGGAGCGGAGGTTCGGGTCGCCTACGGCGTGGAGCAGGGGGAGTGGGTGGCGCTCGAGGTGGAGCTGCTCCGCGTGCCTGCGCTCCCTCCGCCGACGCAGGGCCAGGAAGAGGGGGCCCCGCCCGGCCCACGCTCCGGGGAGCGGCGCTAACGCGGGACAAAAGAAGAGCGGCGCGAGGAGGGAGCTCCCCGCGCCGCTCGGTGCTTCATTGAAAGGCGGGACTACGGGCAGGTGTTCGCCGCGCTCGGAGTCGGCGCCGCGACGCTGTAGACGCGACCATCACGGAGACCCGGCCCGCAGCGCTGGATGGAAACGGTCTGGCCGTTGTTGGCTGGGTTCTCGTCCGCCTGCACCCGGCGCGGATCCCCAGCGGGGTACAGCAAGACATCGAGCAGCCCCGCATCATCGGGATCGGCGGTCTCGTGGACGACAGCATCGATGAGCCCTGTCGCCGTGACAGGCGTGCCGTTGGGGAAGGCCGCCGAGCTGCCCTGGTAGATGGCAATGGCATCTACGCCGTTCTGCAGCGTGTTGTTCGGGAAGGTCAGCACCCTGGGCGTCACTCCAGGGTTGGCTGCCACAATGAATCCGTTGGCGTCCGTGGTCGCGTAGAGATCCAGGGTCAGGTACGACGTGTCATTGGAGCCGTTGTAGAACACGAGGACGAAGCCGGACAGCACGAGGTTCGGCGCGCCCGTGGAGATCTCCACGAACTCAGCCATATCGGTTCCCGCTTGATCCGGGTCGAGCTCGTTGATGACGAGCTCAATGACCCGGGTGTTCCCGATCGTCACCGGTCCACCGGTGGTCGTCACCACGAGGGGCTGAGACCCCAACGGCGTCGTCTCCGTGACGCCGGTGATGGTGAGCTGGGTATCGGAGTTCACCGTGAACGGCTGAGCCACTCCACCGATGGTGACCTCCGTGGCCCCGGTGAAGCCCGTGCCCGAGATGCCGAGCTGGGCGCCCTTCACCGCGAGGAACGTCGTGAAGCTGGCCGAGTTCGGAGTCTCCACACCCCTGCCGGCGACGTCCTTCACCGAGCCCGCGACGGAGATCGAGTACGTCACACCGCCAGGCTGCGGGGTGGTGGTGAGCGTGATCTCCTTGCCACTGACGACCGCGGCGGTTGCCGTCAGGTCACCCGGTGTGAAGGTGAACTGTGTCCCGGGATCCGTGATGCTCGCCGGGTCGATGGTCCCATCGAACGTCACCCTCACAGTCGTATTGGTGGGCGCGGACACGGCCACCAGCTTGGGCGGCGGGCAGACCAGGGCGGAGAAGTCCTCGCGGCTGTAGGCCGAAGGCTGTGCCGTGGTCGTCGGGGTGGTGCCACCCGAGGTGAACTTCCACATGGGACCCACGTCGAGCGTGAACGTGCAGTTGGGGCCCAGCTCGTACTGAGTCATGAGCGCCGTGGGTACACGCAGGCGAGGGAGCGGGGCGGCCTTGATGCCGGCAGTGGTGATGTCGATGGCGGAGTGCCCGGTGCCAGCTCCTCCAACAAAGGTGTCGGACATGGTGCCCGTCAGACGCAGGATCTTGCCGAAGTATCCCTCGACCCCTGACACGAGATCGGTCGCCGCCGAGACATCCACGGCAAGGCCTGGCCGCGCATCGGTATTCACATTCTGCACGGGGTGGCCTCGGCTGACGATGGTCAGCCCGGAGATGCTCTTCGCCGCCCTCACCTTGCTGGTGTACTCGATCTTCTCTCCGATGGAGAGCGTGATGCGGTCACCCACCTGCAGCGTTGAGGGGTCTGCCTCCACGAACATCGCGGGACCATTGTGCTGAGCCTGGAGGAAGAAGCCGGCCACGTCTCCGGAGGCAGGAGACCCGATCTCGGGCTTGATGTACGTCACGAACACGTTCTCGATGGTAAGCGGCGGGGCGATGGCGCCCACGGGCAGAGCGATGAACGCCTGGATCTGTCCACTGGTGGTGGCGGGATCGGCGCCCGGAACGAGCTCGCAGGCATTGCTCGCGTTGCATACATGGGTCAGCGCGCAGTCCGCGTTGACGCGACACTGGATGCACGCCGTCTGGTTGTCGCAGTAGGGCTTCGTCGGATCCGCCCCTGCGCAGTTCGCGTCCGTGACGCAGACCTTGCAACCGCCGCGGCCGTTGTTCGCCGTGAGATCGCAGAAGTCGGTATCGCCGCCCTGCGCGGCGCACTCGGTATCCGTCTCGCACCCGCAGAGGTTGGTGGTCAGATCACAGGCGGGCCGGGTCGCGGAGCAGTGCGTGTTGTCGGTGCACTCGACGCAGACGGGCGGGGTAGGCGTTGTGTAGCAGACCGGTGTGGACGGGATGGTGCACGAGGTGTTGTCCATGCAGTTTTCGCACCCCGTGCCATCCACGTTGCACGACAGCGCGGCGGGGCAACCTTCGTTGTTGCTCGTCATGCAGACCCGGCACGCGCCCACGCCATTGGCCCCCGCGGTGTCGCAGAGGGAGGTCGGCGAGTAGCAGCCCTGGTCGGCCGTGGCGCTGCCCGGGGCCTCGGTGTCCTGACAGACCTTGCACATGCCCGCGCCGTTGCTGGCCGCGGTGTCACAGATGGGGATGGTCACGCCGCAGCCGACATCGGTGCCAGCCGCGGGCGCCGAGTCCATGCACACCTTGCACGCGCCCGTGCTGTCGCAGAGGGGAGCGGCATCGGCGCAGCCCAGGTCGGTGGTCGCCCCCTGCTCGGAGTCGAGGCAGGCCTTGCACATGCCCGCGCCATTGCCGACCCCGGTGTCACAGAAGGGAGCAGTATCGCCGCAGCCCTGGTCGGTGGCATTCCCCGCGACCGAGTCCAGGCACGTCTTGCACATGCCGACGGTGCCGACCGTGGCGTCACAGAAGGGAGCGGTATCGGCGCAGCCCTGGTCGGTCCCGGCGCCCGGGAGCGAGTCGAGGCACGCCTTGCACACGCCCCTGCCGCCGCTGGCGGTGGCGTTGCAGAGGGGAGCGGTCTCGGAGCAGCCCATGTCCAGGTCGGTGCCCTGAGCGGAGTCCAGGCACGTCCTGCACGCGCCCGCGCCGTTGCTCGCCGTGGGGGAGCAGATGGGGTTGGCCGCGGAGCAGCCCAGGTCCAGGTCGGTGCCCTGGGCCGAGTCCATGCAGGCCTTGCACACGCCCACGCCGTTGGCCGCCGCGGCGTCGCACATGGGCCGGCTGGCGGAGCAGCCCAGGTCCTGGTCGGTGCCCTGGGCCGAGTCCACGCAGGCCTTGCACACGCCCACGCCGTTGCCGGCCGCGGTGTCGCAGACGGGCGCGGTATCCGCGCACCCCTGGTCGGTGCCGCTGCCGGTGTCCGTGCAGGCCACGCAGACGCCCTTGCCGTTATCGGCCGCCTCGTCGCAGAACTGAGGCGCGGTGCAGCCCTGAGTCGCATTACAGGTGCGGCACACGCCCTGGCCGGAGCTGGTGTCGCAGAACTCGCCGCCGGCGCACTCGGGCGAGCACGTCGCCCCATCGGGGCCCTTGTCCCGTAGCTCGCACGTGTTCTCGATGCAGGCGTACTCCTTGCCCGCGGGCGGAGCACCTTTCTCGTTACAGTCGGACGGATTGACGCACTCATCGCCACAGCCCGTGAGCGCGAGGACGCACACGGTGGCCATGAGCGCCTGGAGCCAGCTGCGCTTCAACATGAACACTCCTCCCTGGGTTTGCCGGATAGTGCACCCTTACACCTGCCCCGGAAGGTCCGTCCATCGCTGGCGCCTCGCGTCATCGCGTTGTCACACGGAGAAACCAGCAAGGTCTGTATTCAGGGTGAAGAGGCAGCGGACCCGGGAGGTCCCCGCGCGTACAGGTCGATAACCTCGGTGAGGGCGTGCTGACACACGGAGCAAAAGGGCACGCGGTCGCGGGTGAACATGACGCAGTCCGCCTGGGGGCGGTAGTAGCCGCGCGCCTCGTACATGGCGCCCTCGAAGGCGCCCACCTTGCCGGCGAACTTCTGCGAGCCGAGGAACTTCTCCTCCCAGGTGCGCTGCGAGGTGAAGAGCGCATCCATCTCGGACTCGGGGCGGCGCTCGGCGCGAATCTGCCGGCGGCGCTGCAGCACCTGGCGGGCGTGGGACTCATAGGCCTCCTTGCTCCACGGGGTGGGCAGGGGCGTGCCGGGAGACAGGAGCGCCTTCCACTTGGGCCGCGAGGGATCCTTGAGCGCGGTGACGTTCTTCTCCCAGGGCTCGAGGCGAACCTCGGCGGGCAGGTAGGCGGAGTCGGAGGTGTAGTACTCGTCGGCGAGGCCGGCGAAGTGGTGACCGAACTCGTGGACGAAGATGTAGGGGGCCCAGAGGCTGTCGGCGGCCACGGTGCCGTAGAGGCCGAAGATGCCTCCGCCGCCGTAGGTGTTGCCGTTGACGAGGATCTCGACGAAGTCGTACGGCGCGAAGGCGGCGGCGTCTCGGAAGGCGCGGTTGTCGAAGGTGAGGACGTAGCGCTCGCTGCCAAAGGCATCGTAGGTGGCGCCCACGGGCGAGCGGCGGTGGACGCCGGTGGAGGGCCGGGAGATTCCGGACTCGGCGGCGGGGGGCATCAGTCCCCAGACGTTGAAGTCGGCCTTGCGCTCCTTGAAGGGCGAGAAGGTGAAGAGGATGTCCGCGAGGCGGCGCGCGTCCTTCTCGAACTTGGGGCGCTCCTGGGCGGTGTAGCCGTCGGCGAGGATGAGCAGGTCCACCTTCTCCGCGGGCGGCCCGCTCTGGAGCAGCGGGAGCACAGGGCCGGGCGACGGGGGCGTGGACGGGTCGACGAACATGTCCTTGGGGTCGACGACGAGGGACCAGAGCTCGCGGAAGGCGTTCTGGGCATCGCGCTTCTTGAGGATGACCTGGACGGGCTGCTCGGGGGTGGGGAAGCGCAGGGACTCGTGGAAGGTGCGGTGCAACTCCTTGGCCTCGGGGGTGGTCTCCCACTCACCGTAGATGGAGGCGAAGCCGCGCGAGTAGAGGACCCGGTTGGTGGCGCGGTCCCGGACCTCGAAGAGGTACTTGCCGAGGTTGGTCTCGTCGACGGGGCGTGAGGGGTTGCCGGGCCAGGCGAGGGGCTCGAGGACGAGCCGGTCGAGGCTGAAGCGCTCCTCGGTGGCGTTACCGGTGTGGAAGTAGTCGACGCGGAACGTGCGGGGAGCGGCGGCGGAGGCGCTGGTGGCCACCAGCAGGGCGAGCAGGAAGCGCATGGGCGCGCACTCTACGACGAGAGTGCGCGCCCACGGCGAGGGGCGTGCTCAGAACGAGCCCGAGAGGGAGAGCGAGGCCCCGCCAGGGCCGGCAGACACACCCGGAGTCACAGGCGGCGGCCCATTCGAGGGGGACATGAAGAAGAGCACGGCGCCGGTGGTGAGCGCGGCCCCGGAGCCGACGAGGAGCCCGGTGAGGAGGTTGCCCTTGGAGGCGAGCGAGTTACGGAGCCCGAGGGCCTCCTGATCGCTCGCGTTGATGCGCCCGCTGGCGTTGAGCCGCTTCTCGAGATCATTGAGATCCTTCTGGGCCATGAGCCGCACGACGCCCGCGCCGCCGAGGGCCGCGGCGCCAGCACCGAGCGCCACGTAGGAGGCCACGCGCAGCCCCGAGGCGGGGCCTGAGTGCGGCTGGGGCGCGGGAGCGGTGGTGGCGATACTTCCCTCCGGCAGCCGGTGGGGCGCCGAGAAGTCCGGGCCGGTGGAGATGGCGGGCGCATCGGCGGAAGGCTGCTTCACCCAGGGGGCATTGCCATTGGTGTTGGGGACGACGAGGTTGGCGGGGGCCTTGCCGGTGGTGACGAAGTCCACGAGGGCGGAGAGGGCATCAGGGGGCGCATCCAGGCCCTGGGTCTTGAAGCCACCCTCACGGACCTTCTGTCCGCCCTCGACATTGAGGACGGTGGCGGCGAACCAGTTGGGGCCGCTGCTGGGGCGCTCGAGGCGCATGACGATGACCTCCTCGACGCCGAGCGCGCCGCCGAGCCGGACGGCATGGCTGAGGGTGCGCTCGTCAGCCTTGTCGGAGGAGGCGAGGCAGGGGAACGGGCTGGCGGAGACGGAGCCCTCGAAGGCGAGGTCAACGAGGACAGGCGTATCAGGCCCCTGCGCGTGGATCTGGCGCGGGAAGCTGGCGGCGGAGCCCTTCACCACGGTGATGTCATAGGTGCCGGCGATGACACCAAGAGTGACGGGCGTCTGGCCGACCTTGAGGCCATCGAGATAGACCTCGGAGGCGGGCAGGGTGGACTGAACGGTGAGCTTCACCTTCCGGGTCTTGGCGAGCTCGCCGCGCACCTTCTCGAAGGCCTGGCGGAAGGAGGGGGCGTAGAGGGCCGGGTCGAGCTTGTGCTGGGGCTTGAGGCGCAGGACGTTGCGGAACGCGGCGTCGCTCTCCTTCACCTTGTTCATGGAGCGGTAGTTGAGGGCATGGAGGAGCTGGGCGTTGGCGTAGAGCTGCCAGCGGGCATCGCCGACGGGGAGGCGGGAGATCTCCTTGAGCACGTCGTTGATGGCCTGCTCGGCTTTGGCGTAGCGGGCCTCGTAGAACTGGTCCTGGGCGGCATCGAGCTGGCGCTGGAGGTCCTCGAAGCTTCCGGAGGAGGCGGGGAAGAGGCGCTCGCTGAAAGCGGCGGGGCTCATGACCTCCTGATCCTGCCGGGCCTTGAGGGCCTCATGGAATGCGCGGGCCTGGCTGCTCAGCTCCGCGTCCTTGCACTCACCGCTGGCCACCACAATCCGCCGCGGCGCCGCCTGCACTGCAAGAGAAAGAATGAAAACAGCGCAAATCGAAATCTTGTTCATGGCTTTCGTGGCTCAGGAGTGTGAAGGGGCACCGCTAGTTCAAGGGCCTTATTGATTGAGGCGGCGGACGCGGATTCCGGTAGAGGCACTCTCCGCCCAGGCAGCGAAGAGGGTGCCAGACGCGTCAACGGCAAAGGCTGGGGCGGCAGGGCTGGGATAATTGGTAAGGCCACTGATGACCTCCCAGAGCGGGCCTGGATTGCAGGGAGTGTTCCGTCTTCCACCGGACAGGATGATCCGAGATACCAGCCGCTCGGGCCCTCCTACAACCCGCCTCCCCGCCTGAGCCGGAAACCTCGTCCTTTCAGGAACTTGCCCGCCTTCAGCCGACCCTCTCGGTTGGGCCCGGCGTGACCGCTTCCAACTCCCTGCGGCGGACAGGCCGTGCCCTACAGGAGTCTCGTTTCGTGGACTCCCCGTCCACGGATGGAGCCGCCTCGCCTCCCTCCTTCTCCCGGCGGGCAGCCGCCTGCCCCCACGCCCCCTCTCCAGGGCACCGGCTTTTGACGGGGTGCGCCAAGGGACGCCATCGCCATCTTGGGCGAGGTGGACCGTACCTGGAGGCCCGAGCATGAAGCGCGCGTGGAAGGACAAGGTCATCGTCATCACCGGAGCCTCCAGCGGCATTGGCCGCGCTACCGCGCTCGCCCTGGCCAGGAAGGGCGCCCACCTCGTCCTCGCCGCTCGCCGTGAGGACCCACTCGACGAGCTCGCCCAACGCTGTGAGGCCCTCGGCGTCCGCTCCCTCGTCGTCCCCACCGATGTCTCGGATCCCGCCGCTGTTCGCGCGCTCGCCACCCAGGCCGTCCATGCCTTCGGACGCATCGATGCCTGGGTGAACAACGCCGGTGTCTATCTCCTCGGCAGCCTCGAGGAGACTCCCGATGACGCCTTCCGCCAGGTCATGGAGACCAACTTCTTTGGCACCGTGTATGGCTCTCGCGCGGCGCTCGCCCAGTTCCGCCATCAGGGCCGCGGCACCCTCGTCAACGTCTCCTCCATCTTCGGCTCCACCGCCGGCCCCTACGTCAGCGCGTACGCTTCCTCCAAGTTCGCCGTGCGAGGCTTCTCCGCCTCCATCCGCCAGGAGTTCGAGGGCACCGGCATCCACGTCTGCACCATCCTCCCCGCCGCCGTCGACACGCCCCTCTGGCAGCACTCCGCCAACTACACCGGCTGGCGTGCCCGCCCCGTCGAGCCCATCTCCTCCCCCGAGCGCGTCGCCCGCGCCATCCTCCGCGGCCTCGTGCATCCCCAGCGCGAGCTCTTCATTGGCCCCTCCCGCCGCGCCTTCGCCGTGCTCCACTCGCTGTTCCCCGCCGCCTCCGAGAAGTCCCTGCGCGCCAGCATGGAGAGGCGACAGCTCGAGCCCCACCGCCAGCCCCGCACCTCCGGCAGCGTCTTCCGACCCATGGCCCAGGGCACGGGCCAGAGCGCTGGCTACCGCTCGCCTGCCAGGCAGTGGTTCAGGCGGCTCTTGCTCGCCGGAGGCCTCGTCGCCACCCTGAATTCCCTCCGACGCACCGCGACAGGGAGGCGCCTCGGGCTTCGTGTCGTGGACGCTCTCGGAGCCTGATGCCGCCTGCCTGACACCCGTTGCGGGAATGCCACACCCCTCCGCGCCTGTCGTGACAGAGCCATGACATGACCTGGGGAGAGTCCAGCCGCCTATGAACATCGCCGTCCTCGTCAACCTCCGCGCACGCCGGGGCTCCGAAGTCATGGAAAGCCTCGTGCAGCGCTTCCTCCCTCGCGCCCGCGTGGCCCTCACCCGCTCACTCGACGAGGCGCGCGACTGGATCGACAAGCAGCTGCGGCCCAACCCGCCCGCGCTCCTGCTCGCCGGCGGCGGCGATGGCACCATCACCGGCCTGCTCAATGAGCTGCGCGCCCAGGGCCTGGCGCTCCCGGCCCTCGGCGTGCTCCCGCTAGGCACTGGCAATGCGTGGGCTCGCGTCACGGGCGCCCCCCGGCCCGCCGTGGCCCTCAAGCAGCTCGCCGCCTACGGCGAACGGCTACCGCCCTTGCGCCCCTTCGGCCTCGTCCGCGTGGAGGGGCGCCTCGCGCCCTTCGCCGGCACCGGCTGGGACGCGGAGATGATCCAGGACTTCAAGAGCCAGCTCGCCGCCGCGGGCCCGCTCCGCGGCACCCAGGCGGGCCTGCGTGGCTACCTCGGCGCGATGGTCACCCGCACCATCCCCCGGCATGTCTTCGGCGGCGGCGCCCCCCAGGTCTCCGTCTACAACCTGGGGGTGCCGGCCCTCACCGTGGAGCCCAACCGCGCCATCCGTCCCCTGCCTCACGGCGAGACGGGCGCCCTGCTGTACCGAGGCCCCGCGGGCGTGGCCGGGGCCGCCACCACGCCCGAGTGGGGCTTCGGCTTCAAGGCCTTCCCCTTCGCCCAGGTCATGCCCCACCGGCTCTCGGTGCGCGTCTATGGCGGCAGCGTGCTCGAGGCCACGCGCCACATGTTCAAGCTGTGGCGCGGCGAGCACCCCATCCCCCGCATGCATGACTTCCTCGTCGAGCGCGTGCGCATGGACTTCGACCGCGACGTGCCCTTCCAGGTCGCCGGGGACGTCATCGGCATGCGCCGCTCCGTGGAGTTCGAGCTGGCCGAGGAGAGCGTCCAGCTCGTCGACTGGCACCAGCTGTCGAACCTCGTGCGGGCCCCGCGATTGGCTTGACTTGGTGTCACTTGGACACTATGTTGGTGTCGAAGTGACGCGAAGGAGAGCAAGCGTGAGCCACACCTACGAGTACCCACGGCCCGCCTTGACGGTGGACTGCGTGGTGTTCGGAATGGACGAGGAGGACCTGAAGGTGCTCCTCATCAAGCGCGGGTTGGAGCCCTTCCTGGGGAAGTGGGCGCTGCCCGGCGGCTTCGTCCGGATGGAGGAGTCACTGGACGACGCCGCGCGCCGGGAGCTGGAGGAGGAGGCCGGGATCCGCCCCAGCCACCTGGAGCAGCTCTTCACCTTCGGGGAGCCAGGGAGGGATCCGCGGGGGCGCGTCGTCACCGTGGCGTACTTCGCGCTGGTGAAGCTGAGCGATCACCGGGTCCACGCCTCCACGGACGCGCGCGAGGCGGCCTGGTTCTCCGTCTGGGACACGCCGAAGCTGGCGTTCGATCACGCGGACATCCTGGGCACCGCGCTCCAGCGGCTCAAGGGCAAGGTCCGCTACCAGCCCATCGGCTTCGAGCTGCTGCCGCCCAAGTTCACCCTCACCCAGCTCCAGCGGCTCTACGAGATGATCTTGGAGCGCCCGCTCGACAAGCGGAACTTCCGCAAGAAGATCCTCTCCATGGAGCTGCTGGAGGAGCTCGACGAGGTGGAGCAGGACGTCTCCCACCGCGCCGCGCGCCTCTACCGGTTCGATCACAAGAAGTACAGGCAGCTCGAGAAGGCCGGCTTCAACTTCGAGCTGTAGCCCGTCCCCACCCGTTTCACCGTCGCCCTCGCGAGGGCACGGGAGAGGTGTGCCCATGCTTCCCCCCTTCGACATCGCCGCTGCCTCCGTCATCGGCCGCGAGCACGTGCGCGCGGGCCGCAACAACCAGGATGCCCTCAGCGTGCGCGCGGAAGGAGGGGTGCTGGCCGCGGTGGTGGCGGATGGGTGCGGCAGCGGCGCTCACAGCGAGGTGGGGGCGCAGCTCGGCGCGCGCTGCGTGGCCGAGGCCGCGCTCGACGTGCTCAAGGGCGGCACGCCCGTGGAGGACGCCGGGTTCCTCGAGGCGGTGCGCGCCCGCGTGCTGAAGTTCCTCACCACGCTCACCGCGCAGCTCGGCAGCTCGCTCGTGGGAGAGCACCTGCTCTTCACCATCGTGGGCGCGGTCATCACGCCCGAGCGCACGCTCGTCTTCTCCGCGGGCGATGGGCTCTGGGTCCTCAACGGCGCGGTGCACCCGCTCGGGCCCTTTCCGAACAACGCTCCGCCGTACCTGGCCTATGGGCTGCTGTCCCCGGGCGCCGTGCCGCTGGAGCGCCAGGCGCTCGTGGCCACCGAGGAGGTGATGGCGCTGATGCTCGGCACGGATGGCGCGGCGGACCTCGCGAAGCTCTCCGAGGCCCGCGTGCCCGAGCGAGACGAGCCCGTGGGCCCGCTCTCGCAGTACTGGACGGACGCGCGCTACTTCCAGAACCCGGACGCGCTCCGGCGCCGGCTGGCGCTGCTGGGGCGTGAGTCCGTGCGCGCCGACTTCACCGCGCACCGCCTGGTGCGCACGCCCGGGCTGCTCGCCGACGACACCACGCTCATCGTCCTGCGCCGCCGCATGGGGAGGGCCTGACGCCATGGACGTCTATCTCGAGGGGAAGAAGGTGCGGCTGGATCCGACGCGCGCGCTCGGCAAGGGCGGCGAGGCGGACGTGTTCGACCTGGGAGATGGGCGCGCCCTCAAGGTCTTCAAGCCGCCCGAGCACCCGGACTACCAGGGGCTGCCCGAGGAGCAGGCCGCGGCGCGCGCTCGGCTGGACGAGCACCAGCGCAAGCTGCCCGCGTTCCCGAAGGCGCTGCCGGCTCGCGTGGTGGTGCCGCGGACGCTGGCCACGGATCGGCGCGGGCGCGTCGTGCTGGGCTACGCCATGAGCAAGCTCGAGAGCGTCGAGCCCCTGCGCCGCTTCAGCGATCCGGCCTTTCGTCGCGCCGGAGCTACCTCCGCGCGCGTCGTCGAGCTGCTGCGCGGGCTGCACCGCACGCTGGAGGCCGTCCATGGCTGCGGCGTGGTGGTGGGCGACTTCAATGATCTCAACGTCCTGGTGTCCGGCGTGGACGCGTACCTCATCGACGCGGACAGCTTCCAGTTTGGTGGGTTCCTCTCGGCTGTCTTCACTGAGCGGTTCCTGGATCCGCTGCGCCTCATCGGGACGGTGGCCGCCGCGCTGAGCCCGGGTCGTCCCGCCTCTCCGGACAGCGACTGGTACGCCTTCGCCGTGGCGCTGATGCAGAGCCTGCTGTGCGTGGGTCCCTACGGTGGCGTCCACCGGCTCGCGCCGCCCACGCCGCGCGCCACACCCGCGGCCCGTGTCCTCCAGCGCCTCACCGTCTTCCACCAGGACGTGCAGTACCCGAAGCCCGCGCTCCCGCTGGCTACGCTCCCGGATGAGCTCCTGCACCAGCTCCACCGGGTCTTCGTCGAGGATGCCCGCGGCCCCTTTCCCCCACGGCTGCTGGAGGCGCTGCGCTTCACCGTATGCGCCTCGTGCGGCGTGGAGCATGGGCGCCTCGCGTGCCCCACTTGCAGCCCCCACGCCGCTGCCGCCGCGACCCCCGTCACCTCCGTGCGGGGCGAGGTGTCGGCGACGCGGCTGTTCTCCACGCGCGGCGTGCTCGTCCATGCGTGCGCCGAGGACGGAGTGCTGCGCTGGCTCTACCATGAGGACGGCGCCTATCGGCGCGAGGACGGACGTCCCGTGCTCCATGGCCCATTGGATCCTTCGCTCCACTGGGCGCTCCAGGGAGAGAGCACGCTGGTGGGCCGAGGCGGAGAACTGGCGGTGCTCTCGGCCGGGCGCGCGCCCGAGCGGCTCGGTGTGGATGCTCCGGAGGGCCGCCCTGCGTTCGCCGCCAACGCGCGCCACCGCTACTGGGCCCACGCGGGCGGGCTGTGGCGGGATGGGGCCCTCGGGACGGAGCGCATCGGCGAGGTGCTGCAGGGGCAGACGCGGCTCTTCGTCGGGCCCCGCTTCGGGCTCGGCTTCCATCGCGCGGGCAACCTGCGCGGGGCCTTCGTGTTCGACGCCACCCGCGCCGGCATCAAGGATGGCCTGGCGCTGCCATGGCCCGCGGGGAGGCTGGTGGACGTCGACTGCCTCTTCGAGGGGCAGAACGCCTGGCTGTTCCTCGCGGAGGAGAGCAACGGGCGCACCGTGCACCACTGTGTCGTGGTGGGCGCGGACGGCACGGTGCGCGCAAGCGCGCATGCGGAGGTTGGGGATGGTTCGTGGCTCGGAACCTTGCGCGGCAAGTGCGCCGTAGGGGATGTGCTCTTCGCCGCCACGGACGGCGGGCTCACCCGTGTGGAGCTGCGCCAGGGTCGGCTCGAGGCCGTGCGCGACTTTCCCGACGCCGAGTCCTTCGTCGACTCCGACTGCCGCCTCTTCATGACGCGCAGCGGCCTCACCGCCGTGCGCCGCCAGGACATCACCGGCCTATGCATGGCGTGATGCTGGTCTTCTTCAGGAGGTGCAGGAGGCAGCGGGAATCGAACCCGCAACAAGGCGGAAGCAAAACCCTCAGCAGGTCGCGCTGTTACCAGCTAACGCCTGGATCTCACACCGGATCGTTCCCCCGCTCCGTCCCGCCTCGTCCCGTTCAATTCCCCGCTGGAGGATCACACTGGGGGTACATGCAGTGCCCTTCGCGCCCTTACCGGCTGCGCGTCCAGGGTCTGCGGGGCCTGGAGATGTGCAAGCGTCCAGGCTCACCTGCGGGCTCGGTCGAGCCCCCTCGCGTCGAGGCTCGCCTGCGGGGCTCCACGGCCCCAGTAACCCCACGGGCCCGGCTTCCTGGTTGCTATGCTGGCCCGCTCCACCTGCGCTCGTATCGGGGCGCGCTGGTGGGCTCTACCGGAGAACCCCCGCAGCCTTTGCCCGCAGCACCTCGCTTGCTTGAAGGACGTGGCCATGCGTTTCCGAACTTGCAGCGTACTCGTGCTCCTGTTCTCGGGCTGCGCAACGATGGAGCCGAGCCTCGAAGAGATGGAGGACCCGAGTCCGAAATTCGCCAACCTTCAGCGAGCAGCGCAGTACCCCTGGACGGACGACGGGCATTGCGTGGTGCGCGAAGCCTCCAACGAATGGCCGATCCTGGCGGAGAGGTGCTTTCACGCTCTCGATTATGACAGGGTCAAGTTCCGCGATGTCACAGGAAGATGCGCTGTCGCCTCTGCGGGTGCGGCTGCCGCGACCATGGGCGTAGGGCTCTGCGTCTTTGCGTCACCGGCAGTCGTCGCTGGAGCAGTGATTGTTATTGGCACCGTGGTGGT
>JAFGNZ010000296.1 GCA_016926755.1 Myxococcaceae bacterium | reverse complement strand
TTGGCGCATCATCTGGAGTTATCGCGTACAACCATCTGGAGCCTGTGCCGACGGTATGAGGAGAATGGATTAGAAGTGCTTGGTGATGCTCCCCGGCCCGGTCGTCCGCGGGAGATTTCCCCCCCCTGGAGCGGGTGGAGATTGAGACAGCTGGCGTGAGTACAACCGACTCTATGCCCATCCCTTCACCTGGTCCTGGACCCGCTCCAAGATGGAAAGTTGGATTGCCAGGCACCATCATTGACCTACCTCTGACTACGTTCAGAAACTTATCGAACGGTCCACTAGAAGGTGTTGTCCTCAAAGCCATCATGATCGCCATGAATGACTATGTGCGCCCGCAGGGCCGGGAGCCCATCTGTTGGGGCAGCCCAGAGGCTCATCGGTATCGTGTCCTTCGTCGAGGAAACATCATCTTTGTTCGAGTCGACGAGGATCTTGAAGCCTGTGGGTTGCAATACATCTCAGTGGATTCGGGAGCAACATATGCCATCAGCACAGATGGCCGAATCCTCCGGAGATACTTCGATGGCGGACCCAACAAGTTTATCGAGATGGAGGAGCCCGACGCGGGTGCCCAGGAGAGTGTTCTCCCTTTGATGCAACAGGACGGTGGAGTCGCTCCTGCCAACCCAGTAACCCCCGGGGTTTCGCCGTCAGGCCAGGACGGTGGCGCACTCAATCCGCCCTGAGTGTCAGGGACTGGCTCTCGTGATGACTCCCAGCAGGGCCGAGCGGGGCCGGGCGCTGCTGTACCTGCGCGGTGAGCCGCTCACGGCCGGGGAGCTCGAGCCGACACCCTGGCAGGCCTGGGGTGTCGGGCCGTGACGGAATGTCACGCCCGCCCGGCCTTCCTCCCGCCGTCCCTTCGTGAGTTACTCCTCGCATGGACCTTGCTTGGTCGTCGCGCGCCGGGTCCGCCGCTTCGCGGAGCCGCTGTTGGAGGATGCTCATGAGTGCTGCTGAAGGTCGCTGCCGCGTGTCGTGCCCCGTGCGCTCGAGTGCCGTGCCCCTCGTCGTGGGCCTGCTCCTGTTGCTCTCGGGGTGCGCGGCCCACCAGCCCCGCATCTCGGGCGAGCTGAAGGGCGTGGGCGGCAGCAGGCTGCCCCACGCCGAGGTCTTCCTCTCCAGGCTGGATGGCCACTTCACGAAGCCACTGGCCTCCACCCCGGTGAGCCCGGAGGGCCACTTCTCCGTGGAGGTGCCGGCCCCCGGGGACTACCGCGTGTGGCTGGCCGCTCCTGGCTACTCCCCGCAGAACCTCTTGGTGCAGGTGGCCCCGGAGGCCCCCTCCGTCTCGTTCCAGGCCACGCTGGCGCCGTACCGCTACCACGAGCGCTTCGAGGAGCCGTCGGTCATCGGGAGCTGGAACGGCTATGCCTTCCCCCTGGCCGAGCCCATGCAACCCCAGCCGGATGGGACGTGGACCTTCGAGAAGGCCGTCGAGGGCGAGAGCGTCACGTACCAGCTCCTGGGGCTCGCGGCCGACGAGCGCAGCGTCCCAGGCACGCAGGCGGAGGGCTATGAGCTGGACCGCGGGGGGGACTACCAGTGCCGGGTCCGCACGCAGGAGGGCCGCGTGAAGATCGTGCTCGATCCGAAGAAGCTGCCCCGACAGCGTGAGGGAGCGTCCTCCGCCGCCGTGTTCGCCGCTCCCCATGAGCACCTGACCCGCATCAACGCCCTGCGCGCCGAGGCCTCGGAGCTGGCGCAGAAGGCCATGGGTGCGTTCATGGCGCGCAAGGGCAAGATGCCCTGGCAGGCCGACTACGGGGAGCTGCCCCGGAAGCTGGTGGGCCTCGCGCGGGATGCGGGCCAGCCCACGCTGCTGCGGCAGGTGGCGGCGCTGGAGTGGCTGGGCCTGCCCTTCTATAAACCGGGCCAGCAGTACCCTGGCGCGGAGGGGCAGGCGCTGGCCGCCGAGCTGCTCCAGCTCCTGCCTCCCGACAACCCTCGCTGGGTGCTGGCGCCCAATGCTACGCCGCGCCTGGCGGCGCTCATGGCCGAGGCCGAGCAGGAGCCGCTCCTGCGCGACGTCGCCCAGCGCAACCCGGAGCCGACGGTGCGCGCCGGCGCGAACGCCACCCTGCTGGAGCGGGCCCTGAAGGCCAACGACGCGCCGCGCGTGGCCGAGCTCCGTGAGCAGCTCCAGCCCTACGCCGAGGGCAATCCGATGGTCCGGATGATGCTTGAGATGACGCGCACGGATCGCAAGGTGGTCAAGGGCCAGCCCGTGCCGTCCTTCTCCGCCCAGCTCCTGGATGGGCAGGGCACCGTGTCTCGCGAGAGCCTCGCGGGCCGCTTCTACCTCATCGACTTCTGGGCGGTATGGTGCCCGCCCTGCGTGGAGGAGCTCCCCACGCTGCACGAGGCCTGGGAGAAGTTCCAGGGGCGTGGGGGCTTCACCCTCCTCAGCGTCTCCATGGATGCCAGCGAGGAGCAGGTGCGCAAGTTCCGCGAGGAGAAGTGGAAGATGCCCTGGCTCAACACCTTCTCCGGCATGGAGTTCTCCGCGCCGCTGCCCAAGGCCTTCGAGGTCAACTCCCTCCCTCGCGCCGTCCTGGTGGACGCCCATGGCACCATCATCGCCACGGACGCGGAGCTTCGCGGCGACAAGCTCGAGCGCACGCTGGAGGCCCTGCTGCCCGCCAGGACTCCTGGGCAGCCCACGCCCTCCGCGGGGCGTTAGGGTACGGAGTACGGGCCGCCGCTCCCGAGCAAGGCTCAGCTGTGGCGGAGCTGCCCGGCCCGCTCGCCGGGGCCGCGCATCGCGCCCTTCAGGGCGCCCGAGCTCCTCCCGCGAGAGGAAGATCTTCATCCCTGCGCAGCAGGAGTCCTCGCACGCCTGGGCGCTGCATTTGAACCGCGGCGCTTCACGTAGAGCAGCCGAGGCTGAATGGTGCTTCCGCGCCCAGTCATCCTGCCCCACGCCTAGCGGACGCAGACGCAGCGGCCGAAGCTGCAGACGGCGGCGTCCGGCTCGCCACACACCCTCATGCTGTCGCAGTGAGAGTCCTTCGTACACTCGACGACGCCCTGATCGGCGTTCGCCTGCGCCGGGGTGAACGCCACGCCAAAGCCCAGGCCCAGACCCATCGCCAGCGCGGCCACCGTCAGGATGCTCTTCGTCTTCTTCATGGTGGTTCTCCTAGAGACTGCGGGGCATGCCCAGTCGCGAAGGTGCGCCTGGGAAGCTCCAATTCTAGGAATAAGTGCCAGACTCTTTAAACAGGAAAAGCAGGCCGAGCACAGGAGCTGTGAGCCAGCCGGGCTGGAACTGTTGGATCCTGGTGGCCTACCAGCGCAGCGCAGGAGGCGCTCGGCCTCAGCGCACGTGGGCGTTGGCGGTGTAGGGCGGCAGCTCGCCGATGTGCCTTGGCTGGGACCGGACACGCTCCAGCCAGGCCTGCACCGCGGGGAAGGGGTGCAGCGCGAAGCCGCCATCGGGCGCCACGTGCGTGTACGCGTAGAGGGCGATGTCCGCGATGGTGTAGCGCTCGTCCACCAGGAAGCGATGGGTCTGCAGGTGTCTCTCCAGGGTGCCGAGGGCCTCCAATCCCTGCGCGCTCTTCAGCCGGGCGGCCTCGGCGCGCTGGGCCTCCCGGCCGGTGAGCCGCCAGTACCGCACGGTGCCGATGTTCGGCTCCAGGAGGTTCTGCTCGAAGAAGAGCCACTGCAGCACCTGCGCCCGCTCGAAGCGGCCGTCGGGAAGGAAGGGCGTGCCCTCCGCCAGGTAGCAGAGGATGGCGTTCGACTCCGCGATGAAGCGGCCCGGCTCCACCTCGAGCACCGGGATGCGCCCGGCCGGGTTCCTGGAATGGAGGAAGTCCTCCGTCCGAGACTGGCCGGAGAAGATGTCGACGGACACCCGCTCATAGGGGCGCTCGAGTTGGGCGAGCAGCTGACGCACCTTGTAGCCGTTCGCGGAGGGCAGGTAGTCGTGCAGGCGAAGCATGGGGCTCCTTGTCGTGCGAGGACGGATACGCCACCGGGCCTCCTCTGTCGACCCGGTTCTTGCTGGATGAACCAAGGAACCCGCGTGATGTGGAGGGCCGAGCTCCACCGGCAGTAACTCCAGGGTGGGCGCCGTTCTTCAGCGCTCCTCGACGATCATCGAGACGATGACGTTGTTCCAGCCCAGGGGGCCGAGATCCCCGATCGAGCCGTCAAGGATCAGGGGCTGTCCCTGGAACCCTGGCTGCGAGTAGGCCCGGACGCGGACCGCGGAGCCCACGTAGACAGAGGAGATCGCCCACCCGTTCAAGCCCAGGCTCTGGAGGTCGGCCGTGTCGTAGCGCCCGGGCTCGAGCAGGACGTGAGCGCCCTGATACCCCTCGGACTGGTACGCGGTGATGTAGTGGTTCTTCGGCAGCACCACGATGGACTCGAGGCGATCGTTCCAACCATACGTGCCCAGGTTGCTGACCGATGAAGCGAACGCGCGCCAGTCGTTCCACCACGTCTGCCTGTCGTAGATGAAGACATCCACGTCATTGAGCTGGATCGAGGACACCGACTTGGGGTTGATGCCGAAGGTGCCCTGGAGCTGGGTGAAGGTGTAGTGCCCTGGAGGGATCCGGGCCGATGTACCCGAGTAGCCCGTCTCGGAGAACAACGTCGCGGCATGGGTCGTCCGGCTACGGACCTCCACCGAGCCGATGTAGTTGTCGTAGTAGTAGGTGCCCACGGAGGGGAGATCGCCGCGCACGGTGGCGTAGCGGCCAACGCCGTTGGGCTTGTTGAACATCCTCAGCTCCAGGCCCTGCGGCATCACGAACGATCCGATGGACTCGGGCGCCCAGGCGAAGTCGCCGCGGACATGGGTGCCCATTCCCAGCCGCATCAGCCGGTCGGTGAAGTTCACCCCATCGAACGCGACGACGTTGCTGTCCACCCGCGGCGGATGGAGGGTC
Organism: Myxococcaceae bacterium; assembly: GCA_016926755.1. Classification (GTDB taxonomy): domain Bacteria; phylum Myxococcota; class Myxococcia; order Myxococcales; family Myxococcaceae; genus Hyalangium. The sequence goes on along the minus strand of JAFGNZ010000296.1, from coordinate 2,885 downwards.
ATGGTCCAGTCGCCCAGCAGCCCCCAGGTGTAGCTCCGCTTCCGCCCCACCACCTCTTGGGAGAGCTCCGCATCCTGGGCCGCCTCCTGGAACTGCGCGAGCCAGCCCTGACCGAAGGGCGTCTCAGGGCTCTCTCGCAGCGCCGCCGTGAAGCCCCAGGGGCTGTCGTAGAAGTCCTTGGAGCGGGCCAGGAGCGCCACGCCGTTGAGGTAGAACAGGTAGCCCTCCCCGTTCTGGCGAACGCCGTAGTCGGGATGATTGTAGGGCCGGGTCTCGGCGTTCTCCGGGGAGTTCACGTCGCAGCCGTTGTGGATGTAGAACACGCCGCGACTGCCGAGCGTCTGGTTGCGCCACAGCGTATAGAAGAGCTCGTCGCTGGCAATCGGGCCCAGGCCGGCGAGGCTCGGGACGTAGCGGTCGTTCTCCCGCACCCAGTGCCAGAGGTGAGGACCGGCCACCTGCTCGAGCTGGGCTACGTCATACTCCCCCCCGAACCAGGTCGCCTTCCGGTCCGCGTGGGCGTGGATGCCCTTGAGCGCCGCTGACTGCGTGAGCCACGTCGTGAACTGGAGCAGGCTGCCATCGCTCAGGGTGAGCGGCGCGGCGAAGCTCGGGTCCGCCGCTTGTTGCAAGAAGTTCTTCGTCGTGTTGACGGAGAAGTCGCTCTCCGGGAAGGTAGTGGCCGCGGTGCGCAGCACGGGCGTCAGGCCCGAGCGGTAGGTGTGGTTGCGGTCGAAGTACTCGATGAGCATCTGCCGCTCCAGCGCGGCGCTGCGAGCCCAGGACGGGGGCAGCGTGGTCTGCACGGCCTGGGGATGGCCGTTCGCATCCAGGAAGTTCGCAGGCGGCTCGACCGCCACACGGCGGGGGTTGATGCGCGACACGATGATCTCCGGCTGCGCGATGGGGTTCGGCAGGTACCGATCGCCGAGCGCCAGCTCGGGGCCGGCCTTGACCTCCGTCATGCTCACGGTGAGCACCCCGGATGCGTCGAGCGTGGAGTGACGGTCATCCTGGATGTAGAAGAAGTCCTGGAAGGGGTAGGTGTCGAAGACGTAGTCCGTGCTGCGCACGACGCAGCCATTGCAGGGCCACGGGCCCGGGTTGTTCGGATCCGGGGTCAGCGCCACGGCGTTCCAGGTGACCAGCTCCTGCGCTTGTTCGTGGTAGATGGCTTCCCACTGGCCGTCGAGGTCGGCGAGGACCAGATCGCTGCGCCGAGCGAGGACCTCCGGCTTGACGGTCAGCCGGTCGTCGGACTTCTTCCATAGAACCGATCGCACCAGCATCGCATCGGGGAAGTCGCCGATCAGGATGGCGCCCGCGAGGCCCGGGTAGGAGGCGCGCGTCGACTTGAGGAACCGCCGCAGGGCCAGCACGGTCTTGCCGTCCTGGTGCCCGTTCCCCGAGTACACCCGCGTCACCACCATCTTCGCCACGTAACCCTGAGCCTTCAGGTCCGCGCGGAAGCGGTCGAGCCGCCCCTGGAGCTCGGCGACCGTGTACCCCGAGCCTGACAGGGGCGAGAGCAGCCGCTCCTCGACCAGCACGACGACGAGCTTCATGTCACTGGGCGTGGCGAGCTCACGCTCATCACCGAAGAGTAGCCCCAGACTCTCGATCTCCCGAGTGCCGTCGGAGTCGAAGTCGCTGTTGGCGTGGTCGGCGACAATGGTTCGGAAGTCCGCTGCCGCCGCGACAGCCGGGAAGAGGCCCAGGACCGCGAAGGCCACTGCGAAGGCCAGACCCCACCCGCGCCCCATACTTCTCCTCGACACCTCACACATGCTCGTCACTTGTTGTTCCCCCTGTGAAAAGACTCGCCATGTGTAAGGAGCGCTGTCCTTTCTCACCAATAGCGTCACGCTATGGGAGCGATAGGCGATCGCTATCCGTCCGCCGCGTGGGGCTTCTGGCGTGCGCCCCCTGGGGGAACGCATGGGCCTGCTGGGGGCGCTGTGGAGGAGGCGGACTCGCCTGGCTCAGTCGTTGGGCGCGCCAGCGAGGCTCCACGAGCGGATCCGGGTGAGCTCGCCGGGGTTCCTGTCGAAGTACTCCGAGTCGAGCTGAGGCATCCGGCCGCCGCAGCCGGTGCCACTGCTCTTCAGCACCAGCAGGGAGTCGTCGGGCTGTCCTGGAAGCACGCGCTTGAGCGTGCTGCCTCGGCGGTGATGTCCATGCGCTGCCGCGCCGTAAGCAGCAGTTGCTCACGGATCGCTACATGTCACCACAGGTGACATCCCCAAGCCCGGGCCAAGGCACACCCTCACTTCCCAACAGGGAAGCTCGTCGCCCTGTAGAATCCAACGGCGGATGTTTTAGGAGGTGTAATGCGGGATTTGTCGCACATGTGCCGGGTGCTCGGATTCGTGCTGCTGCTGGTGCTGTCGGGTGGCTGCGACGAGCGGCGCCGGGCGCCAGAGGCCCCATCGATCACGGCGTCCACGTACGAGACGCACGACGCCTTTCCGATCGCCGAGGGGCTTCACGCGAAGGTGGACTGCAACACCTGCCATGGCGACTTCGATTCCTTCCGGCAGTTCACCTGCCTGGATTGCCATGATCACTCGCGGGAGACGACGGACCCGCGGCACATGCGGGTGCCGGACTACGGCTGGGAGAGCACGAGGTGCTACGAGTGCCACCCTGCTGGCGAGGCCACGGGGGTAGACCACACGGGCTTCTTCCCCATTGGCCAGGGCTCGCTGCACGCGGGCATCACCTGCGCCACCTGCCACGTGGACCCGAAGAGCCGCAAGGTGGTGGACTGCACCAGCTGCCACTCGCACGTGGCGAGCCAGACGGACCCGCTGCACAACGGCATCCCCGGCTACGCGTTTACGAGCCCCAAGTGCCTGGAGTGCCACCCGCAGAGCACCATCCCG
>JAFGNZ010000295.1 GCA_016926755.1 Myxococcaceae bacterium | reverse complement strand
TCCTCGGCCACCCTCCTCCTTCCCTCCTTCCCGAGCCTGTTTGACTTGGACCCGTTCATCTTTCACTTACACGTGAACGGGTACGCCGGCTGAGCCGCAGCGAGGCCAAAGCGTAGATGGCGATGCCTCCCAGCAGCACCACCCCCAGCATGAAGGACACGACCGGCGCCACCTCCGGCACATTGAAGCGCCGCTGCACCAGATACAGGAGCGACGTCAGCACGAAGGACAGCATCGCCGCGTAGTCCAGCATCAGCGCCCTCGCCAGCAGCGCGTGCCGTCGATCCAGGATGGCCACTTCCTGCCGCAGCAGCGTCCGCCGCGCGTGCCCCTCCGGCAGCGTGCGCCACTCGCGCGCCATGTCCCGCACCCGCGGCGTCATTCGCGGCACCTGGTTGCCCAACCCCGTCGCGAGAATGCCGCACCCCGACACCATCACCGCCGGCGTCACCGCAGCCCCGATGAGCCGCAGAGAGAAGAGATCGAAGCCAGCCGAGGGTCCGTCCATGCCCCTCTCTCCCACCTTGCCCCCCTACAGTGCAAGCCGACCCGCCAGTGGCGAACTCGCATCAACTGTCTACTTGACAGTTGAACTGTCGAGTCGTAGTGTCTGTCTCGTGAGCCCGAGAAAGACACAGACCGAGTGGAAGCTGGCGGAGCTGGCCGCCGCGACGGGCGTCTCGCCGCGCACGGTGCGCTACTACGTCCAGCGCGGGTTGCTCCCGGCCCCGCCCTTCAAGGGGCCGGACACCGTGTACGGCGAGGAGCACCTGCTGCGGCTCAAGGCGATCCGCGTGCTGCAGGCCCGCTTCCTCCCGCTGGATGCCATCCAGGTGGAGCTGGCGCGCCTGAGCGCGGAGGAGCTGCGCGCCCTGGCGGAGGCCGAGCTGCCCACGGACCTCCTGCCGCCTCCTCCCCCCGCGGCGCCGGAACCGATCAAGGCCTCCGAGGCGTCCACGGCGGGGCAGGTGGCGGCAGGCAGGCAGGCCCCCATGGCAAGCTACCGGCGGTGGGAGCTGGCGCCGGGCCTGGAGCTGCACCTCGCGGATTCAGCGGACGACAAGACCCGGGCGCTCGCCGAGCGTGTGCGCGCCCTCATCGAGCAGTCAGAGGAAAGGTAGAGCCAGATGAAGACCGAGCAGGCAGGCCACGAGCAGCGGTGCGGGCTGTACACGCGGGCTGGCGCGCAGATCCCCCTCCAGGGTGTGGAAGTGGCAGGTGAGCTCCTCGGCGGACATGCACGGGTGTGCGTGCGCCAGCGCTACCGCAACACGGAGCGCCGCCCGGTGGAGGCCATCTACGTCTTCCCGCTGCCCTCGGATGGGACGCTCACCGGCTTCTCCATGGAGTGCAACGGCCGCAAGGTGCAGGGCGTGGTGAAGGAGCGCGAGGAGGCCTTCCGCGAGTATGACGCCGCCATCACGGAGGGCCACGGCGCCGCGCTGCTGGATCAGGAGCGCCCCAACGTCTTCACCGCCCAGGTGGGCAACCTGCTGCCCGACGAGGAGACGCTCGTCGAGGTGGAGTTCCTCCAGGCCATCCAGGTGGAGGAGGGCAGCGTGCGGTGGATGCTGCCCACGCTGGTGGCCCCGCGCTACATCCCCGGCCACGCGCAGGGGGACCGCACCGCGCACGGCACCGCCAACCCCACGAACCGAGTGCCGGACGCCGACCGCATCACCCCGCCGATCGGCCAGGTGGGCTACGGCTTGAAGATGGACCTGCTGGTGGACCTGGGCCGCCCCGTGGTGGTGGAGAGCCCCTCGCACTCCCTCACGCAGGAGAAGGACGGCCAGAAGGTGCGCGTGAGGTTCTCCAGGGGCGAGGTGGCGCTGGATCGCGACTTCGTCCTCACCGTGCGCAGCGAGGACACCAGCGCCTCCCTCACCACGCTCGTCACCCACCGCCAGGGCGAGAACCCGGGCGCCTTCGCGCTCACCGTGGTGCCGGACCTGCTCGGGATGGCGGGCGGGCCGAAGCGCCAGGAGGTGGTGTTCGTGGTGGACACCTCCGGCTCCATGGAGGGAGAGAGCCTCCCGCAGGCCCAGGGCGCGCTCCGGCTGTGCCTGCGCCACCTGCGCGAGGGCGACCGCTTCAACATCATCGCCTTCGAGAACAGCTACCGCACCTTCTGCCCCGAGCCGGTCGTCTTCACCCAGAAGACGCTGGAGCAGGCGGACCGGTGGGTGGCCGCGCTCCACGCCTCCGGCGGCACGGAGCTGCTCCAGCCCATGCTGGCCGCCGTGCAGGGCGCGCCAGAGGGCGTGGTGGTGCTCCTCACGGACGGGCAGGTGGGCAACGAGGAGGAGATCCTCCGCGCGGTGCTGGGCGCCCGGAGGACGACGCGCGTGTACTCGTTCGGCATTGGCACCAACGTGAGCGACGTGCTGCTGCGGGACATGGCGCGGCAGACCGGCGGCGCGGTGGAGTTCATCCACCCAGGCGAGCGCATCGACGACAAGGTGGTGGCCCAGTTCTCCCGCGCGCTCGCCCCGCGCGTCACGGAGCTGGAGGCCCGCTTCGAGGGCGTGGAGGGCACCGAGCTGGCTCCCGCGGAGCTGCCGCCGCTGGTGGACGCCGTGCCGTGGAGCCTGTTCGGCCGCTACACCACGCCCGGCCGGGGCAAGGTGACGCTCAAGGGCCGCTCGGGCCAGGAGCCCTTCTCCCTCACCCTCCCGGTGGACTTCCCCGCCGCGTCGGACCGCCCCGCCGTGGAGAAGCTGTGGGCCGCCGAGCGCATCCGCGCGTGGGAGAGCGCCGAGCTCGATGGCCGCCGCGCCCAGCGGATGAAGGAGCGCATCGTCCAGCTCGCCGTGGCGCACCAGATCGTCACGAAGTACACCTCCTTCGTCGTGGTGGAGGAGCGCACCGGTGAGCGCCGCGCCTCCGGTCAGCCGGAGACCCGCGTCGTCCCCGTCAACGCCCCCGCCGGCTGGGCCATGTTCGGCACGGCGAAGCAGGGCGAGGCCGCGGCTGATGTGTCGGCCTTCGACGGCGCCATCTCCCTGGGGCGGCGGAGTAGGGCAGCGCCCGCGAAGGACATGGTGAAGAAGCGCGCGACGACGGGGAGCATGCCGGCCGTCGGAGGAATGGCGCCGGGGGCTCCGCCTCCTCCCCCCGCGGCTCGTCCGGCCCCCGCCCCCATGGCCGCTGCGCCCATGCCGGCCTCGCCGGCCCGCGCCCAGGTTTCTCGCCAAGAGGTGGCTGCGCCTGCCGAAGCCGCGAAGTCGAAGGGCGGCCTCTCGAGCGCCGTCTCCGGCCTCATCTCGTCCGACTTCGAGTCCGCCACGCAGGGCGAGCGCCGGGCCCAGGACGAATCGGTGATGCTCGGCTCCACCTTCGCGATGGAGGAGGAGTCCTTCGCCGAGCAGAAGTCGACCGAGGGCGCGGACGTCACCACGCTGCTGTCCCAGCAGCTCGCCAGCGGCCTGTGGGCGGGCACCGGCCCGGGCCCGGAGCCCGTACGCCAGGCGCGCGCCACCGCGCTCTCGCTGCTGGAGCTGCTGCGCCAGGGCATCACCAGCAACCACCCGCTGCACGGCGCCCAGGTGAAGAAGGCGGTGGACGCGCTGATCTCGCTCGCCGCCGGCCTCACCGGCGTGCCCGAGGTGGCGGAGCTGGCCCTGGGCGTGGCGTGGCTCGTGGCCGCGGGCCCGCGCACGCGCGGCCGCATCGCCCAGGCGGCCCAGCCGCTGGCCGGGCTCAGCGCCTGCATGGGCGATGAGACGAAGCTCCGCCAGCACGTGGACACTCTCGCCACGCGCTGAGGGTTCTCTCCTGACGTGACAGGCCTCGGGGCGCTAGGGTGCGCCAAACTCCCGCCCCGAGGCCGCCATGCCCTCCGATACCACTGCCCTCGCCCTGCTCCAGCAGCACCACGCCCTGCGTGTGCGGCAGACGAAGGAGTGGGGTGAGATCCTCGTCGGCTTCGAGGGGCGCAACCGCTACCAGGTGGTGGGGGATGACGGGCAGACGCTCTTCCTCGCGGGCGAGACAGGCAGTGGCCTGGGGCTGTTCCTGCTGCGCAGCTTCCTCAAGGCCAGCCGTCCCTTCACCATGGAGCTGAAGACCCCCGGAGGGGCCACCGCGCTGCGGCTGCGGCGCCCCTGGCGGTTCTGGCTCTCCCACATGGACGTGGAGGATGGGGACGGCCGCCACCTGGGCAGCGTGCAGCAGCGCTTCTCCTTCTTCCGCCGGAACTACGACGTGCTGGGCCCCTCCGGCGAGGTGCTCGCCACGCTGCGCGGGCCCTTCCTGAAGCCGTGGACGTTCCACCTCGAGCAGAACGGCCGGGAGGTAGGCTCCATCCGGAAGCGCTGGAGCGGGCTCGGCAAGGAGATGTTCACGGACGCGGACAACTTCGGCGTCACCTTCGAGGAGGTGCGGGACGGGCGGCTGCGCACGCTGGTCATGGCCGCCACGTTCCTCATCGACTTCGTCCACTTCGAGAACACCGGCGACTGAGCCTGGCCATGACTGCCCTCGCGCGCCTGGAGGCGCCCTCGGAGCACGCTCCCGGCCGGGGGCTCCTCGTGCTCGAGCAGGGAGCACGCGGGACGGTCGTCCGCGCCGCGCGCGCCAACAGCCCCCTCAAGCTCCTGCTGCCGCGAAACCACGGCCGCGGCGTGTGGGCCTACCTGGCCAGCTTCGGCGGCGGCCTCGTGGACGGAGACTCGCTCCACATCGAGGTGGACGTGGGCGCGGGCGCCACCGGCCTGCTCTCCACCCAGTCCTCCACCAAGGTGTACCGCTCCCCGCGGGGCTGCCGGCAGGCGCTCCAGGCGCGCGTCGGCGAGGAGGCGCTGCTCGTCCTGCTGCCCGATCCCGTCGCCTGCTTCGCCGGCGCGCGCTACGAGCAGGAGACCCACGTCACGCTCGCGCCCCACGCCTCGCTCGTCCTGCTGGAGGCCTTCACCTGCGGACGCGCCGCGCGGGGCGAGCGCTGGGCCTTCGAGCGGTACCTGGCGCGCACCCTCGTCGAGCGCGAGGGCCGCCCCCTCCTCCTGGACGCCGTCCGCCTCGATCCCCGCGAGGGAGCCCTGCCGCCGCGCATGGGGCGCTTCGAGGCGCTGGCCATGCTCGCGGTGCTCGGCCCCAGGGTGGGAGCGCTGCGCGAGGCCCTCCTGCACACCCCGCCTCCGCTGCGCCGCCGCGCCCCCGTCATCGAGACCGCCAGCCCGCTGGGAGCGGAGGGCGCCCTGCTGCGCGTGGCCGCCACCTCCGTCGAGGAGGCCATGTCCGCCGTGCGCGCCCGGCTGCGCTCCCTGCCCCTGTTGTTGGGGGACGATCCCCTCGCAAGGAAATGGTGACGCGGATGACGCGGCGCGACAATATCCACGGCGAATCTGGCTGTCCCTGAGAGGCCCCCATGCACCTGGTCCCGCGCGAGCTGGACAAGCTCACGCTCCACGCCGCCGGCTCCCTGGCGCAGAAGCGGTTGGCGCGCGGCCTGCGCCTCAACTACCCCGAGGCCGTCGCGCTCCTGTCCTCGCAGCTGCTCGAGCTCATCCGCGACGGGCGCTGCGTCTCCGAGCTGATGGACGTGGGGCGGCGGATGCTCGGGCGGGCGCAGGTGCTCCCCGGCGTCGCGGAGCTGATCGCCGAGGTGCAGGTGGAGGGCACCTTCCTGGACGGCACGAAGCTCGTCACCGTCCACCACCCCATCGCGCTCGAGCAGGGCGATCTCGCGCTGGCGCTCTACGGCAGCTTCCTGCCCATCCCAGCCCCCTCGGCCTTCGCGGCCGCCGCCGAGCCCGCTCCCGCCCCAGGGGAGGTGCTCACCCAGCCCGGTGAAATCACCCTCAACCCGGGCCGCCCCCGCATCACGCTCTGCGTGGAGAACCGCGGGGACCGGCCCATCCAGGTGGGCAGCCACTACCCCTTCGAGCACACCAACCGCGCGCTCGAGTTCGACCGCGCCCGGGCCGCCGGCATGCGGCTGGACATCCCCTCGGGCACGGCGGTCCGCTTCGAGCCCGGGGATCGCAAGACGGTGACGCTCGTCCCCATCGCGCCGACGCTGCTGGAAGGAGACTCGCCGTGAGCCGCACCCTGGATCGCCGCCACTACGCGGACATGTACGGCCCCACCACCGGAGACCGGGTGCGCCTGGGCGACACGGGCCTCATCGCCGAGGTGGAGCGGGACTTCACCTCCTACGGGGACGAGTGCAAGTTCGGCGGCGGCAAGGTGCTGCGCGACCGGATGGGGCAGATGCCCGGCATCGGGGACGCGGAGGCGCTGGACTGCGTCATCACCAACGCCCTCATCGTCGACGTCACCGGCATCTACAAGGCGGACATCGGCATCAAGCAGGGGCGCATCGTCGGCATCGGCAAGGCCGGCAACCCGCGCGTGATGCCCGGCGTCACCCCCGGAATGCTCGTGGGCGTCACCACCGAGGTGATCTCCGCCGAGGGCCACATCGTCACGGCGGGAGGCATCGACGCGCACATCCACTACATCTGTCCGCAGCAGGCCTTCGAGGCCATCGCCTCGGGCGTCACCACCTTCGTCGGCGGAGGCACGGGGCCGGCCACGGGCACCAACGCCACCACCTGCACGCCCGGCGCGCGCCACATCGCGCTGATGCTCCAGGCGACGGACACGCTGCCGCTCAACATCGGGCTGACGGGCAAGGGCAACACCTCGCACCCCGCGGGGCTGGTGGATCAGATCCGCGCCGGCGCGATGGGCCTCAAGCTGCACGAGGACTGGGGCACGACGCCACCGGCCATCGACTGCTGCCTGGGCGTGGCGGAGGATGAGGACGTCCAGGTCACCATCCACACGGACACGCTGAACGAGTCGGGCTTCGTGGATGACTCGATCGCCGCGTTCCAGGGGCGCACCATCCACACGTACCACTCGGAGGGGGCGGGCGGCGGACACGCGCCGGACATCATCCGCGTGTGCGGCGAGCCCAACGTCCTCCCCAGCTCGACGAACCCCACGCGCCCCTACACGGTGAACACGCTGGACGAGCACCTGGACATGCTCATGGTCTGCCATCACCTGGATCGGCAGATCCCCGAGGACGTGGCCTTCGCCGAGAGCCGCATCCGCGGGGAGACGATCGCCGCGGAGGACATCCTCCACGACATGGGGGCCATCAGCATCATCTCCAGCGACAGCCAGGCGATGGGGCGGGTGGGCGAGGTCATCACGCGCACCTGGCAGACGGCGCACAAGATGCGGGAGCAGCGCGGGCGGCTGAAGGAGGAGCGCGGCGACAACGACAACCTGCGCATCCGCCGCTACGTGGCCAAGTACACGATCAACCCGGCCATCGCCCACGGCTTCAGCCACGAGGTGGGCTCGGTGGAGCCGGGCAAGCTGGCGGACCTGGTGCTCTGGCGGCCGGCCTTCTTCGGGGCGCGGCCGGAGCTGGTGGTGAAGGGCGGCTTCATCGCCTGGGCGCAGATGGGGGATGCCAACGCCTCCATCCCCACGCCCCAGCCGCTGCAAATGCGCCCCATGTTCGGCGCCTTCGGCCGGGCCACGGGGGCCACCAGCGTGGCCTTCGTGTCACGGCGCTCGCTGGAGGAGGGGCAGGTGCAGACGCTGGGCCTCCACAAGCGGCTGAGCGCGGTGCACCGCTGCCGCGGCCTCGGCAAGCGCGACATGCGCCTCAACGATGCGCTGCCTCACATCACCGTGGATCCGGAGACCTACGAGGTGCGCGCCGACGGAGAGCTGCTGCGGTGCGCGCCGGCCACCCACCTTCCCCTGGCCCGCCTGTACAGCCTCTTCTGAGCCATGTCGACCCGCTGGCGCGTGCTGCAGCTCGCAGACTCGGCCTTCCCTACCGGAGGCTTCTCGCACTCCGCCGGGCTGGAGGCCGCGGCCCAACAGGGCGAGGTGTCCGACCCCGAGGCCCTGCGCACCTTCCTCGAGGGCGTGCTGTGGCAGGCCGGCCATGGGGGCCTGCCCTTCCTCCGCGCCGCCTATGAGCCGGAGGCCGACCCGGCCACGCTGGACGCGTGGTGTGACGCGTTGCTCTCCAGCCATGTCGCCAACCGGGCCAGTCGCACCCAGGGGCGCACGCTGGTGGCCACCGCGGCGCGCATCTTCCCGGAGGAGGAGCTCCAGCGCCTCCACGCCGCCATCCGCGCGCGCACCCTGCTGGCCCATCACGCCCCCATGTTCGGGCTCACGCTGCGCGCCCTCGCGGTGCCGCTGGAGCAGGCCCAGGAGCTGTTCCTTCACCTGGCGCTGCGCGGGGTGGCCTCGGCCGCCGTCCGCCTGGGGCTGCTGGGCCCGCATGAGGCGCAGCGCCTCCAGCACGAGCTGGCCGACGTACAGCGCGCCGTCCTCGGCCGCTGTGGAGCGCTCCCCTTGAGCGAGCTGTCGCAGCCCGCGCCGCTCATCGACCTGCTGGGCGCCACCCACGATCGGCTCTACTCCCGCCTCTTCCAATCCTGAGGAGCACCATGCACGACCATGAACACGGGCACGACCACGACCATGACCCCGAGCACGGGCACACCCACGAGCACGGGCACACCCACGAGCACTGGTCGGGCCCCGGCCTGTTCCGGGAGCGCGAGCCCCGGCTGCCCCGCGACTATCGCCAGCGCGCGTTCACGGTGGGCATCGGCGGACCGGTGGGCAGTGGGAAGACGGCGCTCGTGCTGGCGCTCTGCCGCGCGCTGCGCGACAGGTACTCGCTGGGCGTGGTGACCAACGACATCTTCACCAAGGAGGACGCCGAGTTCCTCCACCGCCACGAGGCGCTGGCCCCCGATCGCATCCGCGCGGTGGAGACGGGCGGCTGCCCTCACGCGGCCATCCGCGAGGACATCAGCCACAACCTCGACGCGCTCGACGAGCTCATGCACGAGGTGAAGCCGGAGCTGCTCATCGTCGAGAGCGGCGGCGACAACCTCGCGGCGCAGTACAGCCGCGAGCTGGTGGACTACACGGTCTACGTCATCGACGTGGCGGGCGGCGACAAGGTGCCGCGCAAGGGAGGCCCCGGCATCACCCAGTCGGACCTGCTCGTCATCAACAAGAAGGATCTGGCGCCCCACGTGGGGGCGGACCTGAGCGTGATGGAGCGTGACGCGCGCGCCATGCGGGGCGACGGCCCCTTCCTCTTCACGCAGGTGAACAAGGACGTGGGCGTGCCCGAGCTCGTCGAGCACATGCTGGCGGCGTGGCGGGAGGCCCTGGGCAAGAAGGCCTGAGCCAGCGCGGCCTGAGCCGCCTACCGGGACGAGAGGGACGCGGGCTCCGGCTGGTACTGCTTCACCTGCCGCACCATGTAGAAGGCAGCGGCCGACAGCACGCCCAGATCATCCAGCCAGCCCAGGATGGGGATGACGTCCGGCAGCGCGTCCACCGGCGACAGGAAGTAGAGCACCGCCACCAACCCGGCGAGCTTCTTCCACAGCGGGATGCGACCGTCTCTGAGGTACCGGAAGAACCGGGACCCCATGCCCCGAAGGCCCGTAGCGTTCATGCCTCCTCCTACGCACAAGAAACCGGCTCCATTGCACCCCAGCCCGCCGCGCGCACTACCTCCCACCCACCTCACCGCCCCACCGATGGGGTGCGCTAGGGCTCGCCTGGTGGCTTGGAGCCCGGTACCGCCGCGCCCGGCTTGTTGATGGGCAGCTTCACGCGGAAGCATGTCCCCCGGCCCACGGTGCTCTCCACCGAGATCTCTCCCCCCATGCCGGTGATGATGCCGTGGCAGATGGAGAGCCCCAGCCCGGTGCCAATCCCTACCGGCTTGGTCGAGAAGAAGGGATCGAAGATGAGCTTCATGAGGTCCGCCGGGATGCCATGGCCGGTGTCCTGGACCTCGGCCACCACCCAGGCGCCCTCCTCGCGCAGGTGGACATCCACCTGGTTCCGCTCCGGGGCTCCCTCGCGGATGGCCTGCGCCGCGTTGATCAGCAGGTTGAGGAACACCTGTCCCAGCCGGGACTCGTTGCCTCGCACCGGGGGCACGTCATCCAGGTGCCGGTTCAGGTGGGCCCGGTTGCGCAGCTCCGGCAGGACCATGTTGAGGGAGGACTCCAGCGCCCGCTTGACGTCCGCGATCCCCTCCTCCGAGCTCTGGCCGCGCGCGAACGTCCGCAGATCCCCCACCACGTGGCGGATGCGGCTGGTGCCCTCGCGCGCCTCCAGGAGCGCCTGGGCGCAGTCGGCCAGCTGGCTCCCCAGGTAGGCGCGATCCGGCGGGCCCTCCGCTCCGCTCAGCGCCCGCCGCACCCCCGCCAGGCTCTCCGCGACGAAGTGGAGGTTGACGGAGACGGAGCTCAGGGGGTTGTTCACCTCGTGGGCCACGCCCGCCGCCAGCGTCCCCAGCGCCGCCAGCCGGTCCGCCTGGATCAGCCGCTGCTCCATCATCTTCTGCTGGGTGATGTCTCGCACCAGGACGGCCACGCTGGACCGCTGCGACACCACCAGGCACTCCGCGCTGAACCAGCGGTTGCCTCCGGCCACGTCGAGGCTGTACTCGAAGCGCGTGGGCTGCCCGGTGGTCTGCGTCTCCCGGATGCGCTCCAGGAAGAACGCGCCCACCTGGGGGCCGTGCACCTCCATGAGGGTGCGGCCCAGCGCCTGCTCACGAGGCATGGCCAGCAGCTCGTCGGAGCGGGTCCAGATGCCGATGTAGCGGCCCTCCGGATCGAACTCGAAGACGATGCCGTCCGTGAGCCCGAGCACGACGCGCAGCCGCTCCTCGGCCACCTCCAGCTGGATGTCCAAGGCCCGGCCAGGGGCCCGTGGGGCAGGCTCCGGCCCCTGGCCGCTGGACGGTGCCATGGGCGGGCTCAACCCTCTTCCGGAGAGCCGTCGCCCGGCTCGGAGTCCTCGGCGGAGCTGGAGTCCTCGGGGGCGGGCCGCTCATCCTCGGGCGGCTCGGAGGGCTCGGCGGCCCGCGACTCGCTCCCGCCGTTGTCCGGCTCCTCGGCCTCGCTGTTCGACTCCGGCAGCTTGGAGATGCCCGTCACCTTCTCGGTGCCGTTCTCCAGGGCGATCAGGCGCACGCCCTGCGTGTTGCGGCCGATGACGGAGATCTCCTTCGCCTTCATGCGGATGAGCATCCCGCCGTTGGTGACGAGCATCACCTCGTCCGCGTCCCTCACCTGCACCAGGCCCACCACCTTGCCGTTGCGCTCGGTGGTCTTGATGTCGATGATGCCCTTGCCGCCGCGGCCCTGGCTCCGGTACTCGGACTCCTCGGTGCGCTTGCCGTAGCCGTTCTCCGTCACCGTGAGGATGGTGGTGTCCTTCTCCACCACGTCCGCGCCCACCACCTCGTCGCCGTCCTCCAGGGTGATGCCCTTCACGCCGTAGGCCTGCCGGCCCATGGAGCGCACCTCCTCCTCCGGGAAGCGGATGCTCATGCCATTCGCGGTGGACAGGAGGATGTCCTTGCTGCCGTCGGTGATCTTCACCGCCACCAGCTCGTCCCCGTCCTCGATGCCCAGCGCGATGATGCCGCTGGAGCGCACGTTGGCGAACGCGCTCAGGTCCGTGCGCTTCACCACGCCCCGCTTGGTGACGAAGAAGACGTAGCGGTTCTCCGGGAAGTCCTTCGTCACCAGCACCTGGGCCAGCTTCTCGCCCTCGCCGAACTGCACCAGGTTGACGATGGCCTTGCCCCGCGAGGTGCGGCTGGCCTGAGGGATCTGGTGCACCTTGAGCGAGTACAGCTTGCCCTTGGTGGTGATGGGCATCAGGTACGCGTGCGTGCTGGCCACGAACAGATCCGTGACGAAGTCGTCCTCCTTCGTCGTGGCCCCCGTCTTGCCTCGGCCGCCGCGCTTCTGCGCCCGGTACTCGCTCAAGGGCGAGCGCTTCACGTAGCCCGTGTGGGACAGGGTGACGACCATGTCCTCTTCGGCGATCAAGTCCTCGCTGGTGATCTCGGACACCTCGCCGGTGATCTCCGTGCGGCGCGTGTCCCCGTAGCGGTCGCGGATGTCCCGCAGCTCCGTCTTGATGACGTGGAGCAGGCTCGACTCGTTGGTGAGGATGTCCCGCAGCCGGGCGATGTCTCGCACCAGGGCGAGCAGCTCCTTGAACAGCTCCTCGCGCTGCAGGCCGGTGAGGCGCTGCAGGCGCATCTCGAGGATGTTCTTCGCCTGCTCCTCGCTGAAGCCCGAGCCCTCGTAC
>JAFGNZ010000294.1 GCA_016926755.1 Myxococcaceae bacterium | reverse complement strand
GGCACCTCCTCCACCCACGCGTCCAGCGGCATGCCCTTGCGCTCGGAGCGCCAGCGGTTCACCGCCCCCGCCCCCGCGTTGTAGCTGCCCACCGCGAACGGCGTGTTGCCGTCGAACCGCTTCACCAGCTCGCCCAGGTGGTGCGCCCCCAGGCGGATGTTCATGTCCGGCTCCAGCAGGGAGTCCACCCTGAACCGCTTGATCCTCAGCTGCTGCGCCACCGCCTTCGCCGTGTACGGCATCAGCTGCGTCAGCCCCAGCGCCCCCGCCCACGACAGCGCCTTCGGATCCAGCGCGCTCTCCTCCCGCATCAGCGCCTGCAGCAGATCCGCCTCCACCCCCGCCGCCTTCGTGTGCTTCTCGATCAGCTCCCGGTACGCGTTCGGATAGGCGATCTCCCACACCGGCCGCGTCTGCGGAGTGATGCGCCCGCTCAGGTCCCCGCGCAGCGCCACCCGCGCCACCGCGTGCGCCGCGCGCGCATCCCCCGCCATCGACAGCAGGTGGACCAGCAGCCGCACGGACTCGGCCGGCTGCCCGTTGCGGTTGACCGCCAGCAGCTCGGAGGACACCGCCTCCGGGAACCCCAGGCGCAGCAGCTCCACCCCCGCCAGGAAGTGCGGATCCTTCTCCATGATCGGCCCGGTGTGCATGGGCCACGGGCTGGCCGACTCCGCCCCGAAGACGAGCTGCGGGGTGATCCGCGCCAGCCGCTCCTTGTCCACCTCGCCCAGCTGCGCCCGGGCCATCAGCCCGTAGTAGGTGGCCGGGTGCTCCACCGCGAGCTTCTCGAAGAGCGCCGCCGCGCCCGCCACCTCCCCGCGCTCCTGCAGCGTCCTCGCCCGCCAGTACCGCGCCCGCTCCACGTCGTACGTCTCGTCCGCGCCCGCGAAGCGCTGCTCGATCCGCTCCAGGATGGCCAGCCCCCCGTCCGCGGCCCGCGAGCTCCGCGCGATCCAGAAGGCCTTGAACAGCGCCTCGCCCAGGAAGTCTCCCTGCGGGTAGTTGCGCTCCAGCTCCTCCAGGAGCGCCAGCGCCTGCGCGGGCCGATCCGTCTTCACGTACAGGTCCGCCGCGTAGAAGAGCGCGTCATCCGCGAAGGAGTGGCCGGGGAACTCCCGGGCGAGCCGCTCATACGTGTCCGGACCGCGCTTCTGGTCCACGATCGAGCGAGAAGAGCCCAGCACGTACATGGCGCGCGGCAGCAGCTCCGCGTCCTGGCACTTCTCCACCACCGGGGTGAGCCTGGAGATCGCCTTCGCGTGCTGGCGCTCCTTGCGCATGCCCTTGCCGTAGGCGAAGTGCGCGCGGCACGCGAGCGGCTCCGGCAGCTTCAGCCTGGCCAGCAGCGGCTCCAGCACCTGGAGGCCCTGCTTGTTGCGGTGCAGCTCGATCAGCTGCTCGGCCCGCATCACCTGGGCCTCCACCGGAGGCTTGAGCCCCTTGAGGCGCCGGTCCGCCTGCTTCGTCAGCGGCGAGAGCGGGTACAGCGCCCACAGCCGCCAGAGCGCCTCGCGCTCGCGCGTGCGATCCTTCTTCTCCGCGGCGATGTCGGCGATGGCCATCAGCGCCTCGGCGCCCACGTTGCGGCCGAAGAGCGGCGCGGGCCGGGCCGCCAGCGGCTCCAGCGCGGCCATGGCCCCGTCATGATCCTTCTTCTTGCGCAGCACCCGCCCGAGCGCCAGGCGCGCGTCCACGTACAGCTTCGAGTCCTCCGACACCCGCGCGAGCAGCTGCGCCGCCTCGGCGAAGCGCCCCAGCCCCTCCAGCGCCATGCCCGCATGCGTGAGGCACCGGTCCCTCATCGCCGGGTAGTCCTCCGCCAGGGCCGCCATCTCCTCGGCCGCGCGGGCCTCATCCCCGCCGCGCACCGCGCTCAGGGCGCGCAGGTAACGCACCGGCGCCGAGCTCCCCTCGTCCTTCAGCAGCTCCCGGGCCTTCAGGTAGAGGCCGCGATCGAAGGCCGCCTTGGCCTCCTTCTTCCTCCCCTCGGAGAAGTACGGCGCCAGCTCCTCCTGCGTGTAGGCCTTGCCGCGCGGCACCTCCACCTCGGCCTTCCGGGGCGGCTCCACCACGGGAGACGGGAACGCGGGGTTGAAGATCTGCACGTACCCGCCGGGCAGCGGGGCCTTCTCCGCGTCCGGTGGCGGGTTGAGCAGCGCCTCGGAGGGCGCGCCATCCGTCCGCGGCTGCGGTGCGGTGGTGGGCTCGGTGGCCAACGGCTGCGCCGAGGCCAGCGTGGCGAAGGAGGCAAGGACAATCAGCGTGAGGGCGGATCTCATGGGGGTGGGCAGCTCGCCCTGGTCAATGCGCTCGGGCACGCCCGAGGACAACTGGGAACACTCTTAAAATTTCCGGCCGTGGACACAGGTTAGACTGTTCGCCCGAACATGGACATCCGGACCCAGAGTGCCGTCTTCGCCTCCCTCGTCGGCCTGGCGCTCGGGCTGTCGATGCTCCTGCGGCCGGGCAGGCCTCGGGTGGTGACGCTGTATTCCGTCTTCGCCCTTACGGTGGCGGGGTACTACCTGGCCCTCTTCTTCGCCGGCATCCTCCCCAGCCCGGGGTGGGCGTCCCGAGTCGCCGTGGGGGCCACCCTCCTGATCGCCTCGGTGGTGCCTGGCACCGCGGTGGCCTTCTTCCTGGAGTTTTTGGGCGTCAGCAAGGGCACCCACATGCTCGGCCGGCGGATGGCCGTGCTGTCAGGGGTGTTCGGCCTGGCCGTGGCGGTGACGCCGCTGGCGGAGCGCTCCTGGGCGCGGGTGGCCATGGGCGTGTGGGTGTTGGGCACCCTGCTCACCTCGGTGAGCCTGCTGTTGAACCGGGTGCGCACCGAGGAGTCCCGGATCGAGCGGCTGCGGCTGATGTACCTGGCCAGCGGCGCCGGCGCCTCCATGCTGCTCACCGCGCTGGATCTGCTCGGCCAGCGCTACGACATCCCCCTGCCGCCGCTGGGGGCCGTCTTCTCCACCCTCTACCTCTTCTTCCTGAAGGAGACGCTGCTGCGGCTGCGGCTGATGGACGTGCACGAGCTGCTGGGGAAGATCGCCTCGCAGACGGTGCTGGCCTTCATCCTGGCCGCCGTCTTCACGGTGCTCACCGCGTGGGTGACGGAGAACACGGGCCTGTTCGTCTTCAACACCGTGGTGGCCGCCTTCGTCATCAGCATCCTCATGGAGCCGCTGAGGCCGAAGGTGGAGGAGCAGGTGGTGGCCATCTTCTTCCGCGAGCGCTTCGAGCTGCTGCGCGTGCTGGGGGCGCTGCGGGCGCGGATGGCCACGGTGATCGACATCTCCGAGGTGACGCGGATGCTGCTGGACGCGCTCCACGAGACGGGCCGCGTGACGCACGCCTCCGTGTACATGCTGGCGGAGGATCGGCCGGGCTACCGGCTGCTGGACTCGCGCGGGCCTCCGCCGGAGGGCTTCCTGGACACGGCCGCGGCGCGCGGGCTGCTGCTGGCGGCCGCCTCCGGGCAGAAGGCGGTGCTGCGGGAGAACGTGGATCACCGCCTGGCCGCGCTGCGGCTGCAGGCCACCGAGGGCAAGCGCTTCCGGGACGAGGGCAAGCGCCTGCAGGACACGCGCGCCGCGCTGGTGCAGATGCAGTCGGGCATCTGCGTGCCGCTGGTGGGCAACGATCGGGTGATCGGCTTCCTGAACCTGTGGGACGAGCGCGTGCCGGAGGCGTACGCCTCGGACGAGATCGCCCTCATCCTCTCGGTGGCCGAGCGCGTGGCCACGGTGCTGGAGAACTCCAAGCTGTACGAGAAGATCCGCGAGCGCGATCGCCTGGCGGCGCTGGGCGAGATGGCGGCGGGCCTGGCGCACGAGATCCGCAACCCGCTGGGCGCCATCAAGGGCGCGGCGCAGTGCCTGGATCCCAAGCGGATGCCGGGCGAGGACGGCGAGTTCCTGGGCGTCATCGTCGAGGAGGTGAACCGCCTCAACGGGGTGGTGACGGCGTTCCTGGACTACGCGCGCCCGCTCAAGCAGAGCTTCGGGCCCACGGATCTCAACGAGGTGGTGACGCGCACCATGCGCCTCATCCAGAACGACGTGCCCAAGCAGATCGAGCTGGCGGTGCAGCTGGATCTCACCGTGGCGCGCGTGGACGCGGACGCCGAGCAGCTCAAGCAGGTGCTCATCAACCTGGTGCAGAACGCGGTGCAGGCCATGGGCACGGCGGCCGGGCGCATCACGGTGGGCACGATGAAGCACGATCGCTTCGGCGAGTTCCGCGGCAACATGAACGAGTTCGTCGAGGTGCGCATCTCCGACACGGGGCCGGGCATCCCGTTGGATCAGCACCAGCACATCTTCGTGCCCTTCTTCACCACCAAGCAGAAGGGCACGGGGCTGGGGCTGGCCATCTGCCAGCGGATCGTCAAGAACCACGGCGGCAGCATCTCCGTGCAGAGCAAGCCCGGCGAAGGGTGCACCTTCATCGTGCGCCTGCCTGCCCTCCCGGCGGAGCCACAGGGGGTGGAGCCCCCCTCCACGGAGGGTACGCCCTTCCCCGCAACCCGTCCCTCACTCCCGGCTTCAACAGAGGAGCCCCGGGAAAACCCGACTCCCAAGCAGCCAGAGCCCAGGCCCCGGCGTGAAAAGAAGCGCAGAGCCAGTTGATGCGGCTTGTTACACTGCGACATGGTGAGTCGTAGGCGAGCACCACACCCCTGGGGTAGAAACGCACCTGGAGTCCGGAGACCCAAATGAGCAAGCCTGTCCAAGTCCTCCTCACCGACGATTCGCCCACCATGCTCCAGGTCCTCACCCGGCTGCTGTCCGCGCAGCCGGATGTGACGGTGGTGGGCACGGCGCGCGACGGAGAGGAGGCCGTGGCGCTGGCCCGCTCGCTGAAGCCGGACGTCATCACCCTGGACGTGCAGATGCCCGGCCTGGACGGCCTGGGCGCCACCGAGCGCATCATGGCGGAGCGGCCCTGCCGGATCCTGATGGTGTCCGGCGCGCCGGACACGGATCTGTCCTTCAAGGCGCTGCAGGCCGGGGCGCTGGAGGTGATCGCCAAGCCGCAGGGCTCGCCGGAGGACGTGGCGCGCTTTGGCGTGCGGCTGCTGTCAGCCATCCGCCTGCTGGCGGAGGTGCCGCTCGTCACCCAGCGCCAGGAGGGCCACGCGACCGCGCCCGCGCTGCCCCCCGGCATGCGCGTGGCGGGCTTCGGGCTGGCGGCGTCCATCGGCGGGCCCACGGCGCTGGCCTCGCTGCTGTGGCTGCTGCCGCGCAGCCTGCCCTACCCGCTCTTCATCGCCCAGCACATCACCCCGGGCTTCACCGTGGGCCTGCACCGCTGGCTCTCCTCGCTGTCGCCGCTGCCGGTGGAGATCGCCAGGCCCTCCGAGCAGCCCCGGGCGGGCACCGTCTACCTGCCCCCGGATGGCCACCACCTGCGGGTGGGGCTCCAGGGCGAGCTCGTCGTCGAGAAGGCCTCGGGCAGCACCTTCCCCTCCGGGGATCTGCTGCTGGCGTCCATGTCGCGCGCCTATGGCTCGCACGCCGCGGGCGCGGTGCTCAGCGGCATGGGCGAGGAGGGCGCCGTGGGGCTGATGGCCATCAAGCGCGCCGGCGGGCTCACCTTCGCGCAGGATCCGCAGACGTGCCTGGTGGCCGGAATGCCGGAGGCGGCGCTGAACAACAAGGCCACCGAGCACCGCGTGTCGCCCGAGGCGCTGGCCGCCGTGCTAAGCTCGCTCGAGGGCATGCCTGCTCCGTCGTCTCCCCCAGGCCTCTGATGCCGCACTGACCGGGCCGGACCCATCGGGCCTGGGACAGCCCCGGGCACTCTCGCCTCTCCTCCCGAGGTGTACATGAGCCCCACCATCCGAGTCCTCATCGCGGACGACTCGCCCACCATGTTGAAGATGTACACGGCGCTGCTCGCCTCGGCCTCGGACATCGAGGTGATCGGCACCGCGAAGGATGGGGCGGAGGCCGTGGAGCTGGCGCGCCGGCTCCATCCGGACGTCATCACCCTGGACGCGCGGATGCCGCGGATGGATGGGATCGAGGCCAGCTCGCGCATCATGAGCGAGGCCCCCAGCCGCATCCTGGTGATCTCGGGGGCGGTGGACGCGGAGATGTCCTTCAAGGCGCTGCAGGCCGGGGCGCTGGAGGTGATGCCCAAGCCGCGGCCCGGCCTGGAGGGGCTGGCGAACTTCGGCGTGAAGCTCATCCAGATCATCCGGAGCATGGCCGAGCTGCCGCTCTCCGAGCGCCGGCCTCCCCTGGCCGCGGCGAAGGCCCTGGCCGCGCCCCTGGGCGGCAAGGTGAGTGGCTTCGGGCTGGTGGCCTCCACGGGAGGTCCGCCCGCGCTCTGCCTGCTGCTGTCGCTGCTGCCGCCCAACCTCCCCTACCCGATCTTCATCGCCCAGCACGTCTCGGATGGCTTCACCGCCGGGCTGTGCCAGTGGCTGGGCGCCGCCTCGTCCCTGAGGCTCGAGGTGGCGCGCTCGGGCATCCGGCCCCAGCCGGGCCACGTCTACCTGCCGCCGGACGGCCACCAGCTGCAGGTGCTGCTGATGGGCGAGCTGCTGGTGGAGCCGATCCAGATCAAGGGCGCGCTCGGGGATGCGCTGCTGGCCTCGCTGGCGCTCGCGTACGGCAACCGGGCGGGAGGCGCGGTGCTCACGGGCATGGGCTCGGACGGCTCCACGGGGTTGCTGGCCATCCGCCAGGCCGGAGGGCTCACCTTCGCGCAGTCTCCCGAGAGCTGCGTCGTCCCCGGCATGCCCGAGGCCGCGCTGCGCGCCGGCGCCGCGGATCAGGCCCTGCCGCTGGAGGCCATGGCCGCGACCATGCGCGCGCTCTCCGGAGTGGCGCCCGCGCCTCCTACCGTCAAGAATTGAAAGCCCTGAGGCACGCGGTTCGCGGGGCGCCTGCCGGGCCTCGCGTCACGACTCGGAGCCATACCTGAAGAGTAGGCTCGAAGCGACGCCGGTGATAGAATCCACCAAGTAGGTTTCTGATCCCAGCCGTCACGCTGCGCACTCGACAGGCTCCGAGGTGCACATGAACAAGCCGATCCAGGTCCTCCTTGCGGATGACTCGCCCACGATCCTCCGGATGTTCACCGGGTTGCTCGCCGCGGCTCCCGACATCCGGGTGGTCGGCACCGCGAGCGACGGGAAGGAGGCGGTGTCCCTGGCGCAGTCACTCCGCCCGGATGTCGTCACCCTGGATGTGCGGATGCCGCGCATGGACGGCATCGACGCCACCGAGCGCATCATGGCCGAGGCTCCCAGCCGCATCCTGGTGATCTCGGGCGCCATGGACGCGGAGCTGTCCTTCAAGGCGCTACAGGCCGGGGCGCTGGAGGTGATGCCCAAGCCGACGCCGGGCAAGGACGGCGGGCTGTCGAACTTCGGCGCCCAGCTCATCAACACCATCCGGACGATGGCGGAGATCCCCCTCGGCCCGCGCAAGCCCCTGCTCGGCTACCCGGTGCCGCCGCCCATGCTCCGCAGCGGGCGGGTGAACGCCTTCGGGCTGGTGGCCGCCACGGGAGGGCCGCCGGCCCTGGCGATGCTGCTGTCACTGCTGCCCCCGAGCCTCCCCTACCCGGTCTTCATCGCGCAGCACGTCTCGGTGGGGTTCACCTCGGGCCTGCGCCAGTGGCTGAGCGCGGCCTCGCCGCTGGAGCTGGAGCTGGCGCGCACGGGGTTGAAGCCGCAGCCAGGCCACGTCTACCTGCCGCCGGATGGGCACCAGATGCAGGTGCTCCTGTCGGGCGAGCTGCTGGTGGAGCCGGTCCACGGCCTGCTGGCCGCGGTGGGGGATGCGCTGTTGACGTCGCTGGCGCGGGCCCACGGCAACCGGGCGGGAGGCGCGGTGCTCACGGGCATGGGCGCGGATGGGGCGGTGGGGCTGCTGTCCATCCGTCGCGCCGGGGGGATCACCTTCGTGCAGACCCCGGACAGCTGCGTCGTCCCCAGCATGCCCGAGACGGCGCTGCGGATGGGCAGCTCGGAGACGACGCTGTCGATCGAGGCGATGGCCTCGGCCATGCGCGCGCTCTCGGGGGCGCTGCCGGCCTTCGCCTTCCAGCGCATTTGAAGGGCGCTCAGCCCAGGGAGGCGCTGGCCGCCGCCAGCTTCTCCTGCGCGGCCTCCCACTCCTGGTACAGCGACTCCAGCTCGTCCTTGCCGGCCCGGTGCGTGTCCATCAGCGGCTTGGCCCGCGCGAAGTCATTGTAGAGCTCCGGATCCGCCAGCTGCGCCTCGCGCTCCTTCTGCTCGGCCTCCAGCTTGGAGATCCGCTCCTCGATCCGGGCGATCTCCTTCTTGATCGGCCCCTCCACGGTGCTGCGGCGCTGGCGTGCCTCGGCCTCCAGCCGCTTGCGATCCTTCTCCGTCACCGCCGCGCCAGGCGCCTTGTCGCCGGCCTTCCCCTTCTCCGCCGCGCCGGCCGCCTCCGCCGCCAGCCGCAGCTGCTCCTGGTGGTACAGGTACTCGTCCAGGTTGCCCGAGTGCGGCACCACCTTCCCGTCCACCACGTCCCACACCTGGTTGGCCAGCTGGTTCACGAACGCGCGGTTGTGGGACACGAACAGCAGCGTGCCCCCGTACCCCTTGAGCGCCTCGATCAGCATCTCCGTCGAGTCCAGATCCAGGTGGTTGGTGGGCTCGTCCATCAGCAGGAAGTTGGAGGGCCGCAGCAGCAGCTTGGCCAGCGCCACGCGGGCGCGCTCGCCACCGGACAGCACGCCGATGGGCTTGTCCACGTCGTCCCCCGAGAAGAGGAACGCGCCCAGCACCCCGCGCACGTAGCTCTGCGGCTTGTCCGCCGCCAGCGGCTGCACCTCCTCGAGGATCGTGTTGCGCTTGTCCAGCGTGTCCGCGTGGTGCTGCGCGTAGTAGCCCATCACCACGTTGTGCCCCAGCTTCACCTGCCCGCCGTCCGGCGGCAGCTCGCCGGCCAGGATCTTCAGCAGCGTCGTCTTCCCCGCGCCGTTGGCCCCGATCACGGCGATGCGCTGGCCCCGCTCCACCCGCCCCTCCAGCCCCGAGTACACCACGTGGCTGCCGTAGCTCTTGCGCACCCCCTCCAGCAGCGCCACGTCCCGGCCGGAGCGCTCCACCTCCGGGAAGCGGAAGTGCACGGTGGCGCGCTCGTCCAGGAGCTGCACCTCTTCCAGCCGCGCCAGCATCTTCGCGCGGCTCTGCGCCTGGGTGGCCTTGCTGGCCTTGGCGCCGAACCGATCGATGAAGGCCTGCAGCTCGGCGCGGCGGGCCTCCACCTTCGCGGCCCGGGCCTTGAGCTGCTCCATCTCCTCGGCGCGCTGGCGCTTGTAGGCGTCGTAGTTGCCCACGTAGGAGCGCAGCCCCTCGATCTCCAGCGCGAGCACCTTGCCCACCTGCCGGTTGAGGAAGTCGCGATCGTGGGAGATGAGGACCAGCGCCTTGCGGGAGCGGCGCAGGAAGTCGTCGAACCAGGTGAGCGTGGGCACGTCCAGGTGGTTGGTCGGCTCGTCCAGCAGCAGCAGATCCGGATCCTGCAGGAGCAGGCCGGCCAGCGCGGCGCGCATCCGCCACCCGCCGGAGAGCGCCCCGGTGGGCTTGGCCAGGTCCGCCTCCCGGAAGCCCAGGCCCTTGAGGATCCGCTCGGCGTGGTGGCGCCCGTAGTGCTCCTCGAAGTGATCCAGCTCCGCGTGCAGATCCGCCAGCTCCTGGGCCAGCTCGAGCTGGGTGGCCTCGTCCGGGGCCTGGGCGAGCGCCTCCTCGGTGCTCTTCAGGCGCTCGGCCAGCGCGTCCCGGCCGGGCACGGTGCTCATCACCGCCTCCACCACGCTGCCCTCCGGCAGGCCGGCGAGCTCCTGGGGCAGGTAGCCCACCCGCGTGCCCCGGGCGAAGGTGAGCGTCCCCGAGTCCGCGTGCTGGACTCGGGCGATGATCTTCATCAGCGAGCTCTTGCCCGTGCCGTTGGCGCCCACCAGCCCCACGCGATCCCGGGGGCCGATCGTGAAGCTGGCGTCTTCGAAGAGGACCTTCTTCCCGTAGGCGAGGCAGACATCCTGGGCGATGAGGAGGCTCATGGCGGCTGGGGGATGTAACAGCCCTGGCCGCCTGGGGGAACGGCTGGATTGCCTGCTCGCTCGCTCAGCCCCCACGCATCCTCTTTGGGCCTCTGTCACGGGTTGCCTATACTCCGCCCCCAATGGCCTCCCCCTGCCCCCATTGCGGAAGCACCGAAGGACAAGATCACCTCTGTGCGGGCGCCAGCATGGCGCTGCTGGGGCAGGTGCTGGACGGCCGCTACAAGATCGAGAGCGTGCTGGGCCATGGCGGCATGGGCATGGTCTTCCGGGCCACGCAGACCTCGGTGCAGCGCCCGGTGGCCGTGAAGACGCTCAACCCGGCGCTGGCCGCCGCGCCCACCTTCTTCGAGCGCTTCAAGCGCGAGGCCGAGGTGGCCAGCCGGCTGCGCCACCCCAACATCATCACCATCTACGACTTCGGCAAAGCCCCGGACAACACCTGCTACTTCGTGATGGAGCTGCTGGAGGGCGAGAGCCTCAAGGAGCTCGTCAAGCGGGACGGGCCCATGTCCCTGGGGCGCGCGGTGAACCTGATGGAGCAGGCCGCGCGCGGGCTGGCCCACGCCCACGAGCAGCACGCCGTCCACCGCGATCTCAAGCCGCACAACATCATGGTGCAGCAGCTGGACGGGAAGGACTTCGTCAAGGTGCTGGACTTCGGCCTGGTGAAGGCCATGGAGCAGGAGGACGAGGATCAGCTCACCTCCACCGGCCAGGTGCTCGGCACGCCTCAGTACATGCCGCCCGAGCAGGCCGGCGGCGAGGCGGTGGATGAGCGCTCCGATCTGTACTCGCTCACGGGCGTCCTCTTCTTCTGCCTCACCGGCACCTCGCCCTACGGCGCCAACACCGTCCGCAAGGCGCTCACCGCCGCGCTCACGCAGACGGTGCCGCCGGTGAACAGCAAGCGGCAGGGCGCCCCGGTGCCCCCGTCCCTGGACGCCTTCCTTCAGAAGGGCCTCGCGCGCGAGAAGGAGGATCGCTTCCAGTCCGCCGAGGAGTTCATCGACGCGATGCTGGACGCGGTGGCGGACCTGACGCCCGCGCAGTTGGACGCGCGGCCCTCGGGCGGGGCCCCCGGGGACAGGGCCGGAGGCAGCGGGAGCAAGCCCAGTGTGTCCGGGGCTCGCAAGGGCGGCGGCAGCGCCGGCAGCGCGCGCGCCTCCAGGCCCTCCTCCGCCTCTCCCGCCAGGGCCTCCAGGCCCTCCAACGTCAGCGTCCGCGACGGCAGCGCACCCTCGGCCAACCGCTCCCGCCCGTCCGGTGGCACCGGGCCTCGGCAGGCCGTGCCCTCCCCCGCGCCGATTCCGGCCCACCCTCCTCCCGCCACGGGAATGTCCGCCGGCAAGAAGGCGGCGCTGATCGGCCTCCCCGTGCTCCTGCTCGCGGCGGGCGCCGCCGCGGTGGCCCTGAGGGGCGGAGGTGCGGCCTCCCCTTCCGAGAAGCCGCAGGTCATCGTGGCCACCCCCATCGAGTCGCCGAAGCCGCCCCCACAGGAGGATCCCAGGCCCGCGACACCGGCGATCAACCCGAAGGTGCGGGTGAAGCTCAGCTCCACGCCCACCGGCGCCGCCATCTTCAACGAAGAGGGCATGCAGATCGGCACGACGCCCGCGGAGCTGTCGCTCGATCGGGACAAGCAGCACAAGCTCACGCTCCGGCTCAACGGCTACCAGGACGCGAGTCGCCTGCTGGACTTCAGCGCCGTGGCCAGCGACGAGATGCCGGTGGACATGACGCTGACGGCCGTGGCCCGCCCCGCTCCGACGCCCAAGCGGCCCTCGAAGCCGGCCAACACCGGCTCGGACATCTCGGTCTTCGAGTAGCCCCCTGGCGGGCGCCCAGGCCCTTGCCTACACGGACTCCCTCCCACCTGACAGGTCGTTGGAGCCCATAAAATCCAGGCTTTTCGGGCCCTTGCATCGGGCTGTCACCGGGCCAATTTACCGACCGGGCCCCGCCATTAGACTCCTGGGGACCCGGGGACCCGATGCTCTCTTCCTCCCAGATCACCTTCCGCGAGAAGACCCTCGCCGACCCTCACGAGGCGGCCGACTCACCCCGTCGTCCCGAGCGTGAGGCGCTGCTCCAGGCGCGCATCAAGGATCTCAAGCTCCACCTGAAGGGCACGGCCCTGGAGCGCTACATCCACCAGCTCTACGCGGAGCTGGAGGCCCGGGGCATCTCCTTCCGGCCGGAGTGCTACCTGTCGGATCAGTGGGGCTGCCCTTCCGGGGTGCCGGTGATCGGCCTGCCGTTCTACCTGGCGGATCCTCGGCTGCACTCCCTGGAGGCGGAGCTGGGGGGCGAGGCGGAGACGGAGCACGAGATCCTCATGTACCTGCGCCACGAGGCCGGGCACGCCTTCAACTACGCCTACCGCCTCTATGACACGGACGAGTGGCGGAAGATCTTCGGGGACTACTCCAAGCCCTACCACGACGACTTCAAGCCGCGCCCGTTCAGCCGCAAGTACGTGGTGCACATCTCCGGCTGGTACGCGCAGAAGCACCCGGACGAGGACTTCGCGGAGACGTTCGCGGTGTGGCTGACGCCGGGGATGGACTGGGGCAAGCGCTACGCCGGCTGGGGCGCGCTCAAGAAGCTCCAGTACGTGGACGAGGTGATCCAGCGCGTGGGCCGCGCCCCGCCGCTGGTGCAGCTGGCCGAGCGGGATCTGGACGTGGAGGACATGGAAGAGACGGTCCTCGATCACTACCGGCAGCGCCAGCTCGAGGAGCGCGTGGAGCTGTCGCTGCGCGAGCACCTGGATCAGGATCTTCAGGGGCTGTTCGAGCCCCCGGACACCGCGCCGGCCAGCGCGGAGACGCTCATCCGCGCAGAGCGCCAGTCCCTCATCCAGTCCGTCACCCGCTACAGCGGCGTGGGCCGCCCGGTGGTGGTGGCGCTGGTGGATCACCTGCTGGAGCGCACCACCACGCTGCGCCTGGCCATCCACCTGGACAAGACGCGCGAGTACCTCACCAAGCTCACCTCGCTGGTGACGGCCCTGGCGATGAACTACCTCTACACGGACCGCTTCTTCGAGGTGGACTGAGCGCGGCGGGCCGAAAAGCGATCAGGGCCTGGGGGTGCATGGGTGCACTGCGCGCGCGGACGACTTACACTTGAGTCGTCATGCCGGTCCCGCGCCTCAAGATCGCCATCCTCCACTATCAGCCGGACGGAGAGCCGGTGGACCCGGTCGTCACGCAGGTGGAGAACTCCCTGCGGGAGCTGGGGCACGAGGCGACCACCATCTCCGTGAGCGACCGCGTCTTCGACATCCTCCAGGAGATCGAGCGCTCGCAGTGCGACCTGGTGTTCAACCTCTGCGAGACGTTCGCCGAGGACTACCGGATGGAGGTGAACGTCGCGGCGCTGATGGAGATGGCGCGGGTGAAGTTCACCGGCTCGGGGACGGCGGGGCTGCTGCTGGCCCAGGACAAGATCCTCACCAAGCAGCTGCTGGAATACCACGAGATCCCCACCCCGGACTTCGCCACCTTCGACGGCGTCACCGTGGAGACCCACGGGGATCTGGAGTTCCCCCTCATCGTCAAGCCCTCCCGGAGCGACGCCTCCATCGGCATTGGCCAGAAGTCGCTGGTGCGCACCTGGGAGGAGCTAACCACGCGGGTGCAGGCCATCCGCAAGGAGCTGCGGGACGAGGCGCTCGCGGAGGAGTTCATCGAGGGGCGCGAGGTGTACGTCGGCGTGATCGGCCCCAAGGAGATGCCGGAGATCCTCCCCATCGTGGAGCTGGACTTCGGCAACTGGGACAAGAGCAAGCCCACCATCTCCGACCGGGAGGTGAAGTTCGGCCCGGAGACGGAGGGCTCGCCCAGGCTCGTCATCGCCCAGAACATCCCCCCGGAGCTGCGCCAGCGCATCGAGCGGGCCGCCCTGCTCGCCTACCGGGGGCTCAAGCTCCAGGACTATGCGCGCATCGACCTGCGGATCTCCGCGGCGGGGGATCCATTCATCCTCGAGCTCAACCCGAACCCCTACCTCGAGGACAAGAGCGAGCTGGCGCTGGCGGCCCGGGAGAAGGGCCTCTCCTACACGCAGCTGGTGGGGCGCATCCTGGAGTCCGCGGCCAAGCGCTACGGCCTGATGATCAAGGCGGAGAAGGCCCCCCCCGCGGACAAGGCCGCCAGTGCCCAGAAGGCCGAGCCCACGGCCCCGCCCACGGCGAACGCGGGCTGAAAGAACGACAGGTTTTCGGGTAGAAGAGGCCCCGCACCGGCGCGCGCGCGCCACCGATCCCACAGCCCCGAGGAGCCCACCATGGCCGAAGTCACCCTGGATCTGCGCGGCATGCCGAAGGCAGAGGCGTACGCGGAGCTCAAGCGCCATGCCGAGGCGGTGCTGGAGGGGCTCTCCGACGAGATCGCCGCCATGGCGACCATGAGCTGCCTGCTGCACCACGCCTTCGGGCACCTGTGGACGGGGTTCTACCGGGTGGTGCAGCCGGGGAAGCTGCTGCTCGTGGGCCCGTACCAGGGGACGCTGGGGTGCCTGGAGATCGCCTTCGGTAGGGGCGTGTGCGGCACGGCGGCGGCCACGCGCGAGACGATGGTGGTGCCGGACGTGCACGCCTTCCCGGGGCACATCACGTGTGATGGGCGCTCGCAGTCGGAGATCGTGGTGCCGGTGTTCAACCCGCGCCGCGAGCTGATCGCGGTGCTGGACATCGACTCGGAGCACAAGGCCACGTTCGATGAGGAGGACCGCCGCGCCCTCGAGGAGCTGATGGGCTGGTTCTCGCGCCAGCGCTAGCCAGCGCGAGAACCCTCCGGAGGCCTCAGCGCGCCCGAAGGCGACGCGCCGCCACGGGCACCAGCGCCAGCAGCCACCACAGGAGCGCGCTGGGAGAGGCAGCTCCGCAGCCGCAACCCGGGCCCCCCACCACCTTGACGGTGAAACGGCACGTCGAGGTGTTTCCGGCCGCGTCCCTCGCCTTGATCTCCACCATCGTCCTGCCCACGGGGAAGACGCTCCCAGGCGCGCGGCTGTACTCCAGGGTCGGCGTGGACACGGCGTCCGTCGCGGTGATCTCCTCGTAGTCCACGACGGCGCCGTCCTCGGAGGTGGCCGGCACCGTGAGGGTCGGGGAGCACTCCATCTGGGGCGGAGTGCGATCCTGGACGTCGACGGAGTACGTGCAGGTGGAGGCCGGGTACGACGGATCCACCGCGGTCAGGGTGATCTCCGTCCGACCGAACGGAAGCATGAGCTCCGAGGGGTGGCTGGACTGGATCGGCAGTGCGGGATCGACATCCTCGGCCCGCTGGGGCTCGGGCAGTCTCACCAGGCCACCCTCGGGCCCTGTCGCCTCCGCGTTGACGTCCGCCGGGCAGTAGAAGGGCGCGAAGGGTAGCGCCCACAGCTCCCGGCCCTGGCCGCCGTCGTTCACGAAGAAGAGCCGCTTGCCCGCCTGCGCGAAGGTGGCATAGGACGAGGCCACGCTGTAGTCCAGCGAGCCCAGCGCGAGGCGCTGCACGGGCACCGTCCCCTGGGCAGTGCCATCGGTCTTCCACAGCACCCACCCTTGCGTCGGGGAGAACGCGGTGAAGTGGAGCTGCCCGCGCACCATGGCCGCTCTCGTGCCGCCCCAGCTCAAGCCCGCCTCTTGGGGGAACAGCTCCTTCACCAACGTCAGCGGCGAGGCGCCGTCGCTCCTCCACAGCTTGCGGCTCCCGTGGGTCAGCACGTAGAGCATGCCCTCCGCCTCCATGAGCGTCTCCGGGAGATCCGGAAAGGAGGCGAACTCCGGCGCCGGGAGGGTCCCTGCCTCCGTCCCATCGCTCCGCCAGATCCGCTTCGAGCCGCCCTCGACATCCGCGACGAAGAGGAGCTTCCCATTCACCCGCACGAGCTGGCCGGCGGACCCGACGAACTCCGGGTCATCCCAGATCGTACGCACGCGCGTCGTGCCGGCCTCCGTCCCATCGCTCTTCCACAACTCCACGCGAGGCGAGTAGTTCCCCGTGATGAAGAAGCTCTGGCCATTGAGCTCCACCAGCGAGGAGATGCTCGAGTAGCCCTCCACGGGGATCTGCTTGACGAGGAGCGTGCCGGCCTCGGTTCCATCGCTCTTCCACAGCTCGGGGCCCGTCGCCGTCAGCGTGGCCAGCAGGAGCGTCTTCCCCAGGGGAGCCAGCGCGCTGATGAGCCGATAGGACTGCCCCGGCTCCAAGGTGCGGACGAGCACTGTCCCGGCCTCCGTCCCATCGCTCCTCCACAGGCTGCGGCTCTCGGGGACGAAGAAGAGCGTGCCCTCCAGGTACGAGAAGGGCGTCGGCGAGCCCGGGGACGACACGTAGAGGGGCTTGAGGCGCGCCGTGCCGGCCTCGGTTCCATCGCTCTTCCACAGCGCCGAGCCCTGACTCCCATCATGCGCATAGAAGAGGAGCGACTCCCCCAGCGGCATGAACGAGTAGGGATCGGCGCCGGCCTGCGCTGTCACCACGTCCTTCAACAGGACCGTGCCGGCCGTCGTCGCGTCGCTCCTCCACAGCTCGGGGCCATGGAGCTCATCTTCCGCCCAGAAGTAGAGCGCCCCATCCTTCCCCACCGCCGAGGCCGGCGACGAGCTCCGAGGCCCCGGGGAGATGTCCCGGAGGAGCATCGTCCCAGCGGCCGTCCCATCGGTCCGCCATGGCTCCCGGCCAGTCCCCTCACAGCCATCGGTGAAGAACGTCCAGCCTCCCACGGTGCCGAGCCCGGTGATGACGGTAGCCCCGGTGTCGGCGCAGAGCGGAGTGACGAGCACCGTGCCTTCCACCGTCCCATCACTGCGCCACAGCTCGCGAGCGCTGGGGCTCCGAGCGAGGGAGAAGATCACTCCCTCCGCCGACGCGATCAGCTCACTGGAAGCCCCAGACACCTCCGTGAGGCTCCGGGTGCCAGCCACGGTGCCATCACTCGTCCACAGGTTGGTGGTGAACGGCGCCTCGTTGTTGGAGAGGATGAAGAAGCTCCTGCCGTTCACGACCTGCAGGTGGCGGATGAAGCCGCTGAACTCGTGGACGGGGAAGGTGCCTGCCTCCGTCCCATCACTCCGCCACACCTTCTGGCGGCTGGAGTTGCTCTCCTGGCTCTGGAAGAAGATCTGCCCGTTCGCGGCCTTCAGCCCGTAGAGGATGGAGCCGGCCTCGAAGGAAGGCCCCAGCGGGAGGAGCACCGTCCCGGCCGCGGTTCCATCGCTCTTCCAGAGCTGGCTCCCCTGGACCGAGGTGAAGGTCGTGAAGAAGAGCGTCCCATTGGCCTGGACCAGCTGTCCCGAGGTGTTCGCCACCTCCTTGACCTGTCGGGTGCCGGCCACGGTCCCGTCGCTCTCCCAGAGGCCATTGGACGCCAGCAGATAGAGCTTGCCGTTCAGCTCCACGGCGGCTGAGAAGGAGAGGGGGCCCGGCCAGGTGGGAAAGAGGTTGATCGTGCCGCTCTGCGTCCCGTCGCTCTTCCAGAGCGGCACCCCGTAGGAATTCTGGAAGAACAGCGCCCCGCCCGCGGACCAGAGCGTCCCGATGGACAAGAGCCCGACGGATTGGCGACCGTCCAGCACCCGCACCGTGCCGGCCTGGGTGCCATCTGACTTCCACAACTCCTGTCGGCCATCGGTGCTGATGGCGAAGAAGATCGTGCCATTGACGAGCGCCGTCGAAGAGGGCGTCGCCCCCGCCCCGAAGGGATTGATCTCCTTGACCAGATACGGCTCGCTGGCGGACAGGGGCTGGGAGGCCGTGCCGCCAGGGACTGGCTCCGAGCCATGGTCAGGCTGCGAGGAACACCCTGCCCCCGCACTCAGCAGCACGGAAGCGGTGAGCGAGATCCAAGAGAGATTCGTCTTCATATGGGGGCGCACTCTGGCCAGCAGTGACGCCCTCGCGCAACCGGGAAGCGGGCCCGGGCGCCCGCCCCACCCTACAGGGCCACGGCCAGCTCGCCGGCGAAGCGCGCGTTGTTCGTGAGCAGCGCCAGGTTGGCCTTGAGGCTCTTGCCGCCCGTGCGCTTCGCCATGTCCGAGAGCAGGAACGGGGTGACGGCCTTGCCGCGGATGCCCTGGCGCTCGGCCTCGGCGAGCGCGGAGGCGATGTGCAGCTCCACCTCCGCGCGAGGCAGGGCCACGTCCTCGGGCGGCGGCACGGTGAAGACGATCCCCCCCTGCCCCAGCGCCAGCCGGGCCTGGACGATCCGCGCGGCCGTCGCGGCGTCCTCCACCCGGTGCTCCAGGGGGAGCCCCGAGCCGCGGCTGTAGAAGGAGGGCAGCTCGCTGGTGCCCACGCCGATGACGGGCACGCCGGCGGTCTCCAGCGCCTCCATCGTCTTGGGGAGATCCAGGACGGACTTGGCCCCGGCGCACACCACGGCGACGGGGTAGCGGGCCAGCGCGCCGATGTCCTGGGAGATGTCCCAGTGCTCGCTGACGCCCCGGTGGATGCCGCCCAGGCCCCCGGTGGCGAAGACGCGCAGGCCGGCGGCGGCGGCCAGCTCGCAGGTGGCGCTCACGGTGGTGCCCCCGGAGGCCTTCAGGGCGAGGGCCACGGCCAGATCCCTCGAGCCGAGCTTCAGCAGCCGCTCCTTGCCCTCGGCGAGCCGGCGCATGGCGGCCTCCTCGAGGCCGATCCACACCTCGCCATCCACCACGGCGATGGGCGCGGGCACGGCGCCGGCGCGGCGGACGGCCTCCTCGCAGGCGCGCGCGGCGGCCAGGTTGTCCGGGTACGGCAGGCCCTGGGCGACCACGCTCGTCTCGAGCGCCACCAGCGGCGCCTTCGCGTCCAGCGCGCGCCGCACTTCTTCGGAGTAACGAAAGTTCATCAGGGGCATCTACGCCCAGGGCGTGTCGCGGAACAAGCGTGCTGGCGCGGGGAGGCGCTCCGGTGTGTACGGGAGGCGTCAGCTCCGCCGCGACTTCTGCACCTGGATGTCGTACTCCTCGATCTTCTTGTCCAGCGTGGGGCGGCTGATGCCCAGCCGCTCGGCGGCGCGGATCTTCCGGCCGCCCGCGGCCTGGAGCGCCTCGACGATGGCATCGCGCTCCAGGCGCTCGACCATGCGCTGGAGGTTGTGCGGCTGCGCGGGCACGGCGCCCTGCTGGATCTCCGGCGGCAGGCGCAGCGCGTGTACCTCGCTGCCGGCGTACACCAGCGCCAGCCGCTCGCTCACCAGCTTCAGCTCGCGGACGTTCTGCGGCCACTTGTAGTCCACCAGCAGGCGCCGGCTGCCAGGGCTGAGCACGGGGGGAGGCTTCTGGGCCTCCCAGGCGCCGCGCATGGCGAAGTGCTCGAAGAGCGCGAGCACGTCGGCGCGGCGCTCGCGCAGGGGGGGGACCTCGATCTCCAGCCCGGAGAGGGCGCTGGCCAGCGCCATGTCCAGCTCGCCCTTGGCGGCCAGCAGCTGCACCGGGGTGGCCGCGGTGGCGATGAGGCGCAGCTCCACCGGCTCCTCGCCGCCCTGGCGCGCCGGCGCCACCTTGCGCGCCAGCAGCCGCACCAGCCGCTCGATGACGGCGCTCGACAGCCCCTCCACGTGCTGCAGCAGCAGCGTGCCCCTGTCCGCGCGCTGGAGCGCGGAGGGCCGGGGCGGCACCCCGGGCGCGCTGCCGCGGCCGAAGAGGCTCTCCTCCACGACGGGGGCAGGCTGCCGGCAGTCCACCGCCACGAACGGCCCGAGCGCCCGCGGAGAGTGCGCGTGGATGAAGCGGGCCAGCAGGCTCTTGCCCGTGCCGGGCTCTCCGGAGATGACGGTGGGGACGGCGCTGGCGGCCGCGCGCCGGGCCTGATCCAGCACCCTGCGGAACGGCCGGGAGGTGCCCACCACCAACACGGAGGCGGGCTCCTCCGCGGCGCGCGAGCGCATGGCGGTGTACGCCTCGCCGCCCATGCGCCCCAGCGTGGCGGCCAGCCGCACCTGGCTCCCGGAGAAGAGCGGCTCGTCGCTCTCCAGGTACAGCAGCCCGAAGGGCATGCCCCCCGCGGCCACCAGCGGCGTGCACACCGCGGTGGCGGTGGAGGCCACCTCCTTGAGCTCCAGCGCCAGGCTGGCCATCACCCGAGGCACCTCCACGGAGGCCGCGCCGGACACGGCCGCGGTGCGCAGCCCCTCCTGGCTGCCCAGCAGCGCCGCGGCCCGGTCCGCGTTGAGCGCGTGGAGGGACTCGTCCACCAGCCGCCGCAGCACCATGGCCTCGCTGGTGGCGCCCAGCAGCGCCACCCCCACCGAGAACAGCGCCCCCTCGGGCCCCACGTGCGGCAGCACCTCGGCGATGGGGATGTGAAAGGCCTCGAAGGGCGCCGTCTCCGCCAGGGCGGCCTGGGCGAGCGGCTCGTAGATGAGGGTGGTCTCCCCGATCTGCACCCGATCGCCCGGCAGCAGGAGCACCTCGCCCTCCACCCGCTCGCCGTTGAGCAAGGTCCCGTTGCGCGAGCCCAGATCGCTCAGCCGCCCGTGCCCCTCTCGCAGGAAGATGCGCGCGTGCCGGCGCGACACCTTGTCGTCCTCGATCTGGAGCTCACACGAGGGGCTGCGACCGATCGTGAGCTCCGTGGCCACCTCGTATCGGCGGCCGGCGGAGACACCGGTGAGCAGCAGCAGGGCTGGCATGGAGCGCGGAGCCTAGCGTCCCGCTCGCCCCGGGCAAGCCGAGTCATGCAGGACTACATCGGCCGCTCGGCGATCAGCAGGGCGCGCATCTCCTCCTCGTCCAGGGTGCGCCCCTCTCGGCTGATCGCCAGCGCGTTGAGGTGCTCCTCGTCCACCTCCACGTGGGCGCCCTTGCGCCACTCGGTGGTGTGGACGGCGCCATCCACCAGCTTGCCCACCACGGTGCCGTCCTCCCACGCGACGACCTCCAGCCAGAGGTTCTCGTCCACCGCCTGCCCCTCGGGGTGCGTCTCGAAGGGGGCGCGCGCCAGGAAGGTGAGCGGCTCCATCAGCCCCTTGCGCTGGAAGCGGGCCTTGAAGGCCAGCAGCAGGGCCTGGGCCTCGGCGCGCAGCGCCTCCGTGCGCTCCTCGGGCTCGGGGATGAAGCGCTCGCGGTAGGGGCGCAGCAGCTCCGCCGTGTTGTGCCGCCCCAGGGGGGACACCACGCTGAGGAACAGCGCCTCGTGGCCCTCGAAGGTCTCCAGCGGCACCCCGAGCAGGTTCACCCGCGCCTCCTCGGAGGGCACCAGCATGAACGTCTGGCCCTCGCTGGTGTGCACCTCCTTGCGGACCTCGGGCCCCTGCCCGAAGGCCAGGTCCGTGCACAGCTCGTGGAGGAACATCTCCGCGGCCAGCAGATCCTCCTCGCCCAGGTGGAAGATCTCCAGATCCCGGGTGCCGAACTTCTCCATCCCGTGCGAGTGCACCCACAGGGGGGTGTCCCCCTCGGTGGCCGCCACCGCGTGCAGGTTGACGTGATCCCGGATGTCGAAGTCCAGCTCGGTGATCTCCACCACGTCCGCCACGTCGTGCAGCTTGTAGGAGGTCAGATCCAGCAGCACGCCCGGCACCTGCTCCATCAGCGTGCGCACGCACCACAGCGCCTCGAAGACGGGGACGGTGGGCTGCGGCCCGGAGCCCGGCTCCAGGGAGATGCGGTAGGAGCCCTTGGCGCGCTGGAACCCCTGGCGGGACTCATCGCTGCCGGTCAGCAGGCGCGGATCCAGCTCCGAGGGGGGCCCCGCGCTGTCGAAGCGCACCTCCACCCGAGTCCCCTCCGCCTGCACGGAGAACCCCTCTCCGGACGCATCCGGGGACAGGTGCACCTCCTCCGACTCGAACGCCTGGCGCAGCGCGTCCAGCGTGATCGCGGAGGACGACTCGATGGCGAGGACGTAGACGTCCTTCACAGGTGCTTCTCGATCTGGCGGAAGAGATCCACGCGGTCCACCAGGTTGGTCAAGTAATCCAACTTGTCCGTCGGAAGAACGAGGACGGGAGACATTTTGTAGTTACTGAACCATTCCTCGTACAGGGAGTTGAGGCGCTTGAGGTAGCGGGTGGGAATGTCCTTCTCCATGACGCGCCCGCGCAACCGGATGCGCTCCTTCAGCGTCTGGACGGGGCAGCGCAGGTAGATCATCAGATCCGGAGGGGCCAGCACCTGGGCGATCGTCTCGTACAGCTCCCGGTACATCTGCCAGTCCCTCCGGTCGATGAAGCGCTGTCGGTGGAGGTTCTTGGCGAAGATCTCCGCGTCCTCGTAGATGGTGCGATCCTGGAGCACCGGGCCGGGCTGGCGCTCCAGCTCCCGGTGCAGCCGGAACTTGTGGGTCAGGAAGAAGATCTGTGAGCGGAATGCCCACGTCTTCATGTCCTTGTAGAAGTCGGCGAGGTACGGGTTTTGATCGTTCGGCTCGAAGTACGGGGTGAGGCCGTACTTGCGGCAGAGGAATGAGGTGAGCTCTGTCTTCCCGGCGCCGATGTTGCCCGCGACGGCGATGAACTTTTTCCTGGCCACGCCACCCCTGCTTGTAGCCCCACCGGGCGGCGCATACCAGCACCAAAGGTGAGGGGCAGGCATGCTACAACCCGCCGCCATGCCCGCGCCCTGTCCTGCCCTCCGCGCGCTCGGTGTCCTGGCCCCTGGGACGGCCCCTCCCCGGCTCGCTGCCGCCTGCCAGGAAGCTCTCCAGGGCACCAGGAAGGCCACCCGGGCAGCCCCTCCGAATGCAGCCGCGTCCACGCCGTGGGTGTGGCAGGCTCTTACCAACAAGGCTCCCCATGCCCCGTAAGCTCTTCTGCATGTTCGTGGCGGGGGCGTGGACGGCGTTTATGTTCCCGTTCGCCGCCCTGACCGCCCTCATTCTCGGTGGTGACGCCTCGGTGTGGATCGCCCGCAACCTGTGGTCGCCCGTGCTGCTGTGGGCCGGGGGCGCGCGCCTGGTGGTGCACGGCCAGGAGAACGTGGACCCCAAGCGCCCCACCATCTACGTGGCCAACCACCAGTCCACCCTGGACATCCCCGCGCACTTCGTCACCGTGAGGGTGCCCTTCCGCTACGTGGCCAAGAGCCAGCTCGGGTGGGTGCCCTTCATCGGCTGGTACCTGTGG
>JAFGNZ010000293.1 GCA_016926755.1 Myxococcaceae bacterium | reverse complement strand
ACGCGCCGCGTGCCGGCCTGCACCCAGTCCGCGTCGATCCCCTCGAGCCGATAGCGGAAGTGCAGCTGGTGGGGGGAGCGCAGGCTGGGCGAGCTGTAGTGGATCTCCACGTGGCCCTCGCCCACGGGGATGCGCCCCCACTCGGCGGGAGGCACGGGCCGGAGATCCACGAGGATCCGCTCGATACGCACGGGCCGCGGGGGCTGGGTGCGTGGCTGCCGGGGCTTCTCTGGATCATAGACGACGGCGCCGCGGATGGTGGGGAACCACAGTCGGCCATCCCGGCTTCGGGTCCCCGCGGGCCCCCCCAGGCCGTTGCACTCCTCGGCGCGCATCCCGTCATCCGTGCCGTAGGTATGGGAGGTGACGTGCGTGGCCAGGCCCGCGGCCACGGCCTCCAGCTCCGCCTGGGCCACGTGGAAGATGCCCTTGTTGCAGCTCAGCCACAGGTTGCCCTTCCCGTCGGGGAGGACCTGGAAGATGCGGTCATCGAACAGCCCCTCGTCGCGAGAGAAGCGATGGAAGCCGCCATTCTTCCAGCGGTAGAGCCCCTCGTCGGTGCCGATCCACAGCGTGCCGTTCGGCTCCTCGTGGAGCGCTTGGACTTCGCTGAACATGGGGCTGCCCTCGGTGGCCATCGTGGTGGGGCGCCCATAGAGGAAGTAGGCCAGGCCCCCCCCGGCGGTGCCCACCCAGAAGCCCCCCGCGGCCCGCGTTTTCAGCAGGGTGATGGTGTCGCCAGGCAGCCCCTGGGCGCGGGTGATGAGCTCGAAGCGCTCTCCGTTCCACCGCGCGAGCCCCTCCTGCGTTCCTGCCCAGAGCGTCCCCTCCGTGTCCCAGAGCAGCGCGCGCATCGGGCCGGAGGGCAGGCCCTGGGCGTGGCCGAGCGAGGTGGTGATCCTCCCCGCCTCCCAGCGGCTGAGGCCCGTCTGCGCGCTGAACCAGATGCTGCCATCCGGCGCCTCGGCGATGGAGCGCACGCGGTCATTGATGAGCCCCTCTCGCGTCGTCCACGTGCTCATCTTCCCGGCGTGCCAGCGGGTGACGCCGCTCTCCAGGCTGGCGAACCAGAGGCTGCCATCCCGGGCCTCGTAGATGGAGGAGATGACGTCGTGGGGGAGCCCCTCGGGGCGGCCCACGGCCGTGAAGGGCGCGTCCTTGAGGCGCTGCAGCCCTCCCTCCGCCGCGCCGATCCAGAGGTTGCCCTCGAGATCCTCCAGGAAGGAGCTCACCGTGTTGCTCAGCAGCCCCTGGTGGGCCTCCAGGGTGAAGCGCTTGCCGTGGGCCAGGCGCAGCAGCCCGCGGCCGGTGCTCCCCACCCACAGGGTGTTGAGCCCGTCCACGTAGAGGGCCTCGATGGGAGCGCCCGGCAGGCTCGCCTCGGGGACGGGCCGCGGCTGCTCTTCCTGGAGCCGGTACACGGTGCCATCCTCGGTGCCTGCCCAGACGGTGCCCTCCTTGTCCAGCGCGAGGGACAGCACGGCGGTCCTCGACCTGTCGAAGGCAGGGCCCGCGCGCAGCGCCGTGCCGTCCCAACGCTGCAGGCCGCCGGTGGTGCCCACCCAGAGGTGGCCGCGCCCATCCTCGACGAGCGCCCGGACACGATCACTGGCGAGCCCGGTGGCGGTGTTCCACACCTGGAAGCGGCCCTCGAAGAGCCTCAGGAGCCCATGGCCGTTGGTGCCGATCCACAGGGCTCCATCCCTCGTGGCGTGCAGGGAGTGGAGGTTGCGCAGGGGGATGCCGGCGGGCGGCTCGACGAGGGTGAAGGCCCCTTCGCTGAGGCGGGTGAGCCCCGCTTCGGTGCCGATCCACAGGGTGCCTGACGGATCCGTGGCCAGGCAGCGGATGGAGCGTGCGGGCAGCGCGGGCGTGTTGGTGGGATCGAAGACGGTGAAGTGCACCCCGTCGAAGCGCGCCAGCCCTTCCCAGGTGCCGCCCCAGAGGTAGCCGTCGGGGGTCTGCGCGATGGCGAGGATGGCGTTCTGGGGGAGCCCGTCCGCCGTCTGCCAGACGCGGTGGGGGAATTGGAGCAGGGACTTGTTCGGCTCCAGGGCGGAGGCGCTCGGGGCGCCCGCGAGCAGGCCGGCCAGCAGCAGCGCCGTGAGGACACGCCACCCGCGCCGGAGCCCGGGCGGACCGGCGAGAGGCTCATGGAGAGAGCTGCGTGAGGCAGGGGCCATGTGTGGACCTGAGAGAAATCCACACCGTAGCGGGGAGGGAGGTTCCGGGCAAAGTGAGTCACAGGGATGCGCTCGGGCTCCTGGGCTGAAGGGGGACGCCACGCATTCCGCCCGCGGGCGTGGCATGATGGGGTGGCTGCTTACCGCTCAGGCCACGGGGCGATGAAGCTGGCCGGGGGACGATGTGTGGGTAAGAACAAGCGACGCATCCTGATCATTGATGACTCCGAGCCCATCCACACGGACTTCCACCGGGTGCTCTGTCCGAAGAGGAGCGGGGCTGCCATGGATCTGTCCCTCCTGGAGGAGACGCTCTTCGGCCCGGATCCCTCCAGCGAGGGGCCTGCCGAACCGGAGTTCGAGCTGGACTCGGCCTTCCAGGGGCAGGAGGGGCTCGCCAAGGTGAAGCAGGCCCTGGAGGCGGGCCGCCCCTATGCGCTGGTCTTCCTGGACTACCGGATGCCGCCTGGCTGGAATGGCGTCGAGACGCTGCGGCAGCTGCGCAAGGTGGCTCCCTCCCTGCCGGTGGTGTTGTGCTCGGCCTACTCGGACTACTCCTGGGAGGAGCTCCTCCTGGAGTTCGGCGAGTCCCAGTCGCTGATGGAGATGAGAAAGCCCTTCGACGGCCAGGAGCTGCGCCGCCAGGCCCTGGCCCTCACCGAGCCGCGGAGCGGGTGACGCGAGGAGGGATGGGCTCGCACGGCGCCAGGCGTGGCGACACTCACGCCTCCGCCGGCTGATAGGGGAGCTCCAGCGTGAACGTGGCCCCGCGCCCCGGCCCGTCGCTGTGGGCCGTCAGCGAGCCGCCCAGCTGCTGGGCCGCCAGGGCGCTGGCGTGCAGGCCGAACCCGTGCCCCTCCTCCCGCGTGGTGAAGCCGTACTGGAAGATGCGCGTGAGCAGCTCCGGCTGGATGCCCACGCCCGTGTCGGAGATGTGGATACGGACGCGGCCCTCCGCGGCGGGCTCCACCTTCACGCTCAGGATCCGCTCGTTCCCGGGCGCCTCATCCAGGGCGTACTTGGCATTGCTGATCAGGTTCACCAGGATCATCAGCCCCTTGTGCTTGTCGGTCAGCAAGGGCGGCAGGCTGGCCAGCTGCTTCTCCACCCGCACGCCATGGCGGCTGAGCCCGGCCGAGTTGATGCGCAGGGCGTCCTCTATCAACTCCGCCAGGAGGACCGGCTCGTGCAGCCGGGGAGGCCTGGCGTAGCTCTGCTGCAGCTTGACGATGTTGCCGATGTGCTCGGTGTACCGATTGACGTCGTCGAGCAGCGTGGAGAGCTCCGCGCGCTCGTCCCGCAGGTGCTGCCCCAGCCGGTCCAGGAAGGTGGGCACGCTGCGCCCGCGCTCGTCCTGGGTGAGGAAGAGCGCCAGATCATCACCCTGGCGCTCCGTGAGCATGTTGGCCACCCGGCCCACGTTCTCGAGCTTCATCCCGGACAGCCGCGTCTTGGCGAGCGTCGCGGCGGTCTGCACGCTGTTGAGCACGTTGCCCACGTTGTGCAACACGTTGGTGGCGACCTCCGCCATGCCCGCCTGCCGCGCGGACTCCACCAGCCTGCGGTGCACCTCCTTGAGCTCCCGCGTGCGCTCCTCCACCCGCTGCTCCAGCCCCTCGTTGGCCTGCTTCAGGGACACCTCGCGCCGCTGAACCTCGTCGGCCATCGTCCGGAAGGCCCGCGCCAGCCGCCCCAGCTCGTCCCCGCGAGAGCCGTCCAGCGCGACCTTGAAGTCGCCGCCAGCCACCTGGTCGGTCGCCTGGGTGAAGGCTTGGAGCGGGCGGGTGATCTGCTGCTTCAGCACCAGATACATGACGATCAGCTCGATGAGCAGTGACGCCACCCCGAGCAGCAGGACATAGCGTGCCGCCTGGAAGGCCGGCCGGCTCACCTCTCTCTCTGGGAGCACCGTGACGAAGTTCCAGCCGGGGCCCTTCAGGTGCGCCGCGGCGACGTACTCGCCGAACTCGGGGATCTCCAGCACAGCCTTGCTCTCGCGATTCCTCACCTGCTCGAAGAGCGCCCGCAGGTGGGCCCGCTGCTTCGCGGAGCCGAGAGCACTGTTCAACACCCCAGGCTGCTCGGCGGTGGCGAGGATGTTGTAGACGTCGGTGGCGCCTTCCATGCTCAGCTCGGGGTGGGCAATGAGCTGGCCATCGTCGCGCAAGAGCATGTTGTACGCGCCGGGCAGGTGGTCATTCCGGGTCCGCTGGATCATCTCCTTGAGGAGAATGTCATGGCTGACCGCCGCGACATGGCGGCCGTCCATGTCCAGCGGGGCGGAGGCCGAGACCATCCAATCCTGATAGACCTCATCCGCGAACACGCCGGTATAGGTCGTCTTCCTCCCAGGGTTGTGCTCGGGCTGGGTGTTGGTGAACAGCTCGTAGCTGATGAACGAGAAGGTCGGCTCGGCGTCTTTGCACCAGGTGGGGCGATCCGGCCAGTAGACAACGAGCGCATTCTCCGGCAACCCGATGTAGGTGTTCGTGAAGCGTGTATGGAAGGCGGGCCCGTACTGGCTGAGCACGTCATGCGCGGCCAGGATCCGGCGGCGGAGATCGTCGCTGGGGGACACGCCCGTGTGGACGAAGAGGCACGGACTCTTCGTTCCGTCGAAGCCCTCGGGGCGGTTGCGGATGGTGCCATCCGGTAGCCGCACGAACAGGCTGTCGAAGCGAGCGCTCGGGTCCTCCTGGCTCAAGGCCCGGATCCGCTCCTCCAGGGCCTTCTTGATGACGGCGTGATTGTCCTCCGCCAGCACGAAGATGCTCTCCTCTCGCTGGCTGCGCTCCGTGACGTGCTGCTCCAACTGCAAGAGGGCTCCGTCGCGAAGGGAGCCGAACAGGTGGAGGTAGCTGGCCAGGGTGGTCAGGGCGATGATCGCCGCGATGCGCACGCCCATCTTGATGAGCGTCGAACGGGCGAGCGAGGTGGAAGGGCTGGGAGGGGAGGACATGCGGTGTCGAGTATAGAACACATGGCGAACCTGCTGCCCTGCCGCGGGCAGTCCTCGCAAGAGACCCGGTTACCCAGGGCAAGTGGCAAGGCGTGTGATCCTTGATCGGGTGTCGCGGATCGCCACCCGCAGGATCTGGCCAGCCGGTGGGGTGGTCGTCACGTCAGGTATTCGTGGAAGAACGCCGTGGTGGCACGCCACGACCGCTGCGCGGCGGCCTTGTCGTAGCTCGCCCGGTCCTCGCAGAAGAAACCATGGGTGACCCTGGGGAACACCGTCAGGGTGTATTGCCTGCCCGCCCTGCTCATCGCCTCGGCGATGCGGCCATGCTCTTCCGGTCGGATGAATGGGTCCTCCGCGCCGTACCACAGGAGCAGCGGCGCCTGCATGGCCCCGACGCGGTCGAGCAGCGTCTTCCGGCCGAAGAAGTCCTCAACCGGGCCGATGCCGCCGCCATAGAACGCAGCGGCCGCCTTGAAACGCGACGGCAGCGCGGCGTTCGCAAGGAATGCATAGCGTCCACCCATGCAGAACCCGGTCACCGCGACCGCGCTGCCGTTGGCTTCCGCCCGGCCCACCAGAAAGGCGAGCGCCCTCTCCGTCCGCGCCAGGACGGT
The DNA here is from genome assembly GCA_016926755.1 of Myxococcaceae bacterium. GTDB lineage: Bacteria > Myxococcota > Myxococcia > Myxococcales > Myxococcaceae > Hyalangium. The sequence goes on along the minus strand of JAFGNZ010000293.1, from coordinate 9,140 downwards.
GTCGTCGTCCATCCGCTTCATGTGGCCGATGGCGTTGGGCAGATCGGCGTACTCGTAGATTGCTCCGTCGTAGATGTCGGGCGTGACCGCGGCGAAGCCTGCGTCGGCGAAGCGCTCGGTCAGCCGCTTGAAGTGATCGTTGAGGCCAAATGCCTCGATGTAGATCACGACGGACGGAAACGGTCCCGCACCGTCGGGCCGCGCGTAATAGCCCCGCAACCCGCCGCCCAGCTCAACCCACTCGCCACTTGCGCTCATCGTCTTGCCTCCTTGCTCTTGCAGTCGATGGATCTCACGGTATCAGGCGGATGCCCACCTTCGTGGTGGGCACGCAACCTGGGAGGATCCGTTGGCCATGGCAACACACCTGCTCGACGTGCGCAGCGAACGGCTGTGGCTGCGGCCCTGGAGGGACGAGGACGTGGAGCCCTTCGCCGCGATGAACGCGGACCCGCGGGTGATGGAGCACTTCCCCGCGCTCCTCTCGCGGCAGGAGACGGAGGCCCAGGTGGCTCGCATCCGGGCGCACTTCGCCCAGCACGGCTGGGGGCTGTGGGCCGTGGAAGTGCCAGGCGTGGCGCCCTTCGTCGGCTTCGTGGGGCTGAGCACGGTGCCGTTCACTGCCCCCTTCACCCCGGCGGTGGAGGTGGGCTGGCGGCTGGCCCCGGCGCACTGGGGCTCCGGCTACGCCACGGAGGGGGCCCGCGCGGCGCTCGGCGTGGCCTTCGGCGAGCTGGGCCTCCCCGAGGTGGTCTCCTTCACCGTCCCCGCCAACATGCGCTCGCGGCGGGTGATGGAGTGGCTGGGCATGCGCCACGCGCCCGACGAGGACTTCGAACACCCGCGCTTGCCCCAAGGGCACCCGCTCCGCCGCCACGTGCTGTATCGGCTGCGGCGCGCGGAGTGGAAGCCGCCCCTGGGAGCATGAGGAGCACGGGGGCGGAGCCAGCGCCGGGCTACTCGAGCTGCGGGTGGCCGAGCTCGCAGCCCTCGGGCAGGCGCTCGCAGCGCGGCTCTCCGGGGAGGGGCTCGTAGCGCTCCTGTTCACACCCCGCCTTGAAGCCTCCCGAGTACACCCGCCCGGCCTCGAGCGTGGGCGCGCCGCTCCCCTCGGGCCAGGTGGCCCTCCAGAGGAAGACCTCGCGCTCTCCGGGACAGCAGGCGCGCGCGCCCTTCGCGCGGAAGAGCACGACGACGCGCCGCTCGTCTTCGCTGAAGTGCGCGACGGGGATGGCGCCGTCGCGCGGGGCCTCCTGCCACCGGAGTGGGCTCCAGCCCTCGAGCGTGTGCCGGTGCAAGCGGAAGCGTCGCGCGCCGCAGCGCTCGACGGCGTAGGGCGTGGCGACGAAGACGCGCGAGCCTTTGCAGCCCACCTCGAACGGCGCGCGCTCTTCCGCGAGCGGAGCGACGGTGTGCCCCGCCACCAGCCAGCTTGGAACGAGCGCTCCCGTGCGCGCGCGCCGGGGGAGCGCGAAGGCCGCCTGCGTCCCCCCGCACGCGCTCGTGGCGCACACCGGCTGGTCGAGCCTCTGCGTGCGGTACCCCGTCTCGGTCACGGACACGACCTTGCCCGAGCTCACGAGCGGGAAGGCGCGCGCGCGCAGCGTCTCCAGCGGGGGCTCCGGCAGCAACAGCTCACGCACGCGACGCGTGATGCCAGCGTGGCACTCACGTGGCAGGAGCGCCAGGTTCTCACGGATCGGGTACAGCGGACCATCCCACGAGAGGGCGCGGCGCTCGGCGGCGATGAGCCCCTTCTGCGCCACGTGGGCGGCCTCCTGATCGCCCAACTCTCCGAGCACGGCGATCAGGCGCGTGATGACCTTTGTATCGGTCGGCGCGTAGGCGGTTGCGCGCTCGAGCCAGAGGCGGCGCGCGCTCGGGCTCCTCGCTGCGTCCGCGCGCGAGAGGAGTGCCGAGAGGGAGGGGCGCTTCCGAGTGAGCAGGGAGGCCCGCCCCCACCCCTCGACTCCCGCGGGAGAGCTCAAGCGGACCATGCCCTCACGCTCATCGCCCACGCGCACCTCGGCGCCGATACGCAAGACGCCCACGATCTCGGCCAGCTGCGATGGCTCGGCACGCACGCGCACACGCGATGCCTTGACGTAGCGCACGCCATCCGCGGCGGCGGGCGCCGAGGCGAACAGCGCGACGAGGAGCATGGCACGGACGAGCACCCGAACGATTCTAGCCCGTCTGCGCGGGAGAGGCTGGATCGATCCAGGCCCGCGCCCGGCAGCGCGGACAGCTCGCTCCCATTCGATAGCCATCAGGCCTCGGCCAATGAGCGTGAAGCCCTCGGCTTCGGCGTGATCCGCGACATGACGTGATGGACGGCTGCGACATGCATCGCCAGGTTGTCGAACCGCTGGGCCAGCCCCTTGTTGGACTGGAGCAGCAGCACCAGCTCCTCGCGATCCAGCTCGGTGTCCTCCAGGAGGGCTTCGAAGAGCGCCTCCGCGTCCTCGCGTCGCGGCCGGAGCTTGTCCCTCATGATGATGGCCTGGAGCCCCAACGCGATGCGCAGCCGCTTCTCCACCTCCTGGCGGGTGGACACGTCCTGCCGCCAGCCGTCAAACGCCTCCTGAAGCTGCTCGGGAGAGAGGCCCAGCTGGATGAGCACCGGATGCTCGGCCTCTGACCACCGCTGGCGAATCTCCTCGTCGTGCGGCCTGGAGCTCCACCCCGAAGCGCGCGCGGGCTCCCCGGAGCCGCTCCACGGGATAGTCGCTGGGGAGCGTGAGCTCCACGGAGAGGGCCTCGCCCACCCGGGCGCCTACCAGCGCCTCGAAGAAGCCGGGGAGCATGGGGTTCGGCGCGGCTTGGGTCCACCAATCCAGGCGTATGGAGAAGGGGATGAGCTTGCCGCTCGAATAGCCAATGACATCCAGCAGCACCTCATCCCCAGCAGCCACGGCCTCGCCGGCCTCACGGTCCCTTCGCGGAGCGACCGTGCGGCACAGCTCGTCGAAGCGCTCGACGATGTCTCCCTCGCTCACCCTTGCGGGGGTGGGAAGGGTCACTTCGATGCCCTCGAGAGAGGGCGCCCCCTGAACGGCGGGGAGCTTGAGAGACACAGCGCTCCGGAAGGCCTGCTCACCCGGCACGCTGTGGAGGCGCCCCATTCCTTGCAGCTCGCCGATGGAGCGCGGCGAGCCATTCTTTCCGGTCCTTCCGGAGTCGCTGTGGGAGTTCATGGCATCACCCGAAGATGCTGCCCACGAGGTCCGAGACGGCGGAGACGCCCGCGCCCACCTGGCTCACCACGGGGATCTCCGTGGCGGCGACGGTGGAGCCCAGCGCGGTGAAGACGGCCGTCGTCTTCTTGACGCCGTTGGCCTTGGGATCCTTCAGCGTCTTGTAGGCATTGGCGACGTCGAAGGCGGCGATGGCGACGTTCGCGCCGGGCACGAACCGCCCAGCCGCCTTGGCCAGGGGTCCTCCAGCGGCCTTGGAGCCGGCGGTGATGCCTGCCTTGAGCGCCTTCTCGGACCGGTGGCCCACGATGGTGTTCGCCTGGTTTCGCGCCTCGGTGGTGATGTTCGGGCCCTTGTCCTTGAGGAGGGTGTCCACCGCGTGCTTCCTGACGTCACCCTTCAGCTCCTTGAACAGGTCGTTGCGGGGCCTGCCATCCACATGAGCCGCATCGGTCTTGTTGAAGGCGTTCTTGGCGATGTTGTTCGCGATGGAGAGCCGCTGGCCCGCTTTCAAGCCCTTGAGCTCCTTGTTGGCCGCACGGAACGCGCTCCCATACTTCTGGCCGTCACGCGCCGTCTCGAGCCCCACCTTGGTGGTCTCCACCAAGGTCTTGCCGCCCTCGGCCACATCACCCACGGCAGCGTCCCGCTTCGCCGTGTCACCGGAGACCAGGTCCCCGGAGGTGAGCGCCTTCCAGGCGTTGCGTCCCTTGTCTCCGGCGAGGTCCTTCACCCCGAAGCCACCCTTGGCGAGGTTGTTCAACTTGCCAAGCTTGTCCACCTTCGTCTGAAAGTCCTTCGGGTTCGTGCCATCCGCGATGCTGTCCTTGAAGTTCTGCCCCCAGGTCTTCGTGAAGCCATCGCCGTTCTTGAGGCTCTTGACGTTGTCAATGGCAGCCTGCGTCTTCTGATTGACGGTCAGGCCGGTGTCCACGGCCTTCTGCCAGTTCTCAGGCTTCTTCAGATTCTTGACCGCCTCATTCTCTTTCTTCTGGCCCTGCTCCGCCTTGGGCTGGTCGAACCCATCTTTCACGGGCGGCTGAGCTGGGGACTCCTTGCTCTGGGTGCTCTGCGGCTTGGGGGGCGGGGAGTCCACCGGGGCGGTCTTCTTCGGGGCGGGGGGAGGCCGCGGCATAATGCGGGGCTTGTCGTGAACGTTGCTGGGGATAGGGGCCATGGCGGGGTGTCTCCTGTTGCGGGGGGTGAACCTGAAGTGCGCGGCTCCGTAGGAGCTGGCCGGCGGGTGTGGTTCTTTTCAGGAGCAAGGCCCGGGCCGACGCCAAAGGTGCGAAAGGGCGACAGGCACCCACCCTGGCTGTAGGCCACGGACTACAACGAGCGGTGGGGTTGATGTCTGGCGCCTACAGCCCGCGGCGGATTGCTCTGCAGGGCAGTGGGGGGGGCCACAGCGCTCGGCTACCTGCGAGATCTGCTGTGCCTGCTGCCCGGCTGGCCTGCGCAGAGTGCTTGAATTAGCTCCAGCAAGCTGGATGGTCACGCTGCAACGATGCGCGGAGGTTCGCGCCGCACTGGAGGCCAATATCTTCCGTCAGGTGGCGCTCGCGCTCCTCGCGCCGGATGCCACGAAGTAGGGCGGTCTCACGCCTCAATCTCCGCCCCGACCGACGGCACTCGTCGCACGGAGACGGAGCTGTAGCCGACCTGGATTGAGAGGTCCTGGTCCGCTTTACGCAACGGCAGGCGCGGCCTACGCTCGCCGCCGATGATGGATACACCGCGCAGACTGGTGTTCTGCCTGAGGCCCCTCCTGCTGGCCGCAGGTGCGTTCGCCGTGGCGTGCTCGAGCGCCCGGCTCTACTACCTGGACACTGAGTTGCCCAGGCAGGAGGGCGATCCCAGGCTGGTGGTGGGCCCTGGACCCTGGCCGACCGTGCCTGCCGTGCTCGCGATCATGGACAGTGTTCCGGAGGACCTCGTGCTGCCGACGCTCAAAGCCTTGATGGACCTACCTGGGGCGGCAGATTCCTGTGGAGCGGATGGTCATCCGCTTCCCAATGCTTCCGAGTATTGCGTCGGAGTCTATCGGACGCCGGAGGATTGGCGTGTGACGTGGCCCATCCGGAAATTGGAGGATGCACACAGTTCGTGCGTCCCTCCTTTCGGAGGGGTTGAAGACGCGGACTTCGGGCGAGGATTGCCTGTGTTTGGCTACGCTCATAATCATCCGTGCGGACTCTTCGCGAGCAGTCGGGATCTGGGGAATTTTCCCGCGGCGAAAGCGCCCTCGGGAGCCTGGGTCTTCGTGAGTTACGGGACAACTCCCAGCGGCGAGGTGGCGTATGATTCCCGCGGCGAAGTGATTCCAGCCTGGGCCTGGCTCGCCACCGGGCATCGTGACGCGCCTCGTTTCTACAAGTGGAAACATTCCGGCGAGGTGTTCAGGTGGAGTGAGGACAAGAGACAGTGGTACTTTCAGGCGGTCTGCAAACCTCAGTCGTCAAACAGTCTTGTCACCAAGCGGGCGCTCCCGCCGAAATGCTCTCCTGAATTGATGGATTGGTATTAGGCCGTCGCTCCCTTGAGATGATCCCATGCTGAAACTTCATCAGTTCATTCTGCTCGTCGCACTCTCTGTGGATGGAGGAACCGTCCTACCTCAGCCCGGCCCACCAAAGCCGGATGCGGGGACTGGCGCTGCTGACTCAGCCAGTGCGCAGGGGCGCGATGGGGGGGCTGTCGAGCCCAAGCCTGTCTCCATGGAGGGCACTCCCTGGCCTGATAAGCCGCGGTTGCTGGCCACGTTGGACGGGAGTGCCATCGTCGCGGCCCAGACCGCGATACGAGACCTCATGGATCGCTTCGTGAGGAACGACAAGAGATTTGCCGGACATTGCGACTACTCGCCCAAGGCCATGGATGTCGTCATTGGTGAAGCTGAAGGCTTGTATCTTGTTCGTATCAATCCCCGTGTAGATAGGTGCGGATGGGCAGACCCCAGTTTCAACAATGTCCTTGATGCTGAGTTGTATGCGATATCGCCGGAACGCAAGATCCTGATGCGCTATCCCTACGGTGATGAGGAGCCCATCGTCCGCAAGCCCATTGTCGTGGATGGCATTCGCTGGCCTGATGAGGCGCGATTGCTGACCACGCTGGATGGGCGTGCCATCGTCGCGGCCCATGCCGCGGTGCAGGACCTCTTGGGCCGCTTCGCGGTGAAGGGTATCAGATTTTCCGGACGTTGCGACGCCTTGCCCAGGGCCATGGATGTCCTCATCTTCGAGGGGGAAGGTATGTATATCGTTCGCATCAATCCCCGCGTGGACAGGTGCGAAGGGGCAGACCCCAGCTTCAACGCGGGGCTCGGGTCTGCGCTCTATGCGATAGCGCCAGAAGGCAAGGTTCTGGCGCGGGTCCCCAGCACACCGTAGCGTAGACGTATCAGGAAAGTGGGGGAAGACGATGAACCATCAGCTCCACGGGTACACGCCGGAGGAACTCGTCAAGCGCGGCAAGGCATTCGAGGCGGCTGCACGCGCCTTCGCCAAGGAGAGGCCAAAGGCCAGCACGACCGAGTGGACGGAGTTCAACCTCGACTGGTTTGCCAGGACGGCTGCGAAGGGCCTGACCGTTGATGCTCGCATCGCGAGGGGAAGCAAGGGGCCGGCGACGCTGGACATGCTGAGATGGATCCATGCGCAGGGAGCGTGGGAACGAGAGGAACTCGGCACTGTCACCTGGATCAATGAAACGAGTTGCCGCATCGTTCCCAAGAAGCCGAAAGGCTCTCACGGGGACCCTCAGTGAGGGCACGTGAATGAGAATGAACCCTCTGCCCCTCATGCTTGTCGTCACTCTCTCCGGCTGCGTGCGGAGTCCAGGTCCTCCCTCGGCCCCTGTCGAGAACGATATCTCGATTGTATTTCCAGACTTCCCGGAGCGAGATGTCGTTGACGTGGGAACACCCGGGCAACCGTATGAACTGGACGGCGAGATGCTCCGAGCCGTAATGATCGCTGCGAATGACTTCCTCCCCCCTGGCGCGAAAAACCCACCGTGCCGCAACAGGCAGGAGGCCCAGCGCTACCGCGTCATTCGGCAGGGCGACATCGTCTTCGTCCACATCTACGAAGATCACGCGTATTGCGGTCGTTCATACCCGGCATTGGATTCCGGTGCGAAATACGCCATCAGCATTGATGGCCGTATCCTGCGGCGCGTCAGTGTTGGACAGCCAGAGAAGATCGTCGACCATGAGCCGACGGACGGAGGTCACCAGAAGACGCGAGCCGAGCCAGGGGTCCCTCCCGCGTTGGACGGCATCTGGAATGACCCGTCGCGCCCCTGGCCGCCAGCGTTTCAAGATGGAGGTTCCGCTCCTCCACCCGGCATATTGCCCCCTGCTCCGTCTTCGGGATAGGACGGCGGGAGATCGACGCCGGATGGTCTGGCTGACGCTTCCACTCAAGCCAAGCCTTGGCGTAGGCGTCAGAGGGTAGACGTAGGGTGTCCGAGTCCCTCGAACCTTGGAGCCTCGATGAAGTCCTCCTCTGTGGCGCTTGTGCTCCTCACCCTGTTGAGCCTCTCCGCATGCGTATCCATCGTCGGCGGTCCGGGGGGCATATCGCCTTCACAATTCCAGTTCCGATCCATCGTTCCGCTGCGAGAGCCAGGGCCTGGTGGCTGGAAGTCAGCCCGGGTGATCATCCAACTCGTGCACATGACGGAGCGAGGTGTTCGGAAAAACATCCACTGTGGCATCGAGGTGCAGGTGCCTCAGATCAACGAGTTCAGTATCGTGACCGACGAATTCGCACAATTGGAAGCTGCGAGGGCAGCGGAGCGGACACTGAAGCAGGAGGACCTGCTCACCGCGGAGATGTGTAAACGCTTCAGGGATGAGATGCAGTCCGAGATGAGGGAATTCATTCCAGGGACCCGCATCATCCAGGCACTGTGAGCCAGGACCTCGCACATCGAGTTGAAGCCGCCCGCCAGCTATGCGAGGAGGAGGGATGACGCAGATGCCCGCCGACTTATCAGCGCCCCGGTTACTCGAGCTCGTTTACCAGCACTACCCGGCCAACATCTGGGACGCCGACGAGCGGTATGCCAAGTCGGAGGAGTACCAACGCCTGGTGCGGGCGCGTCAAGAGGCCTTGAAGAACGCTGAGCCTTGGGAACGCCTGGTCTCCAGGCTCAGAGAGTCGCTCCCCGAGTGCCGCGTGGAGGACTGGAGCGTGCTCTTTTCCACGGACAACTGTTGGCGTGTCCGAGTGTACTTGCCCGAGGTCCTACTGGCCGAGGGAGGTCACGAGTACCGCGCCGTCGTGGTCCTCGTGAGCATCCTGGCCCCCGTGTACGTGCGCTATAGCTCCGTCCACCAGCGCGTGGGCACCCGGTGGAATAAGCCCACCCTCTTCTACGAGGACGTGCCACAGACCAAGCCCCTTGCGGACAAGGTGGAAGCGCTGGTGCGCTCGCAGCTAGGCGTGCAGCCACTGCCCCATGACACCCTCTTTACCCTGGTGCCCGACATCCAGTGCGGCAACAAGTCCTTGGGAGAGGCCCGCCTCATCGACTGCCTTTTCACCGATGATCGCTGGTAGCCCCCACTGCTCCGCCAGCTCGCCGGGCCGCCGCTGGCGGCCTCGGCCGAAAAAGAAAACCCCGTGGCACCTTGCTGGCGCCACGGGGCTCTTTGCTGCTTGGAGGCGGCGGCAATCGAACCCACAGCAAGGCGAGCGCAAAACATCAAGCAGGTCGCGCTGTTATCGGCTAACGCCTTGATCTCACACCGGATCGTTCCCCCGCTCCATCCCGTCTCGTCCCATCTCGTCCCTTTCAATTCCCCGCTGGAGGGGCACACTGGGGGCACATGCGGCCCAACAGGGTCAATCCGCTGACGGGCGCGAGCGGCCTGAGTTCCCCGGTTTCCCAGGGCCCACGAGGCGGTGAGGGTCCACGTGCCGGTCGCCGGGT
>JAFGNZ010000292.1 GCA_016926755.1 Myxococcaceae bacterium | reverse complement strand
CGCGGAGCTGGAGGGGACGAAGGCGGGGGAGGTGGGCCGGGGCTTCTCGCTGGTGGCCGCGGAGATGCGGCGCCTGGCCGAGAACGTGCTGGAGTCCACCAAGGAGATCGAGGGCCTCATCGAGGAGGTGCGCGAGGCCTCGCGCGCGGCGGTGGCGGCCACGGACGGCGGCGTGCGCGCCACGGACACGGGCACCTCGCTGGCGCAGCAGGTCTCCGAGTCCCTCAAGCAGATCCTGGAGCTGGCCGGGCAGACCTCCGACGCGGTGCGCTCCATCTCCCTGGCCACCCAGCAGCAGCAGACGGGCACCGATCAGCTCGCCGACACCATGGCGGACATCCTCCGCATCACCCAGCAGAGCCTGAACGCCACCAAGCAGGTGAGCACCGCCAACGGGGATCTGCTGGTGCTCGCGCTGGATCTGCGCAACGTCGTGGAGCGCTTCCAGATCGGCCAGGTGCCGCCGTCCAGGAGTGATGTGTGACTCCGCGAGATCGCCTGCTCAAGCAGTTCCGCGATCTGGTGGGGGTGCGGCTGGAGCGCATCAACCGCGCCATCGTGGAGCTGGAGTCCGGTGGCAACGTGGAGACGGGGCGCAAGGCGCTGCGGGAGCTCCATGGCCTGAAGGGCGAGGCCCGGATGATGGGCTTCGACAGCATCAACGTGCTCGTCCACGAGATGGAGGAGCTCGTCCGCTCCATCGAGCCCGCCCAGTATGGCCTGTCCCACGACTCGGCCGACGCGCTGCTCAAGTCCGCCGACGCGGTGACGATCCTCTCGGGCGTGGTGGCCTCCGACGACGCGCCCGAGGTGGAGAAGCTGGTGGCGTGGCTCAAGGAGCGCACCCGGGTGGAGCAGGCCCAGCTCGGGATCTCCGTCCCTGAGCCGGTGGTGATCCCCCCCATCGTGCCCAAGGGGGTCCAGGCGGGGCCTGGAGCGTCCACGGCCTCGCCCACGGCCGTCCCGCAGCCCACGCCCAGGCCCAGGCCGCCGGGGCCAGGTCCCGAGACGCGCCCCCCCATCATGCTGCCGGCGGCACCGCCCAAGGCCCCCGTGTCCCCGCCGGCGCCAACGCCCCCCACGCCCGCGCCCGTGGCCCCCGCCAGGAATCGGGCGGCTTCCCCCTCGTCCGGAGCGGCCCTCCAGCCTCCGAGGACGGAGGTGCGCGCGGACAGCTCGGTCCGCATCGACGTGGGGAGCCTGGATCTGCTCACCAGCGCCGCCACCAACCTCTCGCAGGTAGCGCGCCGGCGGGAGCTGACCAACGCCCGTCGCCTCGCGCTGGCCCGCGAGCTGGCCCAGCTGGCGCGAGAGGCCGAGGATCTGGGGCCCGCGGCCTCGGCGATCGCGGCGAAGCTGAGCAAGGCCAAGGACATGGCCGCCGCGCTGCACCGCGAGGCGAAGCTGCTGGCCAACGAGGAGCTGAGGGATCTGGGGCAGGTGGTGGAGGAGGTGCAGCGCATCCGCATGCTGCCGCTCTCCGTCCTCTTCGAGCCGTACCCGCGCGTGGTGCGAGACATGGCCCGGGAGCTGGGCAAGGAAGTGGATCTGGTGGTGGATGGCGAGGACACCCGCGCCGATCGCGCCGTGGTGGAGGCGCTGCGCGAGCCGCTGCTGCACCTGATCCGCAACGCGCTGGATCACGGGCTGGAGACGCGGGTGGATCGCGTGGCGGCGGGCAAGCGCCCCAAGGGCTGCCTGACGCTGCGCGCCGCGCGCGAGGGCAACCGCATCGTCCTGCGCGTGGAGGACGACGGGGTGGGGCTGGACACCTCCATGCTGCGCAAGGTGGCGATCCGCCGGGGCTTCCTGGACGAGATGGCCGCGGGCGCCCTCACCGAGGCGCAGGCGCGCGAGCTCATCTTCCTGTCCGGCTTCTCCTCCCGCGAGGTGACGACGGATCTGTCCGGGCGCGGGGTGGGGCTGGACGCGGTGCGCAGCGCGGTGCAGGGCCTGGGCGGGGACGTCGGCGTCGAGTCCGCGCCGGGCTGGGGCACCATCTTCGAGATCCGTGTCCCCGTGTCGCTGACGGTGGCGCCGCTGCTCTTCGTGAAGGCCGGGGAGGAGACGGTGGCCCTGAGCGCCACCCACGTCACCCGCGCGCTCAAGCTGGACCTGGGCCTGCTCACGGAGCTGGCCGGGCGCCCCGCGCTGGACGTGGACGGGCGGGTGCTGCCCTTCGGCCACCTGTCCACGCTGCTGGGCCTGGCGCCGGAGCGGCCCCCGGCGGAGGGAGAGCTGGTGCTCGTGGTGCGCAGCCAGGGGGCCATCGCCGCCCTGGCCGTGGAGCGGGTGCTGGAGGAGCGCGTCCAGGCCATCCTCCCCCTGCGCGGCATGCTGGCGCGCTTTGCCCACCTGGCCGGGGCGACCACGCTGGCGGACGGCCGCCTGGCCATGGTGCTGTCGGCCGCCTACCTCACCGCGGGCGCCCACGGCTCACTCTCCGTGCGCCTGCCCCGCGCGGCCCCCCGCACGGCCGAGCTCCAACGCCGCCGCATCCTGGTCGTGGATGACTCCCCCCTCACCCGGGAGCTGATCTCCGCCCTCCTGGAGGCGGTGGGGTACGACACCATCGCCGCCGCGGACGGCGCCGAGGCCCTCCACCTGCTCTCCCAGTCCCAGGTGGATCTGGTGGTGACGGACCTGGAGATGCCCGGCCTGGACGGCCTGGAGCTCACCCGCCAGATCAAGGCCGATGAGGCCCTTAACCGACTCCCGGTCATCATCCTCACCACCCGTGGAGGTGAGGAGGACCGGAAGCGGGGGTTGGCCGTGGGAGCCAACGGCTACATCACGAAGGGAGATCTCGTCCGGCAGGATCTGGTGGACGTGGTGAAGCGGCTCCTGGGTTAAAGGCCACCCTGAGGACACCCGAGGGCATTGGGTATACTCCTGGCGGCGCGCAAGGGGTATGCACAGGTAATGGGCAAGAAAGTGTCGGTGCTGGTGGTCGATGACTCGCTCATCTGCCGACAGCTCATCTGCGAAGCACTCAGCCAGGATCCCGATCTCCAGGTCGTGGGCGCGTGCGCCGATGGCAAGGAGGCGGTGGCGCGGGTGAAGGAGCTGCGCCCCAACGTCATCACCATGGATGTGGACATGCCGGTGATGGACGGGCTCACCGCCGTGGAGCACATCATGGCCGAGTGCCCCACACCCATCCTGGTGCTCACGGCGGATCCGCGCTCGCAGGCGCCGGAGCTGACGTGCCGGGCGCTGGAGCTGGGGGCGCTGGGGCTGCGGGTGAAGCCCTCCATCGACGACGGGCTCGAGGCGTGGAACCTGGCCAAGGAGCTGAAGCTGTTGTCCTCGGTGCGGGTGATCCGCCACCTGCGCGGCCCCAAGCGCGTGGTGCCGCCCAAGCAGGAGGGCCCGGCGTCGCTGCTGCCCGCGAGCGTGGGCGTGGTGGCGGTGGCGGCCTCCACGGGCGGGCCGCAGATCCTCCACCGCTTCCTGGCGGAGCTGCCCGCGGACTTCCCGGCGCCCATCGCCATCGTCCAGCACATCAACGCCGCCTTCGCCGAGTCGCTCGCGGGCTGGCTGGCCAACACCTCCCGCCTGAAGGTGCGGCTGGCGCAGGATGGGGAGCTGCTGATGCCGGGGCACGTGCTGATCGCCCCGCCGGGCATGCACATGGTGATCCCCTTCCGCGGGCGCGTGGCGCTCAAGACGGGCGTGGAGCGGGACGGGCACATGCCCTCGGCCACGGTGCTGCTGGAGAGCGCGGCGAAGGCCTACGGGCGGCGCGCGCTGGGGCTCATCCTCACCGGCATGGGCGAGGACGGCGCGGCCGGCATGCTCGCGATCAAACAGGCCGGCGGCATCACCCTGGCCCAGAACGAGGAGTCCTGCGTGGTGTTCGGCATGCCCGGCGCGGCCGTGGAGCGCAACGCGGTGGATCACCTCGTCCACGGGGATGAGGTGGCCACGGCGCTGCTGCGACTGACGCGGGGTGAACCAGTCGCCGTGGGGCGGTGAGGCGCATGATGTCCGTGCCGCCAGGCTCGCTGATCCACGCCTTCATCACGGCGCGGACGGGCATGGCCTTGAGCGGCACGCAGCGCCGGCGGCTGGACGAGCGGCTGGAGGTGCTCCAGGGCACGCTCTCGGAGCAGCAGTACCTGCTCCACCTCCAGTCTCCCTCGGGCGCGGCGGAGCTGTCCGCGCTCATCTCCGTGGTCGCCGTCCACAAGACGGACCTGTTCCGGGACGAGGTGCAGCTGGCCTCCTTCCGCGCGCACGTGCTGGAGCCGCTGGTGGGGCGCGCGCTGGGGCGGCCGCTGCGCCTGTGGAGCGCGGGCTGCGCCACGGGCGAGGAGGTGGCCACGCTCCTGATGATGCTGGAGGAGGCCGGGGCGGATCCGGGCAGCACGGTGCTGGGCACGGACATCTCCGAGGCGGCGCTCAACCGCGCGCGGACGCTGAGCTTCCCCTCGGATCAGGTCCGGAGGCTGCCGGGCGCCCTGCGCGAGCGCTACTTCATGCCTGACGGCTCGCGCGCCCTGCTGGTGCCGGAGCTGCGCGAGCGCGCGATCTTCCATCACCACAACCTGATGGAGGCGCCGTACCCCACCGCTGGCGGCGGGGGGGAAGGCTTCGACGTCATCTTCTGCCGCAACGTCCTCATCTACTTCACGCCGGAGGCGTTCAACCAGGTGGTGGAGGCCCTGGCCGAGCGGCTCGCCCCGGGAGGAACGCTGGTGCTCTCCTCCGCGGAGCCGCTGCTGCATGCCCCGCCCAGCCTGCGCGTCATCCGCGGCGAGCACGCCTTCTTCTATGTCCGCACGCCGGACCTGCTCGCGGCCCAGGCCAGGCGCGCGCCCCGCTCGGGGAGCCTCCCGAGCGAGCTGTCGTCCCCTGCCGCCGAGCGCAGGAGGGATGCGGGCGCCTTTCCGGTGGTGGCGCCCGCCGCGGCCCCGGAGTGGCCGCGCGAGGCCGGCAGCGCTCCGCCGGCGGCCCCCGAGTGGCCGAAGGAGGCGAGCAGCACCTCCGGCCCGGCGCAGCCGTCCGGCTCGGAGCCGAGGAGAGACTCGGGGCGCTTCGCCAGCGTGCCTTCGGAGCCACGGAAGGACTCGGGGCGCTTCGCGACGGTGCCCTCGGAGCCGAAGCGAGAGTCTGGGAGCTTCGCGTCCGTGCCCGGGGAGCCGCGGAGGGACTCGGGGCGCTTCGCGACGGTGGCTCCGGAGGCGCGCCGGGACTCGGGGCGCTTCTCCGCCGTGCCGCCCCCGCCCGCCCACCAGGGGGCTGCCGGCTCCGGCCACTTCCCCGCCGTCCTCGATGCCGATCTCCAGACCTCCTACCTGCTGGCCGACAGCCTGTTCGCCTCCATCCTCGATGGGGCGGGGGAGACGGACGCCCAGACGGAGGACTACCTGCGGCGCTGCCTCTCGATGGACCCGGAGCTCTCCGCCGCGCGCTACCTGCTGGGGATGCTGCTGGAGCTGCGAGAGGCGTTCCCCGAGGCGGCCTCCGAGTACCGCCGGGCGCTCCGCTCCTTGGAGGAGGGCAGAGCGCGCTCCACGCCCTTCTTCCTCAACCACTCCCGCTTGCAGGTGGCGTGCGCGCGGGCCATCGAGCGGCTCGAGGGTGGGGGCCGCCCCCGCTGAGGTGAGGGAGCGAGCGGGCGTGCGAGAAGGATCGGACGAGCGGGGGATTTGGCCGTAAGATGCGCCCCCCTATGAGAAGGCTCGCCCTGCTTGCCCTGCTTGTGCTCTCGGGCTGCTTCTATCCGGCCGATCGCGGACGCGCGATCGAGGCCAAGGTGGACAGGCTCAGCGCCGACAACACCCGGCTCTCCGAGGAGCTGAAGCAGGCGCGTGAGGAGCTCGCCGCCACGCTGCCCCGCATCGACACGAAGGTCGGCGAGGTGACCCGGGCGCTGGAGGGCCTGGACAAGGCCGCGAGGCGCAACGACGCGGACATCGGCATCCAGCTCCAGAAGACGGTGGAGGATCTGGCCCAGCTCCGCGGGCAGGTGGAGACGTACCTCTACAAGATCGGCGAGCTGGAGACGGCGCTCGGCAAGCTCACCGCGGAGGCGGAGAAGAAGCTGCTGGCGCAGCAGGGCGCGGAGGCGGTGAAGGAGGCCGAGGCCAGGAAGCAGGCCGAGGCGCTGCAGCGGCCGACGGACAAGAAGGAGTTCCTCGCGCTGGCCCAGCAGAAGGCCAAGGCCAGGGAGCTGCCCCTGGCGCGCCAGCTCTATTCGGAGTTCATGAAGAAGTGGTCCAAGGATGCGCTGATGGGCGAGGCGCACTTCGGGATGGGCGAGACGTACTTCACCGAGGACAAGTGCCGCGAGGCGCTCTTCGAGTACGGCAAGGTGATCCAGGATCACCCGAAGACGCCCTCCGCGCCGGCCGCGTACCTGCGCTCGTCGGACTGCTTCGCGAAGCTGAAGATGAAGGAGGAGTCGCGCCTGGCGCTGGAGGAGCTCGTCAAGAGCTTCCCCAAGTCCGACGCGGCGAAGACGGCGAAGACTCGGATCGCCGAGCTGGACAAGGCGAAGAAGAAACCGGCGCCCGCCCCGGCGCCGCCGAAGAAGGGAACCCCATGAGACTGCGTCCTCTGGCGCTGGCCGCGCTGGCGCTGCTGCTGGTGCCATTCGTGGCCGGCGCGGCGCCGAAGAAGGCCGTGCTGCTCTTCACGGGAGACAACGGGGGCGAGATCGCCCCCTGTGGTTGAATCCACAACCCGTCTGGCGGTCTGGCCAGACGAAAGACGGTGATCGCGCGAGAGCGCGAGAAGGGCATGCCGGTGCTCGTGCTGGATGCGGGCAATGCGCTCTTCAAGCACCCCAACAGCACGGGAGAGGCGAACGAGAAGCCGCGCGCGGAGCTGGTGCTCAAGCAGATGGAGGCGCTGGGCACCGCGGCCATGGCCGTGGGCGCGCGGGATCTGACGCTCGGGCTGGACTTCCTCCGCGGCGGGGCCAAGGGCGCGAAGATGAAGCTCCTGTCCGTCAACCTGGTGGACAAGGAGGGCAAGGCGCCATTCCCGGCCTCCGCGGTGCTCTCGGCCGGCACGCTCAAGGTGGGCGTGATCGGCGTGTCCCCGGAGGGGACGCTGCCGGGCGGGCAGGGGCAGCCGGCCATCCCGGCCGTGCTGGCGGAGGCCAAACGCCTGCGCGAGAAGGACAAGGTGGACGTGGTGGTGGTGCTCGCCGCGGTGCCCTACACGCTGGCCCGGCAGATGGCCCAGCAGGGCGAGGGGGTGGACTTCGTCGTCCAGTCCCACGAGGGCCGAGGCCCGGGGAGCACCTACCGGGATGGGCTGGCCACCTTCGTCCCCCCGGGGGAGCGCGGGCGCCAGCTCGCCCGCCTGGAGCTGTCCGTGGACGGGCCGGGCGCCTTCGAGGACCTGGCCACCGCGAGCCGCTCCCAGGAGAGCCTGAAGATGGTCGAGGCCAACCTGGCCAGGGCGAAGGAGCGGCTGGCGGCGACGAAGGATGAGGCGGCGAAGCGGGCGCTCGAGGAGACGGTCGCCAGCTTCGAGGCCCGCCGGGCGGACCTGCGGAAGAAGTCCCAGGCCAGCGCGAAGGGATTGGCCCGGACCCAGCTGTTGTCCTACATCCAACTGGGAGCGGACGTCCCGTCTGATCCCGCCGTCCAGAAGCAGGTGGAGCGCCTCGAGCCCCCAGGGGCGGGGCACGCGGGCCACAACCACTGAAGCCAGGGCGGTCTTGTGCAACACCCGGCGCGCCGTTATAAGCGCCGGCCACCTCAATCGCTGGACCTCCCACCCATGGGTGGGTGGGGGCAAGGCGCACGGGAGATGTCACCATGAAGCAGGATCTTCACCCAGTGTATCCGCCCTCTCGCATCACCTGCGCGTGCGGCAACATCGTCGAGACCAAGTCCACGCGCGGCTCCTTCAGCGTGGAAATCTGCTCCAACTGCCACCCCTTCTTCACGGGCAAGTACAAGCTCGTCGACACCGCGGGCCGCATCGATCGGTTCCGGAAGAAGTACGCCGCCAACACCGCCGCCCAGGAGGCTGCCGCCGCCGGTGGCGAGGGCGCTGCCGCGGCTCCGGCTGCTGGCGCTGGCAAGAAGGGCAAGAAGGCCGAGGCCAAGGCGTAGCAACGCCGGCTCACACGCCACGCGGTACCCGTCGAGCAGGGTGACGGAGCGCTTCGCTGGAAGCGCTCGGGCCCTGCTCGCGGCGCTTCAGGCGGTCAAGTTTTCGAGTGCTACAGATCGAAATTTGGACGTAGCACAGAAGTGCCCGCACATTTCGCCACCTCAACGAATTGCCGAGACGGAGGCGAGATGTCCGCGGAAGCCACAGCCCTCAAGATTGCCGAGCGTCCCCTGGTTCCCTACGCGAAGGGGGAGGCGTACCGGCTGTACCAGGGGGACAGCGTGGAGCTGATGAACCAGTTCCCCGAGCAGCAGTTCGATCTGATCTTCGCGGATCCGCCGTACTTCCTGTCCAACGGCGGCTTCACGTGCAAGAGCGGCAAGCGGGCCTCGGTGCAGAAGGGGGCCTGGGACGTGTCTCGGGGGGTGGAGGAGGATCACGCCTTCACCGTGGAGTGGCTGAAGGCGTGCCAGCGCGCGCTCAAGCCCACCGGCACGTTGTGGGTGAGCGGCACCCAGCACGTGATCTTCAACGTGGGCTTCGCCATGCAGAAGCTGGGCTTCAAGCTGCTGAACACGGTGACCTGGTACAAGCCGAACGCCAGCCCCAACCTGTCGTGCCGCTACTTCACGCACTCCACGGAGCTGCTGATATGGGCCTCGCCGCGGCCGGCCAAGACGCTGCAGCACACGTTCAACTACGCGCGGATGAAGGCGGAGAACGGCGGCAAGCAGATGCGCGACGTGTGGAACCTGCCGCGCACGGGCGAGGAGGAGCTGACGGCGGACGGCGAGGGCCGCATGTGGACGCAGATCGCCCCGCGGCGTGAGGAGAAGGCCTTCGGCAGCCACCCCACGCAGAAGCCGGTGGCGCTGCTGGAGCGCATCATCGAGGCCAGCACGGACAAGGACGCGGCGATCCTGGATCCGTTCAACGGCAGCGGCACCACGGGCGTGGCGGCGCTGAAGCTGGGGCGGCGCTACACGGGCATCGATCTGGATTCGAAGTACCTGGAGCTGACGAAGAAGCGGCTGGACGCCGTCTCTCGCTGAGCTTCATCGGCGGGAGCGCGGCGTGGGGCGGACCCGCGTGCCTCAAGGATGCAGCAAGAGGCTCACTGCCGCGGCTGTGGCCCCGCGAGCTGCTGGGCGACGCGGAAGAACTGGGAGCAGGAGTAGTCCAGCGGAGCTTCCGGGCCTTGGAGGGCATGGCGGGCGCGCAGGAAGGGCAACCACGCCCGATCGCCAACGATGACGGCGGCCTCCTCCACCTTCTTGCGCGGCACCCAGTTCCCCCCCAGGAAGTAGACGAGGAAGCGGCCCAACCAGCCTCCGAGGGCGCGGACGAGGATCTCCCGCTGCTCGTCGTCCACCCTGCCGGGCCAGTGGTAGTGCCACAGGCGGAAGTCCATGCGGGGCAGGGCGTCCGTGCTGTCCTTGAGGACGAGCGGCTCCTCCTCATGGAACAGGGCGATGAGCTGCTCGGCGTACAGGCCGTGGTAGGTGTCGATGGCCGCCTTGACGTCGTCCACGTCCGGAGCGGGGGCCTGCGAGGTGGGAATCCACTCGGAGACGGGGGGAGGGTGGTAGCGGTTGAAGCGCTCGACGAGGGCGCGCCTGCCGCCGAGCAGTCCCTGGAAGTCCGCCTCCCAGCGCAGGATGTCGGCCACGAGCGGGTCGAACTCCATGGGGATGGGAGTGAACTCGAGGGAGCGCTTGCGCAAGGCGGCCAGGGTGGACTCAAGGCCTAGCTCGGGGCGCAGGTGGACCATGGCGCGAGCTTGAGCGAGGCGGGCTTCCTCCGAGGCAAAGTCCACGGGGGTGGGGCGGGTGAGCCAGAGGACGGCACCGCCGGGAAGCTCTTCCAGGTGAAAGGCGGGGGTGGACAACATGCGCTGGCGGCCGACCTGCTCCACCAACTGCGGGCCGTACACGTTGAGCCAGAAGGCCTCTTGAATGCGCGGCGGGGCAATGATGTCCTCGGCGAGCGGGTCGCTGCTGAGGTGAAAGTCGGCGAAGCTGTGTCCGAACCCGTGGGAGAGTGGAAGGTGAGCGGCCAGGGCACGCACGAACGAGATGATGTGCTCTGCGCGCTCCTCACCGCGTCCCGGCTCGCGGAAGAAATCGAAGGGGATTACCCCCAGTTTCAGGACGGAGCGGATCCCCGTTTCATACTCCGAGCTCGTGAGCGTGAGCATGGTGTCGGGAGGCTTGGAACGCGCCAACATGATGTCGAAGACGTCACCGATATAGGCCTCGTGCAGATGCTCCCGCAGCACCTGTCGCGAGTATTTCCTCTTACGCCGGGTGTGGCGGATCTGGTCCAGGCGCAGTTCCGCGTCCAGCGATTCGACGGCCCCCAGTACCGCTTCCAATCCCTCGAAGCCTCGGGCCATCAGGTGAGTGGCTGAGAAGAGGTGAAGGACAAAGCTGTCGCGCTTGTTCCACTCATCGCTGGACATGGAAGTGGAGTTCGACACCGCGTGTCCTTGCCTCTTCGAGGAGGGCCTTCCTGACCTCGGGCAGGAGGTCGCTGCCGTCATAGATAATGTGCACTCGGGAGACAACCACCTTACGTCCGAAGAGCGGATGCCCGGGCCGGCGTATCTCCACGGTCCCGGAGTACTTCGTCTTCGCTTCTGCAAAATCGGTTCTCAGTTGCTCCCTCGCTTCCTTGGGCGTCTTGCCCGAGAAGTCGTGCTGCTTGGTGCTGAAGGAATGGACGACGGGCTTCTGGCCAGGGCCCAGGGTTGCCTCGTCCACCGCCATCTGGTCCACAAAGTAACGCTTCGTGCTGCCTTCAGGGATCACGCACATGTTCTCATCCACCTGGGGCTTCTTCATCCCCCGCAGCCACACGCGCTCTTCCTGCGCGGCCAGCACCTCGCGCCGCATCGCGTGCGTCGCGCTGCCCTGGAAGCGGCGGGCGCGCCCGAACATGTCCGTCAGCGCCTCGTAGGGTCTCCACTTCAGCGGCCCTCGGAGTTCCGGGTTCCCCGCCAGTTCCTTGTAGCGCCGCTCCCAGTACGCCACGTACTTGGGCCACAGCGGGTTGTCCGGCGATACGCCCTCGGGAGGACGGGTGAGTGAGGGGCGGTATTGAGCCAACTCCTTCACGTTGTTGGTGTACCGGGCCCCTGCCTCCAGCGCCTCGGCCTGCACCCGCCGCGCCTCTACGGCGACTGCTTCCTCCGCCGCCAGGCGCCCCGCTGCCCCTGGCAAGGCCAGCCGCTGCTCCAGCGCAACTTCCTGCCCCACCTGGCCGGCCTCCGCCGCTCCCACTCGCCCCTCGCCTGCCGCAGCCCGGGCCTCGGCTGCCGCCGCGGTGGCCACCTTCCAGGTGCTGCCCACCAGCAGCACGTTCAGCGCCGCCGCATAGGCCACGTTGCTCACCCGCTGCTTCCGGGCCTCGCGCACGAAGCCGTCCGCCAACTGCTCTCGCAGCCGCGTGCCGCCCTCCCCTCGTGAGGGCACCAGCTCGTCCAGGAACTGCCACTTCACCGCGCATGCAGGCAGGGCCGGGCACGCCAGCCCTTCCGACATGGCCGCCGCCTTCGCCCCCGTGGCATGGAAGGTGGCCTCCAACTGCCGCACGAGCGCCTGGGCCCGGTTGTTCCCCGCCTGCGCGTCGGCATACACCCGCTCCAGATGGGAGGAGCGATGCACCAGCAACACGGCGGAGCGCTCTCCCTTCATCTGGCCTTCGTCGTCGCTGTACAAGCCGTAGTCAAAGGCAGGGGCTACGTCCTTGCGCAGCTCCTCGAGAGGAACGGCCTCGGGCTCCGAGCAGTCACTGCCCAGCAAGACGGTGGACAGGACTGGCAGCAGCGCCAGCATGAGAGGTCGGGACATGACGCCGAGCTTCGAGCAGCGCGAAGATGACTTGAAGGACGCCCGGCGTTCCAGCAGTGAGCGTGCTCTCTGCGGTAGCCCTCGTCCCGCCTACGTTCTCTTTCGCAGGCCGGGCAGCGGCGATCAGGGGCTATAGGCACTCTGGCCGCTGCGATTCAGGGCGCAGATGCTGGCTGACCTCCGTGGAACCGAGTGTCCGGCTCATCGTAGAGTACCCAGGAAGGGAGATTCCTTGATATGGCGCAACTCGTCTTCGGAATGAACCAGTCGTTGGACGGCTACGTCGACCACATGGCGTTTGCGCCAAGCCCCACCCTCTTTCGTCATTTCATCGAGCAGGTTCGCGGCCTGGCTGGAAGTGTGTACGGTCGCCGCATGTACGAGGTGATGCGTTATTGGGACGAGGATCATCCTGAGTGGGACGCGGCGGAACGCGACTTCGCAACGGCTTGGCGGAGCCAACCGAAGTGGGTCGTGTCACGCACGCTGAAGTCCGTCGGCCCCAACGCCACTCTTGTCGCGAACGACCTCGAGGCGACAATCCGCCAGCTGAAGGCTGAGCTTGATGGAGAGATTGACGTTGCAGGCCCGAACCTGGCGCGAAGCCTGACGGACCTCGGTCTCATTGATGAGTATCGAATCTACCTGCACCCAGTCGTGCTTGGTTCCGGCAAGCCCTTCTTCGCCGGCCCTCGGCCGCCACTCCGCCTTAAAGCCAGCGAGCGAATGGACGAGGACGTGATCAGGTTGGCGTACGTTCCCGCTGGGAGCGGCTAGCGCCGTGCTCCCCGGGCGCTCCCTCGGGTGGTTCGCCCGCGATCCTCAGCCACCCTTGAACCGCTCGAGCGCGCTCTTCGCGGCCTTCCGGGAGTCACAGCCCCCCAGGACGCGGTCCAGGAGGTTCGACTCCTCGCCATCCCCGGGTCCGCCCGCCTTGGAGAGATCCTCCAGCTCGCCCCGGGCGCTCTTGAGCCGGAGCTCCCCCACGGCCCGGGCTGCGAGCGAACGTACCCGGCACTCCTCATGCTCCAGCAGATCGGTGAGCCGATCCTCCGCCCTGGGGCTGCCCGCCTTGATGGCAGCCACGTAGGAGTCCACCGCGTCATCCGGCTTGCCTCGCGCTTCATCGAGCTGCCCGAAGAGGTAGTGGCGGCGGCCCAGGTGCTCCTCCGCCTCGATGAGCTTGCGCGCCTCCTGCACCAGGGGCCCTCGCGCGGCGGGATCCGCGTCACGCACCCTGGAGATGGCCCGGCGCGCGGGGCCTCCTCCGAACACCACCACCGCCAGGCCCAGCACCACCGCCAGCCCTCCGAGCCCGAGCGCCAGGCGAGGCCCCGTCAACGCTGGCGGCAACCGTGAGCGCAGCCCGGCCAGGAGCTGTCCACCGGCGCTCTTCGCCTGCTCTCCCAGCGCCGCCGCGCGCTGGCCTGCCGCGGCGAGCGCGGCCCCGGCCGAGCCCCCTGCCTCGGACACGCGTGCCAGGGCCAGGTTGGCGAAGGGAGGCCCCGCGGGCACCACACCGGCGGGCGCGGGCAGCGGCATCACCGGCGCCTCCATGCGGTAGGGCCCCTTCGGGACGCGGAAGACGCGGATCTTCCCGGGGATGCCCTTGAGCTCGTACGCGCCCACTTCCTGGGAGGGCACCTCCGCCTTGTTCATGGAGAGGTAGACGGCCTCGGTGAAGAAGACCTCGCCCGGCTCGGCGATGCCCTCCACGCGCGAGGCGATGTTCACCGGCTCGCCGAACACGTCATTGGCCTCGATGCGCACCTCGCCCACGTTGATGGCCACGCGCACATGGAGCTGATCGCTCTCCGGGGCCGTGCGGTTGTACTCCCAGAGCCGATCCTGGATGGCGACGCCGCTGAGGACCGCCTGGGTGGGCGACTCGAAGGTGACGAGGAACGCGTCACCGATGGACTTCAGGATGCGGCCACCGAACGCGGTGAACAGCGGCGCGAGGAGCTCATGGTGAGTCCTCAGCAGGCGCTGGTTCTCCTCATGGGTCTGCCGGCTGGTGCGCTCGGTGAACCCTTTGATGTCGGTGAAGACAATGGCGAGGTTGGCGGTCTTCAAGGCGAGCGCAGTCTACCAGGAAGTGCCGCGCCCGCGCCTTCCGCGCGGCCCTGGCGAAGGCGAGCACCGCGTCATGATCCACCGCACGGAAGGCCTCCTGGCTGCCGGCCTTCTTGAGCGAAGTCCACCGTGCGCTGGGTGAGTTTGGGGTGCTGCCTCGGCAGGGGACGGCGCCCGAGCGAGCACACCTCCGGCGGGCATTGAGCTGGGCGTCTCGCCCGAGGCCATCTCCCAGGCGCTCAGCTGCTGGAAGGCTTCTGCCTGCACGCCAACACGCACCTTGTTACCGAGCACGGTGTTTGAGGGCTCGAGGCCGGAGCACAGCCCGCGCGTCACCCTCCAGCGGCCCTTCTCGACCCCTTTGCACCCGCCCGCCCCCTCAAACAGGGCCCCCATTGCGCCTATAGTCCTCACCGGCTCAGGAGAAGCGGCTGGACGCCGTGTCTCGCTGAGCTTCTTCGGGCGCGGGCCACGGACATCCGTGGGGTATCCTCTCGGGGGACCTCACCACCGGATGCCCGCATGAGATCGCATCTCCTGACGCTCGCGCTCGTCGTCTCCGCTGGAGGCTGCGCGGATTCACCCCCTCCCGAGACACCCGCGCCAGCGGTGCGCCGGCTGGAGCTGAGGCCGGAAGCGGTCTCCGTGGTGAAGGAGATCGTCCCTCAGGGGGGCCCCTCGGGCGCGCTGCCGCCCTTGGAGCTCGTGGCCACGAGCCGGTACGTCTTCTTCTCCACGGAGGCCACCTTCGACAAGCTGTGGCGAACGGACGGCACCGCCGAGGGCACGGTCCTCCTCCGCGACGTGAACCCGAGCAGCAATGGGGGCATCTCCGAGCTGACCGCTGTCGGGGAGCGCGTCTTCTTCTCCGTGGATGACGGCGCCAGCGGGCTCGAGCTCTGGGTGAGCGATGGGTCGCGCGAGGGGACCCGGATGGTGAAGGATCTGGTGCCGGGTCCGAGCTACAAGACGCTCGAGAACTTCACCGCCACCGCCGGGCTGCTCTACTTCACGGCCAAGGACGGAAGCGCCGTCGAGCTCTGGAAGAGCGACGGCACGGAGGCCGGGACGGTCCGGGTGTTCCAGTTCGGGCAAGGGGCTGCTCCGCAAAGAGGCGCGCTCTTCACGGCTCATGGCGCCACGCTCTACTTCCAGGGCTACCACCCCACCACGGGATACGATCTGTGGAAGACGGACGGGACCGAGGCCGGCACGGTCCTCGTGGCGGACCTCCTGCCGATCGGCAATGTGCAGCAGCTGACCTCCGCCGACGGCCTGCTGTACTTCCTCGCCGAGGGGACGGTGTATCGGACCGACGGGACGCCAGGTGGCACGGTGCGGCTCGTCACGAGGACGGATGGCTACCCCACCTCCTTCGACGAGCTCGCCGCGTTCGGCTCCAGGCTCCTCTTCACCGCCTACGACACGGTCCATGGGGATGCGCTCTGGCTGAGCGATGGCACCCCGGAGGGGACGAAGGTCCTCCAGGATCTCGATCCCACCAGCCGTGTCACCGGGATGAGCAAGCTCACCGCCTGTGGCCCCTCCGTGTACTTCGATGCCGTCCCTCAATCGCTCAGGCATGAGCTGTGGCGGACGGACGGAACGAGCGCCGGGACGCAGGGGCTGGTCCGGTTCGCCGACTCCGTCTCCCAGCTGACCTGCGCGGGGGACAGACTCTTCTTCCTGGACTCGCCCGACCTCGGGAGGGCCCGGCTGGGCGTGAGTGATGGGAGCCCGACGGGGACCGTCCTGCTGGCGGAGTTCAAGCGGGGCCTGAGCACGGAGCTTCCCGCGCACCTGACGCGCTGGGGAGACAGGCTGGCCTTCATCTTCGAGGGCAGCCCGGCTTCCCGGATCTGGCTGAGCGATGGCACCACGACGGGAACGGCGGAGATCCCTCTCGTCGCGAGGACGTTGGGGACAGGGACGAATGTCGAGGAGTGGATCGAGGTGGGCGGGGAGCTCATGTTCACGGCGATGGAATGGAGCGGCAGCACGACGGTCGTCCACCCGTGGCTGACGGACGGAACGCCCGAGGGCACCTCGCGGCTCGACGCGCTCCTGGAGAGCCCCGTGGTCACCCCCACGCGGCGGTTGGTGAAGGCCGGCCCGAAGGTCTTCTTCGTGGGCGCCAGTGGGCTTGAGCGTGGGGCTGAGCTCTGGGGCTCGGATGGCACGAACGGCGGGACCCACGAGGTGAAGGACATCTGGCCGGGTGCAGCCAGCAGCTTCCCGAAGCACCTCGCCGCCATGAACGGCCTCCTCTATTTCCACGCGGATGACGGGACGAACGGCCGCGAGCTGTGGAGATCGGACGGGACCGAGGCTGGCACCTGGCTCCTGAAGGATCTGAACCCGGCTGCGCCGAGCAGCGAGCCCGCGGGCCTCGTGACGCTCGGAGGCTTCGTGTACTTCTCGGCGACGGATGGGGTGGCCGGCAGGGAGCTGTGGCGCACGGACGGCACGCCAGAGGGGACTACCCTGGTCGCGGACCTGCGCCCCGGGGCGGTGGGCTCCACTCCGGAGGAGCTCGCGGTGTTTGGCGGGAAGCTGTACTTCACCGCGGACGACGGCACCACCGGTCGTGAGCTCTGGAGGCTCGACAGCGGCGGCCTGGTGCGGCTCGCGGACATCTATGCGGGGAGCAGTGGCAGCTTTCCGGGGCACCTGATGGAGACGTCGACGGGGCTCTACTTCGTCGCGTGGAGCGACACCTCCGGAAACGAGCTCTTCCGGGTGGAAGGAGACACGGCGGTCCTGGTGGCGGACATCTTCCCTGGGACCGGCGGCTCGGATCCGAGGCCCATCGCCGCGTCCGGCAATGTCCTCTACTTCGCCGCGACCGATGCGACCCACGGGCGTGAGCTGTGGCGGACGGATGGGACGAGCGGGGGGACCTTCCTCGTGAAGGACATCGCTCCAGGCAGCGAGAGCAGCTTCACCCGGGAGGGCTACCGGGGAGATGGCTTCACGCTCTCGGATGGGAGCGTGCTCTTCGCGGCCATCTACCGCGCGGAGGGGCGCGAGCTGTGGCGGACCGACGGTACCGAGGCGGGGACGGTGCCAGTGCTCTCGATGATGCCTGGGCCCGAGTCGAGTCAACCCGTCGTCATGGCGGAGATCGGAGGACGTGTCCTCCTGCTGGTGGCGGATCCCGCCTCGGGCTCGGAGGTGCGTTCCTTCTCTCTGGCAACGCTCAATGACAAGGTGCCGCCCACCGTGAGCTGCCCGGAGCTGACCGCGGAGGCGGTGTCGGCGGACGGGGCCGCGGTGAGCTTCTCCGTGATGGCGAGCGACGATCTGGGCGGCGCGGTCGAGATCTCCTCCGCCCGAACTTCAGGCAGCATGTTCCCGCTGGGGCCCACCGAGTTCGAGATCACCGCGACCGACGAGGCGGGAAATAGCGCGAGCTGTACGGCGAAGGTGAGGGTGCAGGACACCACTGCGCCCGTGGTGCAGTGCCCCGCGAGCTTCTCGGCACAGGCGACGGAGCCCTCGGGGGGCGCGCCAGCGTGGACGCTGCCCTCCGCCAGCGATGCGGTGGGCAGCCCGACCGTCACCGCGAACCCGAGCCCTGGCACCATGCTCCCCGTCGGCGCGCACGAAGTCACCGTGACGGCCACGGACGCGGCGGGGAACGCGGCGAGCTGCGGCTTCACCATCACGGTGACGCCGAAGCCCGACCCGGGGGAGCCTCCAGGCGGGGAGACGGAAGCGCCCCAGAGCTGCGGCTGCGGCCCTGGGGCAAGCTCCCTTTCATCACTCGTCTGGCTGGCGCTCGGGCTCCTGCTCAGGAGGCGGCCTTCGCTGCGCTGGCCCCTTCAGCGAGCGTGAACTTCCCGCGCAGGACGGCTCGCAGGGCGAGGTACAGCAGGAACCCTGTCGGGCCCTGGCAACGCTCGACCGGTGGTTCGATCGAGCGCTGACCGCCACCCGTTTCTCGGATCTCATGGCGAACGGGTGAGGCGGCGACTCACGGCCGGGAGAGGATGTTCTCCAGGCCCTGGCGGGCGATGGGGTGGTAGCGCTCGGCGTACCGCTGGAAGAGCTCACGCGCCTTGGCCCGGTTCGAGAACCTCACGAACCTGGAGGCGCTGCTGCCCGCGAGCGCCTTCTTCGTCCATGCGTTCCCGCCCAGGCTCCACGCGGAGGCGGCGCCGGTCAACGGGGTTGCCGCCATCGGCTGAACCGTGTCAACCCGCCACTTCGCGCAACGGGAGGATGGGCAGTGACTGATGCGCCGGCAGGTGGACCGAGAACGTGGTGCCATGCTCGGACGTGGAGCGCACGCGGATGCGCCCGCCGTGGGCGTGGACGATCTGCTTCACGATGAAGAGGCCCAGCCCCACCGAGCCCCGGTCCCCCTTCCGGCCCTGGCGGAACGGCTCGAACAGGACCGGCAGCACGTCCTCGGGGATGGGGGGGCCGAAGTTGTGCAGCTCGACGAAGCACTCCCCATGCCGGGCGCCAACGGACAGCGTGACGGGCCGCGCCGGCTCGCCATGCTGGAGCGCGTTGCCGAGCAGGTTCGACAGCACCTCCGCCACCCGGTGGACGTCCCACCTCCCGGCTGCATCCCTGGCGATGAGATCGATCTTCCGGCCAGGGAAGGCGGTCCGCGCCTCATCGACGACGGAGCGCGTGATGTCATCCAACCGCGCGTCCACGACGTCCAGCGGCATCCCGCTTCCCGCCTGGAGGCGGGAGTACTCGAGAACCTCGCTCACGAGATGCCGTGCGCGCTCCACACTGGCGAGGATCCGCCGCACACGCCCCGTGTCCTTCTCGTCAAGTGAGCCGCGCCGCAGGAGTGCCTGGGCCGCGAGTGAGATGGCCCCCAGCGGATTCTTCAGGTCATGCGCCACGAGCGGGATGATCCGCGCGAGCGTTGGATCTCCGCCGGAGCCGGAGGCTCCCTCCACACACGAAGCCTGGGCCCGGAGCCGCTCCACCTCCTCATGGAGCCTGGCCTGGGACAGGGCCGCTGCCGCCAGCTCGGCGAGGCTTTCGAGCAGGAACACCTCCCGCTCCGTCGCCTTGTGACGGCGCGCCCAGTACGCCCCGATCGAGCCGGAGGGCTGCTCGCGGCCCATCGGCACCATGGCGAGACTCTGGACGAACGTGGGGCGGTACGCCTCGATGGGGATGCGCGGATCCGTGTAGATGTCCTCGATGACCGCCGTCTGACGGTTCAGGATGGCCCAACCGGAGATGCACTGCACCGCCGGGAACCGGCGTCCCCGCCAGAGGCGCTCGGGTGCCTCCTCCTCCGCGTAGTAGACCTGCTCTCTTTCGCGCAGGACGAGCGTGGTGCCGTCCATGCCCACGAGCCGCCTCGCCACCGAGCAGACATGCCGGGCAATCGCCTGGACATCGTGTGTCCGGCTGAGCTGGCTGGATACCTCCAGGAGCAGGAAGGCATCCTGAAGCGAGGCCCCCGCTCTCTCGGCCTGAGCTCTCACGTCCATGTTCATGACCGTAGACCCAACCCTCTCCGCGAAGCGCTTGCGGGTGGATGCGCGCCGCCTTCTTTCAGCCCGTGCATTCCAACCTGACAGCTGGAGTGCGCGTTCCCCAGAGCACGAGGGCTGTTCGGCTGCTCGGCGGGCGAGCGAAGCAGCCAGATTGCTGGGCTTCTCGGGAGGGAGGCGGCGGGGATCGAAGCCGCAGCAAGGCGAGAGCAAGACGCTAAGCAGGTCGCGCTGTTACCGGCTAACGCCTTGATCTCACGTCGGTTCGTTCCCCCCGCTCCATCCCGTCTCGTCCCATCTCGTCTCCCATTCAATTCCCCGCTGGAGGGGCACACTGGGGACACATGCGGCCCACCAGGGGCAATCCGCTGACGGGCGCGAGCGGCCTGAGTTCCCCGGTTTCCCAGGGCCCACGAGGCGGTGAGGGTCCACGTGCCGGTCGCCGGGT
>JAFGNZ010000291.1 GCA_016926755.1 Myxococcaceae bacterium | reverse complement strand
TATCCGCTGGCGCTCGGTCGCGAAGCCGAGCCCAAGCTCCCTGGGTTCCAACCCGCCCAACGACCACAGCCAGCGCGAGACGCGCAGAGGCAGGCCGACCACTTCCTCCTGGCCCGGTACGCTCCCCCAGGGGTCATCGTCAACGAACGGCTGGAGGTCATCCAGTTCCGCGGCCACACCGGAGACTTCCTCGAGCCACCGCCCGGGCAGCCGCAATTGAACGTCCTCAAGTTGGCGCGGGGGGGGCTCGTGGGTCATCTGCGCGAGGCCCTCGAAACCGCGAAGGCCCAGTCCATCACCGTCCGCAGGCAAGGCGCGCGGATCACAGAGGACGCGCACGCTCGCTCCATCAACCTCGAGGTGGTGCCGCTCGCCGGTGTCGCGACTACAGCGGGGCGCTACTTCCTCATCATCTTCGAGGAGCAGGTCACCCGCGAAGGCGCCGAAGGCGGCCCGCGGCCCGCATCCCCGACCGGGGGCCAGCAAGCAGCCCAGGGCCCGCCAGCCGAGGAGGTAGCTCGACTCAGGGTAGAGCTGGCAGCCACCAGAGAGTATCTTCAGGCCATCACGGGCGAGCACCAGGACACCACCGAGGACCTGGGCGCCGCGAATGAGGAGCTGATCGCCGCCAACGAGGAACTCCAGAGCACCAACGAGGAGCTCCAAAGTACGCAGGAAGAGCTCCAATCCACGAACGAGGAGCTCAGCACGCTCAATGATGAGCTGCACAACAGGAATCAGCAATTGGACCTGGTCGCGAGCGACCTCGTCAATTTCCTGGAGAGCGTCCAGATCCCGGTCATCATGGTGGACCAGGCCCTTCGGATCCGGCGGTTCACTCCCACCGCACGGGAGATCTCGAGCCTCCTCCCCGGAGATGTGGGACGTTCGATCGACGACGTGAAGCTCAAGGTCAAAGCCGACGACCTGGTCGGCAGAATCCGCGAGACGATCGAGTCCATCACCCCGAAGGAATACGAGGTTCAAGGGCTGGATGGTCGCTGGTTCAGGTTGCATATTCGCCCGTATCGGACGGTGGACCATCGGCTCGACGGCGCCGTTCTTGCGTTTCTCGACGTCGACGTGTTGAAGCGCGCGGTGCAGGAAGCAGAGCGTGCCCGCGACTACGCCCAAAGCATCGTGGAGACCGTCCCGATGTCTCTGGTCGTGCTCGACAGGAACCTGCGCATCGTGTCGGCCAACCCCCCTTTCTACCGGAGCTTTGCCGCGCGACCGAACATGACCGAGCACGCCGAGCTCTTTGAGCTCGCGGCCGGTGCCCTGAACGTGCCCGCGCTTCGCGAAGCGACCGAGCGAAGTCTGACTGCCCACGCTCCGTTCCAGGATCTCGAGGTCGAGTGCACGTTCCCGGGGAGCGGCCGTAGGGATCTCGTGGTGGCCGGCTGCCCGATCCAAGGCGCCGGTGGCGACCTGATGCTCCTGCTCGCGCTCGAGGACATCACGGAGCGCCGCCTGCTCGAGGCTTCAGAGAAGCAGGCACGCGTCGAAGCGGAGCAAGCCAACCGTGCCAAGGATCTCTTCCTCGCCACCCTTTCGCACGAGCTGCGCACACCGCTCAGCGCGATTCTGATGTCGGCGCAGCTGCTCCAGAAGACGGCGACGGAGGACCCCCGGATCCGACGCGCGAGTGCCGCGATCGAGCGCGCGGTTGGAAACCAGGTCAGGCTGATCGATGACCTCCTCGATATCTCGCGCATCGTGTCTGGAAAACTGATGCTGGATCTTCAGGCGGTCGATCTCGCGACCGTTGTCCAGAGCGCAGTCGACGTGGCGCAGATCTCCGCTGAAGCGAAGGGGATTGGGCTCGAGCTCGCCATCCACGGCTCCCTCCGCCCGGTCCACGGTGATCCGGCTCGCTTGCAACAAGTGGTCGCCAACCTGCTCAACAACTCCATCAAGTTCACGCCCAGGGGAGGCAAGGTTGTGGTCAGCCTCGAAGCGACCGACGGGAAAGCTCAGATCACCGTGAGTGACACCGGGCTCGGCTTTCCTGCCGAGATCATTCCGCACCTCTTCAACCGCTTCGTCCAAGCCGAAAGCTCGATGACCCGGGCCCACGGTGGGCTGGGCCTCGGCCTGGCGATCGTTCGCCACATCGTGAACGTGCATGGCGGCGAGGTTCGTGCTGAAAGTCCCGGAGAGGGCAAAGGCGCAACGTTCACGGTCACGCTGCCGCTGGCGGCACACGACGGGGCGGTCGCGCCGGTGGCCAGGAGGACAGTGGTGCGCAGCATCAGCGGCGTACGCGTGCTCCTGATCGAAGATGACGACGATACACGGGAGGCTTGCGCCGCGATGCTCGAAGAGCAGGGCGCCGAAGTTCGAGCCGCGCGCTCAGCAGCGGAGGGCCTTGCTGCGCTGGAGAGGTTCATTCCGCAGGTGATCCTGTGTGACATCGCAATGCCTGGTGAGGATGGCTACGCGTTCATCCGCAAGCTGCGGAGCGGAAGCCGAGGAAGAGAGATCCCCGCCGCCGCGCTCACGGCCCTGGCAGGCGAGGAAGATCGCAAGCGAGCGCTGGAGTCCGGTTTTCAGATGCACCTCGCGAAGCCGATCGACTCTGACCGGTTGGCCATCGCGGTCGCGACCTTGGTAGCCTGGCCGCAGCAAGTGGACTCGTCGGCATAAGTTAGAACGGTGGGCGCACCCGCCTCTGCCGGGAACAGGCCGGGAGGATCTCGACTGCGTGCTGCCGATCCGCCGGCTCGAGGAGCTCCAGGCGGAGGGAGTCATTGGCGGCGTGGCCCCCTCGCACTATTCGTTCATGGGCTTCCTGCTGAAGCCGCGGGAGTTCCTCGAGCGCAGCGTGCCAGCCATGATCGCGCGGCTGAAGCAGGAGGCCGTGGACGTGGTGGCGCTGGTGCCCGTCTGACCCTTCTGCTGCCGGTCCGTGGGACTGGCCGCCAGGGAGTTCGAGGCCGCGGGCTTCTTCGAGGTGCTCACGACCGCGCGAACGCCCGGCACCGTCGTGCACCTGCCCTTCGAGTGGATCGAGCCTCCGCGCGCGAGCCGCACCCACTCGAAGGAGAAGCCGCCCATCGTCCAGCTCATCTTTCGCAAGCCTTGGCTCTTCCTGAAGCTCGTGTCGGGAGACATCCCGGAGCCAGAGGAGCACTGAGCCGGACCGGGCGCAGGAGCTGGTAGCCCACACCGCCGGGGCCGAAGCCCCACGCATTCTCGAGCTGGAGAATGAGCAGGCCCGAGGGCAGCTCGGCGTAGACATCCGCGCGGACGTTCTCGTTCGGATCCAGCCGGGGGTAGCTCCGCAGCCGCTCCCAATGGATGCCATCGAGGCTGGCCACCACGTGCGCGCTCTCCTCTCCGGGGAGATAGATGTCTCCATCGGGCTCGCGCGCGGCCCCCACCACGAAGCCCCCCGTGCGCAGGGCATAGGTGGAGTAGGCGGGGCCCGGCAGCCGATACAGCTCGACATAGCTCCCATCGGGCGTCACCCGGGCGACGTGGGGCAGGTTCGGGAGATAGGAGATGTCCTGCCCGTAGAGCAGACTGCCATCGGCAAGGACTACTCCGTCCACCACGTCCCCCTCCTGCCCTCCGACGAGGAGCTGCCAGGAGCTGCCCGCGTCCGTCGAGCGGTAGGTGCCCGACTGGGGGGTGGTGTCTCCAAAGAAGGCCCAGAGGGCATGGCGTGCCGGATCCGCCGCCAGCCCATGCCCGTGGCGGTGCCCGAAGAACGTCTGTCGCACGCTCCAGGTGCGGCCCCGGTCTCCGCTCGCATACAGGCGGATGGGCGCGTCCCCCCCGGTGAAGGACTGGTACTCGAGCAGGTACACCGCCCCATCGAGCTCCGCGATGCTGTGAGACGTGAGCAGCCGGTAGCTCCCCAGGGAGAGCACCTCCTGCCAGGTGGCGCCTCCGTCACCCGAGCGGGACACGAAGTGGAGGCCGTCGCGAGTGGTGTCGGCCAGCAGCGTCCCATCCGCGAGCGCCGTCATCACCAGGAAGCCGGCGCCGAGCGGGTGGTCCGCCTTGAAGTGCCAGGTCCGCGCGCCGTCCGTGCTCTCGTAGAGCCGGGACCAGGAGTCATCCAGCCCGAGGGCATACGCCTCCCCTCCAGGGGAGGCCGTGAGGAAGCGGTGGGTGGTGTTGGCGTGCACCAGCTCGAGCCCCAGCCGCTGGCCGCCTTGCTCGCCGCGCGCGAAGAAGGTGACGGCGGCGTTGCCGTCACTGTTCGCGTCAGGCGTCTCGCCATGGAGGATGGGCACGCGGGGCAGCGAGTCGGGCAGCCGCTCCGGCACGGCGAGGTACCCTCGGAAGCGCTCGGAGCTCTCCAGCACCTGGGCCGAGCCGAAGGTGCCGCCCGACAACACTCGCACCGCCAGCGTGTAGTGGGTGCCCAGGCTGACGGGTGGGTTGTTGAAGACGAGGAGCTCCTCGCCCACCAACGTCACGGCCGGCTGCAGCGCCCAGTCGCCCGTGCCCTCCAACACGACAGGCGGGCCGAACGTCTCCCCAGCGAAGGCGCGGTAGAGGAGCCGATCCGCGATATCCTTGTAGACGAGGTGCATCCTCCCGTTCCCCAGGGACACCGCGCTCAGCGAGGACCCGTGATAGATGCCCTCGGAGAAGGCCTCCTGCTCCGGCTGCCAGGAGCCGAGGGGCGCGGTGTCCGCGCGCACCCGGAACCACGCCGGGGAGACGCCATGGTGCCCATAGAGGAAGAGGAGCCGGTCCCCCAGGTGGATCAGCCGGCCACCGCCGCGCATGGGGAGGTGGGCCAGGGGGGCCTGGGGCTGGAAGGTGAGGCCCTCGTCCCCGCTCAGGCTGAGGACCGCGGTATGCGTGCCGTCTGGCTCGAGGCGAAAGGCCTGCACCCATAGGCGACCCAGCGAGTCGCGTGCGAGCTCGGCCCGCATGTAGCCGGTGTCTGCTCGGGTGGAGTCGAAGACGCGGACAGCGGGCGAGGGCGTCCACTCCCGGCCCGCCGCCTGGTAGCGCCACCACTGGAAGTAGACGTCATGCCGGGTGGAGCCATCGGGGGTGGAACCCTCGTGCGAATACACCAGCGCCACGTCCATCCCCACGGGCAGCAGGTCCGCCGTGTCTCGGTGCGTCCAGTCATTCTGGATGGGAGCTGCGTACGACCACGTCTCGCCCTCATCCTCGCTGCGGAAGAAGCCAAGCCCGTGTTCGTCCTTCCCATCCTGCTGGAGCGCCAGCAGCCAGACAGCGCTCCCATCCGGAGGCGCGAGCCGCACCACATGCCGCTGGGCCGGCAACGTCAGCGCGTCCCCTCCGCCGATGGGAGCGATGGGCTGTGCCGCAAGCGCCTCCGCCGTGAGAAGCAACCAGCCGAGCAACGCCACTCGATCCAACCCCATGTCCCCTCCCCGTTCCCTGGTACCGAAATGCGCCGTTGATCTGAGGTTCCAGCGTGGAAGAGGCAGGCAGCCCCCAAGGCAGACAGGCATGTCCGGTAGGAGGTACCTCCGCGGGGTCGCAATGGAGCGGGCAGGAGATTAGGGTTCCAGGCCACTTCGGCGGTGAGCCCCACGCAAGGAGGTGGACTTGAGTCATGAGTGGTTGACGGCGTTCTGGGCCGAGCACGTGCGGATGCCGGCCTCGTGGCCGCTCACCTTGGGGGTCATCGCCGGGCTGCTCGCGCTGGGCGAGCTGGCCTACCGGCTCATCTTCGGCGCCCTGCACCGCTTCTCCCAGCGGTCGCAGACCCGGCTCGATGATCTGCTCCTGCGGCGGATGCGGCTGCCCGCGCGCGTGCTGCACCTGCTCATCTCGCTCCACGCCTTCCTCGCGCTGCGCGGCATCGAGCATGAGGTCATCCGCACCGCGGTCTCCATCGTCGAGCTGCTGCTCATCGCCTACCTCATCATCGAGGCGCTGGAGACCTTCGTCCTCCACTACTGGCTGGGCGAGCGCAAGGGCATCGAGGTGCCCGCCGTCGTGCGGCACCTGCTGCTGCTGGTCGTCTACACCGTCGTCGCCCTGTCCGTCTTCGGCTCCGTGACGGGCGTCAACGTCGTCCCGGTGCTTGCCACCTCCACCGTCGTCACCGTCGTCCTGGGTCTGGCGCTGCAGGACACGCTGGGCAACCTCTTCGCCGGCCTGGCGCTCCACGTGGAGAAGCCCTTCGGCCCGGGGGACTGGATCCTCATCGACGGCATCGAGGGCCAGGTCGTGTACATGGGCTGGCGCTCCACCCACCTGCGCACCTTCTCGTGGGACGTCGTCATCGTGCCCAACTCGGTCATCGCCAA
Organism: Myxococcaceae bacterium; assembly: GCA_016926755.1. Classification (GTDB taxonomy): domain Bacteria; phylum Myxococcota; class Myxococcia; order Myxococcales; family Myxococcaceae; genus Hyalangium. Next base: position 989 of record JAFGNZ010000291.1, on the reverse strand, counting down.
GACGCGCCTGCAGAACTTCTACGCCCCCGACAAGGTCTGCGCGCGCAACGTGGAGCTCCTCGTGCGGCTGGAGGCCACCCCCGAGCAGGTGGAGCAGGCCGTGCGCCAGGCCTGCGAAGCCCGCCCCGAGATCCGCAAGGAGCCCGCCCCGAAGGCCTGGCTCGTGGGGATGACGCCGCTGTTCCAGCGCTACATCGTCAAGGTCTGGATCGACGACTTCGCCCGCCACGACGACATCGAGTCCGACCTGCTGAAGGCGCTCTTCCACAGCCTCCACGCCGAGCGCCTCGCCCTGCGAGAGGGGGCGCTGCCGGCGCTGGCTCCCGAGACGAACCTCGTCGCCGCCGTCCCCCCCGCGGGGCAGACGCGGGCGGCAGGGGGGTGACGCTCAGGCACACGCCGCGCGCCTATGCGCCGAGGTTGGCCTCCAGCCGCCGGGCCTCTTCGACCATGGCATCGCCCGGGGGAGCCTCGCGCTGGATCCGCCGGGCCAGCTCCAGGGCGCGCTCCCGCTTCCCGAGCCGGGTGTGGGCGAGCGCCAGGTTGTAGAGCACCCGCCATTCGCCCTTGGGCGCGAGCAGGAGGGCCTGCTCCAGCAGCGGGACGGCCTCGGCGTTCTTCGCCCGCGAGTCCCGCTGGATGAGGAGCGTGGCGAGGTTGGTCAGAGGCTTCCAGTTGTCCGGGGCCAGCTCCACGGCCTTGCGGTAGGCCTCCTCGGCCTTGTCCTCGAGCGGGACGGCCTCGAAGAGGTTGCCCAGGTGGAACCACGCCTCCCAGTTGTTCGGGTTGCGCTCGAGCAGCGCGCGGGCCGCCTGCTCGCTCTTGTCGAAGTCCTTCGTCAGCAGCCGCAGGTGGGCCAGGTTGAGCCAGCCCTGCTCGTGGCCGGGCACCCCCTTCAGCTCGCGCTCCACGTAGGCGATGGCGCCCGCGGTGTCCGAGAGCATCATCGCCGTGGCCAGCGCCTTCTCCAGCAGCGCCGGGTGGTCGCC
>JAFGNZ010000290.1 GCA_016926755.1 Myxococcaceae bacterium | reverse complement strand
TGATCCTCCGCATGCTCTCGGCGCGTCCCGAGGAGCGTGGCCCCACCGCGGAGCTGGCCCAGGCGCTGGAGCAGGCAGCGCAGCTCACAAGCCCCGAGAGCACCCGTTCGCTCTTCATCCAGGAGACGCGGCCCTCGGGGAGCCCTCCCGAACAAGCCCCGGGTGCTTCCGGGCCGGCCCTCCTCCCACCGGGACATGAGGTGGCCGAGGTGCGGGCTCAGGCTCCGGAGCTGTCCTCGCACACGCCAAGCTCCGCCGAGCGGGCCCATCCCCCAGCGCGCGCCCGCTCCTGGCGGCGTCGGCTCGCGACGACAGCAGCGCTCCTGACGCTCGGGGCCTGGGGCTGGTGGAGCACGCCTGGCAAGTTCGCGGAGCAGCCCACTGTCGTCAGGCACGAGGCAGGCAGGGCCCGCCTGGAGGACGGTGGTACCTCAGGGCTTGGCGATGAGGCGGCGACCACCTCCACGGCAGCCTCCCCCGCGCCCTCCGTGCCAGGAGTGCGGGCCGAGGATACGCTCCCCGAGCCGTTGCCGGGCCAGACGCGGCCCGATGCGAAAGGGCGATGCCCTCACCCACGGCAGGTCCCCCTCGGCGGCGGGTGTTGGGTCAAGACCTCGTTGGATCGCGAGGAGTGCGAGCTCCTCAAGCCCAGCGGCGGACACATGTTCAAGGGCACCTGCTACACGCCCGTGCTCCTCCCCAGCCGCCAGCCAGCCTCCGCCCCCCTGCGCAAGCCGTGATGACTGTTCGCACGAGCCCAGCAAAATCAGCGAGTTGCAGCACAGGGTGAGGGAGTGTTGGGGCGCCCCCACGGCGAGGAGTACCCTGGCTCCGAACGGCCCCTGTCCCAGCGGGAGGTTGAGGTGCGGCGTCCGCTTGCTCCCATCGGAGTGCTCTTCCTGTGCGCAGTCGGAGTGTCCTTTGCGGGGGGATGCAAGCAGAACAGCACGGATGTTCCAGCACACGCTCCAACCCCAAGCTCCGTGCAGGACACGGATTCAACCGACCGCGGAGAACTTCCAGAGGGCTGGGAGCCCGCCATTGCCAAGAGGTTCAGGGGTGGCCCGGCGGCAGGAGAGGTGGACGTCAGCAACCGGTACGCCTCCACCCTCATGCTCACGGCAGATGGCGAGCAGGTGTACGCGAGCTGCAGCGGTATCCTCCTGAACTCGCGGGTGGCCCTGACAGCAGCCAGCTGTGTTTGCCCGCCGCGGCATGCTGCTTCGCAGGGCGTTCCTGAAAAGGGCCCCATGGGTCCCTCCGCCTGCGCTGAGCGTGCGTTCATGGGGACGGTTCGCTACGGCGCGAGGACGGGCTCTGCCCTCAAGGAAGCGCCAGAATCGACCACGATGCGAAGGTTCGAGGGCAGCGTCCGCGTTCATCCCTCATTCAAGCTCGAGCTCGATGATCAAGGCGCCGTCGTGTCCACCCAGGCCGATCTCGCCATCATCATCCTGGACTCCCCCGTGGACGAGCCGCTGCCGCACGTCCCATTCGCCGAGGCGGAAGTCCAGGAGAACGAAGCGCTCGTCATGGCGGGCTATGGCGACGATCCGCGCTTTCGAGACCGCCCCTGGATCCGCTATTTCAGGCGCAACAAGGTCACCCAGCTCCATGGAGGCTCGGGAGGCAGAGTCCTCTATGAGCAGCAGGGTGCCTTCGTCTACAACGGATACACGGGCGGGCCCTGCTTCCGGGAAGACACGAGCCAGCGCTGGCTCGTGGGAATCGCCAGCGTCGGGACTGAGCGGGAACTCTCCTTCACGAGCACGTACTTCTTCAGGGACTGGCTACACGCCGAACTCCAACGTGGGGCGACAGCGGACTCCCCTTCGCTACCTGCATCCCAGCATCCCCAGTGAGGATTTCCGCCTACCGTCAAGTAGCAGCCCCAACCATCTCCCCCCCCGTTTCACTCCGGCGTAAAAACAGGTACACCCGGGACGCATGACTCTTGCTGGCCGCTCCCGTACCCTCCGCATTGGCCTCATCGACATGAACAACGGGGTGGCCAACCAGGCCATCCGCTCGTTCCGCTCCATCATCGCCGCCTTCTCCGAGCGCGTCCGGGCCCGCAACCCCGGGCTCACCGTCACCACCGCGCACGCGCAGCCGCGCAACCTCGGCGAGCCGCCCCCCCCTGACTGCGATCTCTACCTGTGCACCGGTGGACCGGACGCCCCCGTGGACGGCTTCAAGGAGCACTGGGCCACCGGCATGCGCTCCTTCTTCGACCGCATCGTCGACGGGCAGCTCCAGCACGGCAGCTCCGCGCCCTCCCTCTTCGCCGTCTGCTACTCGTTCGAGCTCGCCGTGCTGCACTTCGGCGTCGCCGCCATGATCCCCCGCGAGCGCAAGTTCGGCATCATGCCCGTCTACCCCACGGAGGAGGGCCTGGCCTCGCCCCTGTTCGCCCCCTTCGGGGATCGGCTCTTCGTGTGGGAGCACCGCAGCTGGCAGGCGGTGGACCTGGACGAGCGGCGGCTGCGGGAGCTGGGCGGGACGCTCCTGGCCCGCGAGAGCCGGGACGGGCACAGCAAGGGCCGGGGGCTGATGGCCTTCCACTTCGCCCGCGGCGTCCAGGGCACCATCTTCCACCCCGAGGCGGACCGCCCCGGCGTGCTCAACTGGCTGGAGCGCCCCGAGCAGGCCAAGGCCGTCATCGAGACCTACGGCGAGCTCATCTACCGCCGCATGTGCAAGACGATTGATGATCCCTCCCGGCTGGCGCGCACCTACGCGCTGCTGCTGCCCGGGTGGATGGCGCGCAGCTTCAACACGCTGGCGCTGGATCGCGAATGGGCCCCGCTGGAGCTGCCGTCCTATGACACGGCGATGGGCCTGGATGCCTTTGGCCGTCCCATGGAGGCCGCTGTCTCGGCGGAGAGCAACTCGTGAACAAGAAGATTGGAATCCTGGCGGGGATGGAGTGGGACCACTTCCCCATGGCGCTGATCCAGCGCATCAACGCGATCCCCGGCTTCGAGGCGGAGCTGGCGAAGATCGACGCCACCCCGGAGAACTTCACCCAGAAGTATGACGTGCTCGTCGACCGCATCAGCCACGAGGTGCCCTTCTACCGGTTCCACCTCAAGGCGGCCATGCTGGCCGGCACCTACGTCATCAATGATCCGTTCTGGTTCTCGGCGGATGACAAGTTCTTCGGCTTCTCGCTGGCCCAGCGCATCGGCGTCACCGTGCCCCGGACGATGATGCTCCCGCAGCGCGAGTACCTGCCGTCCATCGACCTGAAGCGCTCGCTGAACAACCTGGTCTACCCGCTGGACTGGGAGGGCATCGCCCGGTACGTGGGCTTCCCGGCCATCTGCAAGCCGGCGGACGGCGGCGGCTGGCGCAACGTGAACCGGGTGGACTCCATGGACGAGCTGATGCGCGTCTACAACGAGTCCGGGCAGCTGGTGCTCACGCTGCAGCAGTTCATCGAGTTCGACGACTACGTGCGCTGCCTGTGCATCGGCCGGGATAACGTGCGGATGATCCGCTACAGCGTGAAGACGCGCAGCTACCTGCCGGACAAGGGCTTTTTGCCCGCCGCCCTGGAGGAGCGCATCCTCGACGGCGCGCGCGAGCTCAACCGCGCGCTCGGCTATGACATGAACTCGGTGGAGTTCGCGATCAAGGACGGCGTCCCCTACGCGATCGACTTCACCAACCCGGCGCCGGACATGTATCCGCACCACATCCTCGCGGACAACTACGAGTGGTGCCTGGAGAAGATGACGGAGCTGTGCGTCAGCGCCGCGCGCGAGGGCCGCAAGAACGACACCGGCCACGCGTGGCAGCGCTACCTGGAGCAGAAATCGTCCCGGCCGGCGGCCTCCTCCGCCTCGGCGCGGGCCAACGTGGTGACTGCCGTCGCGAACGCGAGGTAACGAACATGAGCGGGTCTCCTCTGCTGGAGGGTCAGTTCACGCTGGGCGTCGAGGAAGAGTTCCAGATCGTCGACGCGCAGAGCCACGAGCTGCGCTCCTACATCTCCAAGATCATGGACGACGGGAAGACGGTGCTCCGCGAGCGCGTGCGCGCGGAGATGCACCAGTCCGTCGTCGAGGTGGGCACCGGCGTCTGCAAGAACATCGGCGAGGTGCGCTCGGAGCTGACCGAGATGCGGCTCGAGCTGGACAAGCTGGCGCGCAAGGGCGGCATGAACATCGTCGCCGCGGGGACGCACCCGTTCAGCGACTGGAAGAACCAGGAGATCACCCCGGGGGACCGCTACCAGGTCATCGTCCAGGACATGCAGGACATCGCCCGCGGCAACCTGATCTTCGGCCTCCACGTCCACGTGGGCATCAAGGACCGGGAGACGGCCATCGCCCTGGCCAACCAGGTGCGCTACTTCCTGCCGCACCTGCTGGCGCTCTCCACCTCCTCGCCGTTCTGGCTGGGGCGGGCCACGGGCCAGCAGTCCACGCGGACGCTGATCTTCAAGCGCTTCCCGCGCACCGGCATCCCCCCCACCTTCGAGAGCTACTCGCAGTTCACCGAGTTCGTGAACCTGCTGGTGAAGACCAACTGCATCGACAACGGGAAGAAGATCTGGTGGGACGTGCGCGTCCACCACATCTTCGACACGGTGGAGGTCCGCATCTGCGACATGCCGACCAACCTGGAGCAGGAGATCGCGATCGTCTCGCTGATCCAGGCGCTGATGGCCAAGCTCTACCTGCTGCTGCGCCGCAACATGTCGTGGCGCCACTACATGTCGCCGCTGGTGGAGGAGAACAAGTGGCGGGCCAGCCGCTACGGCATCCGCGGCAAGCTCATCGACTTCGGCCAGCAGCAGGAGCGGCCCTACGCCGAGCTGCTGGACGAGATGATCTCCTTCGTCTCCGAGGCCTCGGACATGCTGGGGACCACGCACGAGGTGGAGCGCGTGCGCCGGATCCTGCAGGAGGGGACCTCCGCGGAGCGGCAGCTGGAGATCTACAAGAACAGCAACAACGACACCCGGGCCGTGGTGAAGTGGCTGATAGAGGAGACGATGCGAGGCGTGAGCAGCCCGCCCGCAACCGCCAGGACCGGCTGAGCAGCCCAGCCATCGGCGTGGCCGCTCGACGCGCCGGGGCGCGGGCTACTCCGCCTTCGGCCAGAGCGCCACGCTGGAGCCCACCCAGTCCAGCCCCTTGTTGAAGTCCACCCCGAGCATCTTCCCTCGGGACAGCCGCACCAGGTTCATGAAGGGCTGGGGCAGGCGCTGGCCCTCGTCGCGCAGGCACAGCACGCGGATCTCCGCGGCCACGCCGTTGCCCTCGGGCGTCCACAGCTCTCGCGCGTAGTCGATCTTCCGCTGGAGGATCCACCCCTCGCGCTGCTCCGCCGGCACCTGGGCGAGGTCCTCCGCCGTCGGATCCACCTTCACGCCCGCCCCCGCGTACGAGAACAGGGGCTTGAGCACGTAGCGCTCCAGGTCCGCCGGCACCTCCTGGAGCCGCGAGAGGGGCGTGGCCTTCGGGACGGCCGGGTGGTCCAGCAGGGGCAGCGAGAACTTGGACCACATCCAGTACCAGTTGGGGTGCGGGCACCAGCTCACGTCCAGGTCATCCGTGAACTTGAACGCCATGGGCGGGTTCTTCCGCTGGAGCTCGTCGAAGACCACCCGGTTGAAGATGCGGCGGATGGGGAGCCGGCGGCCGTCCTTCATCCGGAAGAGCTGACGGCCCTCGCGGAGGACCTCCGTCACGCAGACGGGCTCGACGCCGGTGAGCGCCTGGGTCGCCACGAAGTCCGGGAGCGTCTTCTGCTGCCGCGGCTCGATCTCCAGCAGGACGACCTCCTCCGGGCGGTGGCCCCCCAGCAGGGCGCGGCGAAGGAGCGCATGCGCGCTGTCGAAGTCGTGCCCGCGGGCGAAGCAGTGGAAGCCCTGGGAGGCCCCCGGCAGCTTCATCATCTCGTCGAAGACGCGCGCCTGGATCATCGTGAAGGCGAACAGGGACGGGAAGGCCTGCAGCTCCACCACCCGCCCGTCGAGCTCGCCGTCCTCGCCACGGACGACGGCGAAGTCCACCGTCATCACGTCCGGCGCGTCGTCCTGCCGGGGCACGTCGAACTCGGCCGGGACGACCGTGCGGGCGCGGGCCAGGCGCTCCGGCTCCGCCAGCTGGGAGATGATCTCCGCCGTGTAGCGGAAGATCCGATCGCGCGTGGCGGGAGGGATGAACAGCGGCGACTCGGCCAGGCGGTACGGCACCGGCCCCACCTCTGCCTGCAGCCGACTGCGGTATTGCTCGTAATACTCGGCGGAGAAGCGCTGGTTGTAGGCGCGTCGGAAGGCGGCATGCATTTGGGACCGGAAAGTTACCATGCGTCCGGCTGCCCGAGAGGCCCGCCAGTGCAGGGGACGTCTACTTGCTTGCAGCTCCAAGCGAGGCCGGCCGACCGGCCGCCCCCGTGTGCTACCGGCCGCCAGTGATGAGCGTGATCAGCTCCTCGAGCTCATCCCCAGGGTCCACCAGAAGTGCCAGGAGCCGAGCCTAGCCCGTCGCCTTCAGCACGCGGGCCGTGGCTCCCGAGAAGGGCAGCCGGAGCGTGGCCGTGGCCCCGAGCCCCGGCCCCTCGCTCTCCAGCGTCAGCTTCCCGCCCATCAGCTGCGCCGAGAGCGCGCTGGAGTGCAGGCCGATCCCGTGGCCCTCCTTGCGCGTGGTGAAGCCCTGGGAGAAGAGGTTCCCGCGCGCCTCCCTCGAGATGCCCTGGCCGTTGTCCACCACCTGGAGGCAGACCCACTCCCCGTCCCGGTAGAGACGGAGCCGCACCCTGCGCCGCCCCGGCTCGACGGCCTCCAGGGCCTGCCGGGCGTTGCTGAGCAGGTTGATGAGGATCTGCAGCAGCCGGTGCCGGTCCACCGTCACCCGGGGCAGGGCCTCCAGCTCCTTCTCCACCCGCACCTCCGCCTGCGTCAGCGCCCCCAGCTGCAGGCGCAGGGCCTCCTCCAGCACCTCGGGCAGCTCGCACTCCTGCTCCAGCAGCGTGGACTTCGCGTACGTCTGCTGGAGCGCGACGATCGAGCGCACCCGGTCGATGTTCCGGCACATGTTCGTCATGCCCTGCTGCAGCAGGGACCGCTCCCGCCCCAGCTCTCCCGCCAGCCCCGTGAGGTAGGAGACGAGCTGGGTGCCGCGTGGATCTCGGGCGAAGAAGTCCGGGAGCTGCTCGCGGTGCTGCTCCAGGAGCAGGGCCACCTGCTCGACACGGCCCACGCGAGAGATCTCCACCGCGTGGCTCAGCTGCTGGCTGTCCACCACGAGGCTGTTGAGCGTGTTGCCCACGTCATGCAGCACGTTGGCGGCCACCTCGGCCATGCCCACGCTGCGCGCCGTCTCCACCAGCCGGGCCTGGGCCTGCTTCAGCTCGCGCGTGCGCTCCTCCACGCGCAGCTCCAGCTCCTCGTTGGCCCGGCGCAGGGCGAGCTCGGCCTGCCGCACCTCGGCATAGAGCCGCGCGTTCTCGATGGAGATGACGGCCTGGGAGGCCAGGTGCTGCAGCAAGGTGATGCGGCTGGCGCTGAAGGCCTCGGGGGTGAGGGAGTTCTCCAGGTACAGCAGCCCGTGGAACTCCTCCTGGCGCCTCAGCGGCAGCCCCAGCACGCAGCGGGCCTGGCTCTGGGCGAAGAAGGGATCGGACGAGAAGGGGTTCGCCTTGGAGGTATCGTCGATGAGGACGTGCTCGCCGGTGCGCCGCACGTAGGACAGCAGCGTCCAGGGCAGCTCCTGGGGAGCCGCCGCCGGGGAGGCCGCCTCCACCTCGAGCGTGTCGCCTTTCAACAGCAGCAGGGCGCCGCGCTGGGCCCCGGCGTTCTCGAGCACCACCCGCATGAGCGTGCCCACCAGCGTCTCCAGGTCCATCTCCCGGGAGATGGCCTGCTGGGCCTTCACGACGGTGAGCGCGTCCACCTGGCTGGAGCCCGAGGACATGCTGGAGGTGTCCTGGCTGCTCGCGGACGGGACGGCCAGGTGCGGCCACTGCGCGTCCAGGTGCCGCACCTTGCCCTCGGCGCCCCACTGGGCATAGGCCTCGCGCGCCTGGCGGGCATAAGTCATCGCCAGCGTCGGGAACCCTCGCTGCTTCCAGAAGCGCGCGGCCAGCTCGCTCGCGAGCGCCACGTTCTGGATGAAGCCGTGCTCGCGAGACGCCTCGATGGCCTCCTCGTATGCCCGGGCCGCCGCGTCGGAGTGGCCGCGGAGCCGGGCCAGCTCCGCGTACACCATCCGCTCCGGCCCTCGGAACGTCTCCGGCGCGTGAAGGGACCACTCCTCCAGCTGCTGGTGGTGGCGCTGGATCTCCTCCCCATACGCCTCCTGCTGCGGCGCCGAGGCCGCCGGGTGGCACGCGGCCAGGGTCAGGGCCCGGTAGAGGTGATGATCCAGGAGCTGGATGCGCCCCATCATGGTCCAGATGAGCTCCTGGGCCTTGTCACTCGCCAGGCGCGCCTCCTCGTAGGCGCCGCACAGGAAGCGTGAGCGGGTCTTCGCGATCGAATACCAGCAGAGCACCGGGGGCAGGCGGTTGCCCAAGCGGCCCTCGAGCTCCTTCTCGCTGAAGCCCTCCATGTCCAGCGAGTCGAACGCCCTGTTGAGCCCCCGCATCTGCTGCACGAGCGCCTGGGCGAGCCGGACGAAGTCCTCCGCGCTCTTGTTGCCGGCCTTGCGCGGGAACTCGCTGGCCGCCACCGTCTCCCGGTACGCCTCGGACAGCTCGAGGCCCATCACCAGGGGCAGCGTCGCCAGGAAGTTGCAGCAGTAGCTGGCCTGGAGGAAGTCCCCCGTCACGACCGCGTGATGGAAGGACTCCCGGTAGAGCTGCCTCGCGGTGTGCAGCGGGCGCGCCCACAAGGACACGTGCCCCACGATGAAGAGCACCTTCGCCCTGCAGGCGGTGTAGCCGTGGCGCTCGACGAGCGCGCTGGCCAGCCTGCCAAAGGCATACCCCCGTGGGGAGTCGCGGAACATCCCGCTGGCCACCAGCCCGTACCAAGCATACCCCAGCGTGGCCGCCGCGCTGCTCCCATGGCGCACCGTCAGCGCCACCATCCGGCACGTGAGCAGCGCCAGCAGCTTGCCGTTGCTGAAGAACGCCGGGTTGATCAGGGCCGCCATCAGCTCCACGACGGTCTTCAGGTCCGGATCGGCCAGGGGTGGCTGATCCACGAGCCCCTCGATGGAGCGCCCCGCCACCAGGGCGTCCACCTCCTCGTTGGCGGCGAGCGCCTGCTCCCAGGTGGGCTGCGCGGGGATGCTCACCCCGAAGCGCTCCAGACACTGCAGCAGGCAGGCGACGGCGGCCGGGCCCTCCACGGACGACAGGTGGATCTCGCTCTTGAGCACGTAGCACGCCGCCATCTCCTGGCGGGTGGAGGCTCGGGGGAGGAGCTCCTCGACGAGGCGGCGGGCCTCGGGGAGGTTGCTGCTCGCCAGCTCGCTGGTGGCCTGCTCCAGGCGCAGCTTGAAGGCCAGCCCGGGCGTGAGCGCCCAGGGATCGCCGGGCAGCAAGGAGAAGGCCTGGGAGAAATAGCGGATGGCCGAGCGCCAGGCCGTGGCGGCCTTGGCCCTGAAGCCTGCCTCGGCGTTGAGCTGCGCCAGCCGCGAGCGCTCCCGCACGTCCTCCATCAGCTCCACGCCGGCGTTGAGGTGCCCCACCACCTCGAAGAGGCGCTCACTCAGCTCCTCGGGAGGGAGCCGCGCCCACAGCAGGCGGCCGACCTCCAGGTGCACCTCCTCGCGGTCGCTCTCGGCGATGAGGGCATAGGCGGCCTGCTGGATGCGATCATGCAGGAAGCGGTAGCGCTGCGGCCCCGTCTGCGCCACCAGCTCCTCCATCAGCGCCCGCTCGAGGCCCTGCTCCGCCTCGGCGGCCTCCTGGCCGGAGATGATCGCCAGGGTCTCCAGCTCGAAGGCGCTTCCCACGCACGCGGCCAGGCGCAGCAGCTGCCGCGTAGAGACTGGCATCTGCAGCAGCCGGCCCACCAGGAAGTCCACCACGTTGTCCGAGTAGCCCCGGGCCCGCACGGCCTCCGCGTCCCACTGCCACCCCCCCTCCGGCAGCCGCGAAACCAACCCATCCTGGTAGAGCGCCTGGAGGAACTGCAGGAGGAAGAAGGGATTGCCCCCCGTCTTCTCCTGCACCAGCGCCGAGAGCGGCTCCACGAGCGCGTCCGCCGCGCCAGGCAGCGCATCCGCCACCAGCCGCCGCGTCTGCGGCAGGAGGAGCGGCCCCAGGTGGAGGCTCGTGAGCCGTGCCCCCGCCTGGCGCACCTCCCCCAGCGCCACCAGCAGCGGGTGCGAGGCGCTCACCTCATTGTCCCGGTAGGCGCCGATCAGCAGCACCGGAGGCGTGTCGGGGTGGGTGGTGAGGTACTGGAGCAGCTTGAGGCTGGCGAAGTCCGCCCACTGCAGATCATCCAGGAAGAACACCAGCGGCCTGCCGGAGGTGGCGAACACCCGGAGGAAGCGCTGGAAGAGCCGGTGGAAGCGGTTGCGCGTCTCGGCGGGCGGCAGCTCTGGCACGGGGGGCTGCTTGCCCACCACCTGCTCCAGCTGGGGGACCCGATTCACCAGGACCTGGCCATTGCCCTCGAAGGCCTCGAGCAGGCGCTCGCGCCAGGCCTCCACCTCCTCGTCGCTGCCAGCCAGCACCTGCTGCACGAGCGCCTGCATGGCCTGCGCCAGGGTGGCGTAGGGCACCTCCCCCCGGAGCGGGTTGAACTTGCCGCGCAGGAAGAAGCCGCGGCGCTGCAGCACGGGCTTGTGCAGCTCCTGGATGACCGAGGACTTGCCGATCCCCGCGTAGCCGCTCACCAGCACCCACTCGGGCCGGCCCTCTCGCGCCACGCGCTCGAAGGCCCCCAGCAGCGCCTCGAGCTCGGGCTCGCGGCCGTAGAGGCCCTGGGGGAGCTGGAAGCGCGCGGGGAAGTCCCGGAGGCCCAGGGGGAAGGCCTCCCGCGAGCCCTGCCGCAGCGCCTCCTGGCAGCGCTCCAGATCCGCCAGGAGCCCCTCGGCGCTCTGGTAGCGCTCCTCCGCGGACTTGGCGAGCAGCTTGAGCACCACCGCCGAGAGCAGGGGGGGCACCGAGGACAGCCGCTGGTGCGGCGGCAGGGGCGCCTGCGCGATATGCGCGTGGAACCACTCCAGCGCGTCCTTGCCGTGGAAGGGCAGCTGCCCGGTGAGCATCTGGTAGAGCGTCACCCCCAGCGAATAGAGATCCGTGCGGTAGTCCACCGGCCGGTTCATCCGCCCGGACTGCTCCGGGGACATGTAGGCCAGCGTCCCTTCGATCAGGCCCGCGCTCTCCACGTGCTCCACCTGCTGCAGGGTGGCCAGGCCAAAGTCGATGAGCCACACCTTGCCGCCCTCCGAGAGGAGGATGTTGGCGGGCTTGATGTCCTTGTGGATGACGCCGCGGCGGTGCACCCCCGCGAGCGTGGCCACGAGCGGAAGGACGATCTCCAGGAAGCGCGAGGCCTCCATGGGCTGCTCGAGCTGATCCGAGAGGGGCCTGCCCCCCACGTCATCCAGCAGCAGCAGCGGCCTGTCCTTGATCAGCTCATGGCCATGGATGCGCAGCACGCCCGGCGTCCCCTGCAGGCGCTGCAGCAGGCTGTACTCGCGCTGGTAGCGAGCGCGCTGGCGTGGCCCCGGGTGCTCCGAGGCGGGCGTCTTGACGATGACGGGCAGCCCGTCGGCCTCGCGCACCGCGTGGTACAGCAGCGTGCTGCTCGTGCTCCGGAACAGTCCCAGGATCTCGTACCCAGGGATCCCCACCATGAAAACTCCCTGGCGCAAGCAGCGCTATTTCTCGTTGGAACGGCAGCATCAGGATCAGCTGTCGCCCGTGCGGCTGCCTACTGCCCCAGGGTGCACCGGACTGTCGGGTTCTGCTCAAGCCAGCGTCGGCGAGCAATGACGACTATTTCCCACAGAATGCCACCGACCCCCATGCCCGGCGAGCGAGCGAAGCCCGCTGCCCCCCCTGCTGGATGGGGGGCTGAACAAGAGATGTAGAATTTATCAATGGTGAACATTCCAGGCTTCACGCTGCAGGGCTCCCTCAGATCAAGAGGCTCGAATGTCCTGTTTCACGCAGTGCGGAATGCGGACGGCCTGCGAGGTATCATCAAGACGCCGGCGGCGGCGGCTCCCTCCCCGCGTGAGCGCGAGCGTTACCGGCGCGAGTTCGGAATCCTGCAGCGCCTGCGAGACGTGCGCGGCGTGCCCAAGGCGCACTCCTGCGAGCTGATCCACCAACGCCCGGTGCTCCTCCTGGAGGAGGTGGAGGGCCAGCCCCTGTCCGAGCTCGTGGGCCAGCCGTTCGACATCGCCCGGTTCCTCGCGCTGGCCAGCTCTCTGGCCTCCACCCTCGCGGACATCCACCGCCACAACGTCATCCACAAGGATCTCAAGCCCTCCAACATCATCCTCCTGCCCTCGGGCGAGGCGCGCATCATCGACTTCGGCACCGCCACCCTCCAGCAGGTGGAGCATGTGGAGGCGGCGCCCACGAACCAGATCGAGGGGACGCTGGCCTACATGTCCCCGGAGCAGACCGGGCGGATGAACCGCACGGTGGACTACCGCACGGATCTCTACTCGCTGGGGGTGACGTTCTACGAGCTGCTGACGGGAGTCCTGCCCTTCCAGGGGCGCGACGCGCTCGAGTGGATCCACGCGCACATGGCCCAGCTGCCCAGGCCACCGCACACGCTCCTCTCGGCCATCCCGCCCGTGGTGTCCTCCCTCGTGATGAGGCTGCTGGCCAAGGTCGCCGAGGAGCGCTACCAGGGCGCCGAGGGGCTGAAGGCGGATCTCGAGCGCTGCCGGGAGGCGCTGAGCCGGGGAGCGCTCGAGGAGTTCCCCCTGGGCACCGAGGACATCCCCAGCCGCTTCCAGCTGCCCCAGCGGCTCTACGGGCGGGACACGCAAGCCGCCGCCCTGCTCCAGGGCTTCGAGCAGGTGGCCCTGCAGCGGCGGCCGGAGCTCATCCTGGTCAGCGGCTACTCCGGGATCGGCAAGTCCTCGGTGGTGCATGAGCTGCACAAGCCGGTGGTGCAGCGGCGCGGCTTCTTCCTGAGCGGCAAGTTCGATCAGTTCCAGCGCGACATCCCCTACGCCACCCTGGCCCAGGCCATCCAGGGGCTGGTGCAGCAGCTGCTGGCCGGCAGTGATGAGACGCTCGCCCGCTGGCGCGCGCGCCTGCTGGAGGCCTTCGAGGGCAACGGCCAGGTCCTCGTCGACCTGATCCCCCAGCTGGAGCTGCTCGCGGGAAAGCAGCCGGCCGTCCCGGAGCTGCCCCCCGCCGAGACGCAGAGCCGCTTCTTCCGCGCCCTCCAGCGCTTCCTCGGGGTCTTCGCCACCGCCGAGCACCCGCTCGCCGTGTTCCTGGATGACCTGCAGTGGGCGGACCTGGCCAGCCTCCGGCTCATCCAGCACCTGCTCACCCAGGGGGGCATGCCGCCCGTGCTGTGGCTCGGCGCCTACCGTGACAACGAGCTCAGCCCCTCGCACCCCCTCGTCCTTGCGCTGCGGGAGATGCGCAAGGCCGGAGCGCCGGTGACGGAGCTCCGGCTCGAGCCGCTGAGCCTCGAGCAGGTGCGGCAGCTCGTGGCCGACTCGCTCCCGGGCGCGGGCAAGGAAGTCGTGGAGCCCCTCTCCGCGCGCGCCCACGAGAAGACCGGCGGCAACCCGTTCTTCCTCCTCCAACTGCTGAGCACGCTGCACCAGGATGGGCTGCTCGTGCGGACGGCGGAGGGCGGGTGGCGGTGGGACGCCGAGGCAGTCCAAGCCCAGGGCTACTCCGACAACGTCGTCGACTTCCTGGTGGGCCGGCTGCGCCTGCTGCCCGCCGGAACACAGCACCTGCTGCGCCTGGCCGCGTGCGTGGGCCATGCCTTCTCGCTCCCGATGCTGGCCACCCTCTCGGGCACCCAGGAGGTGGAGCAGGTGGAGCAGCAGCTCGAGCCCGTGCTCCAGGAGGGCTTCCTGGCGCGCAGCGGCCCGGAGCAGTACCGCTTCCTCCATGACCGCATCCAGCAGGCGGCCCATGCCCTCATCCCCGAGGAGGAGCGCAAGGCCGTCCACCTGAAGATCGGCCGGCTGCTGCTGGCCACCCTCTCCCCCGAGGAGGTGCGCGAGAAGCTCTTCGACGTGGTGAGCCAGCTCAACGCCGGCGCGGACCTGCTCGACGAGCCCGCGGAGCGCCTGCGCCTCGCGCGGCTGAACGCGGAGGCGGGGCTGAAGGCCAAGGCCTCCCTGGCGCACCAGTCGGCCATCGCCTCGTTCAAGAAGTCCTTCGAGCTCTTCCCGAGCGATCCCTGGGAGTCCGACTACGCGCTGGCCTTCAAGGCGCGGCTCTCCCAGGCGACCTGCGAGTTCGTGAGCGGCAACCTCGCCGAGGTGCGCCTCATGGGGGAGGACCTGCAGCGCCGGGCGCGCACCCAGCCGGACCGGGCGGCCGCCTGCTGCCTGCGGAGCGAGCTGCACCTGGCCTGCGGCGAGGTCCAGGCCTCTGTCGACTGCCTGCTGGAGTACCTGGAGCAGGTGGGCATGCCGATGCCAGCGCACCCGACCTGGCAGGAGGTCGTCTCCGCCCACGAGGAGACGTGGCGCCTGCTCGGGGAGCGCCCCATCGAGAGCCTCGTGGACCTGCCGCTCATGACCGACCCGGACATGAAGGCGGCGATCGAAGTCCTCTGCACCCTGTTCGTTCCCGCGTACTTCATGGAACTCAACCTGCTCATCCTCATGCTGTCCCGGGTGGTCGCCCTCTCCCTGCGTCATGGCATCACCGCGGGTGGCACGAACGGGTTCGCCACTTTCGGGAACCTGAGCGGGTTCTTCTTCAAGCGGTTCCGGGAGGGCCATGCCTTTGGCGAGCTCGCACACGAGCTCGTCGAGCGTCACCACTTCACCTTCGTCCGGGGAAAGGTGCACTTTGCCCGGCAGTGCATCGCCCCCTGGACCCAGCACCTGGCCGTGGCGGTGGACTTCTGCCGCAGTGGCTTCGAGCACTCGCTCATGGCGGGGGACCTCCCGATGGCCTGCTTCTGCCGCAGCAACCTCATCGCGGACCGGATCAGCCTGGGGCACCGCCTGGAGGACATCTATCAAGAGTCCGTCGCGAGCCTCGACTTCATCCAGAAGGTGGGGTTCGCGGACGTGGTGGACAACATCCGCATGCGCCAGCGCTATGTGCAGCAACTGCGCGGGCTCTCGCGCTCGTTCGCCACGCTGGATGGTGACGGCTTCGAGGAGGCGGCCTTCGAGGCCACGCTCACGCCGTACCGTCTGGCTGCGCTGCATGCCTTCTATTGGATCCTCAAGATGCAGTCGCGCTTCATGTGCGGTGCGTACGAGGAGGCGCGCCAGGCGGGAGCGCTTGCGACCCCGGTCCTCTGGGCCGGGTTCAGCCAGATCCAGATGCTGGACTACCAGCTCTACCGCGCGCTGACGCTGGCCGCCTGCTGCGAGAGCGCGACGCCGGAGCAGCAGCGGGAGTACCTGGAGGCCATCCGCCAACACCAGCAGCAGCTCGCGGAGTGGGCGAGCCATTGCCCCCAGAACTTCCTGGGCCCCGAGCGGATGGTGGCCGCGGAGCTCGCCCGCCTCACGGGCCAGCCGGAGGAGGCCACGCGCGCCTACGAGGAGGCGATCCGCTCGTCTCAGGAGAACGGCTTCATCCAGAACGTCGCCCTGGCGAACGAGCTGGCGGCGCGCTTCTGGAGCAGCCGCCAGGCGCCCACCATCTTCAGCGCCTTCGCGCGCGCGGCCCGGGAGGCCTACGCGCAGTGGGGCGCCCTGGGCAAGGTCCAGCACCTGGACGCCGAGTGGCCGCAGCTCGTGTCCCCACTGAGCCCTTCGGACAGCCACACCCCCACGACGACCACCAGCACGAACTCCACGCAGATCGACGCGCTCACGGTGGTGAAGGCCCAGCAGGCCATCTCCAGCGAGATCGTCCTGGAGCGGCTGGCGGCCACGCTGATGCAGGTGGCCCTCGAGAACGCGGGAGCCCAGCGCGGCGCCTTGCTGCTGCCGCGGGGTGACACGCTCTCGGTGGTGGCCACCTCGGGCGCCTGGCCCGAGGACCCCTCGAGCGCTCCGGCGGGGAGCGGCCCTGACGCGCTGCCCTGGTCCCTCATCCGCTACGTCAAGCGCACGCGCGAGCAGGTGCTCATCGGGGATGCCGCCAGGCCCCACCCGTTCTCGTCCGAGCCGTACCTGGAGCGCAGCCAGGCCCGCTCCGTGCTGTGCCTGCCGCTGCTGCGCAAGGAGGAGTTCTA
Organism: Myxococcaceae bacterium; assembly: GCA_016926755.1. GTDB lineage: Bacteria > Myxococcota > Myxococcia > Myxococcales > Myxococcaceae > Hyalangium. The sequence goes on along the minus strand of JAFGNZ010000290.1, from coordinate 3,820 downwards.
CGGGGTGCTGTACCTGGAGAACAACCTGGCCACCAACGCCTTCACCCCGGGCCGGCTCTCGCTGCTCAAGCACGTGGCGTCCCAGGCGGCCATCTCCATCGAGAACGCGCGGCTGTATGGCGAAGTCCAGCGCGGGGAGCTGGCCCTGCGCCAGGCCAACGACGAGCTGGAGCGGCGCGTGGAGGAGCGCACGCGGGAGCTCCAGCAGCTCCAGGAGCGGCTGGTGGCCACGGCGCGCGAGGTGGGCATGACGGAGGTGGCCTCCAACGTGCTCCACAGCGTGGGCAATGTGCTCACCAGCACCGTCATCAACTTCGAGCTGATGCTCCGGACGCTCGACAGCTCGCGCGCGGATCGGGTGAAGAAGACGGCCGCCATGCTGAAGGAGCGCCGCGAGGGGCTGGTGGACTTCCTCACGCGAGATCCGCGCGGCAGCAAGCTGCCGGACTACCTGGGGGAGCTGGGTGACGAGCTGCTGCGAGAGCAGGCCCGCATGCGGGAGGGCCTGGGGGAGCTGGGCAAGCACATCGAGCACATCCGCGCCATCGTCAAGGTGCAGCAGAGCTACGCCCGGACCTCGCTGCTGGTGGAGGAGTGCGACCTGGCACAGCTCATCGAGGACGCGCTGCGCATCCAGATGGCCGGGCTCCAGCGCCGTGGAGTCACCGTCACGCGGGCGCTCTCGCCGGTGCCCAAGGTCAAGGCGGACAAGCACAAGGTGCTGCAGATCCTCATCAGCCTGATCAGCAACGCCAAGTACGCGCTGGACGCGGCCCCCGAGGGGAGCAGGAGCCTGAGCGTGCGGCTGGATCAGCAGGGGGAGTGGGCGCGGATCCAGGTGGTGGACAACGGCGAGGGGATCGCGCCAGAGGCCCGGGAGAAGCTCTTCTCGCACGGCTTCACCACGCGAAAGGAGGGCCACGGCTTCAGCCTCCACGCGAGCGCGCTGGCGGCGCAGCTGATGGGCGGGCACCTCACGCTGGAGAGCGAGGGGCCGGGCCACGGCGCCACGGCCACGCTGGAGATTCCGCTCACCTAGGAGACGGATAAGCCCTCATGGCCCGCGCTCCTGTCGGACCGGAGGGGTACTGGTGTGTCCCGTCTCCCGCCCGGAGCTCTTCTCAGGAGGCGTACATGTGGATGAGCCGCAGTTGCGTGGTATGGCCACTGTCGCTGTGGCGCGCTGACTCGCTGCATCCCCGGTGGACGGGGCTGCTGCTGGCTTTGGCCCTGCTGACCACTGGCTGCGCGTCGCTGGCGCCACCGCCCGGCCGAAGGGTGAATCTGAACGACATGCCGCGTGGTGCCGATGGGGCCACGTTCGTGGAACGACCGCGGGTGTCAGAGGCGCCAGAACGATTGCACCACGTCGAGTTGGAGATGGCGAAACATCAGGCGATTCACGGCGGTGGCGACTGGCGCCTGGGGCGCCTGTGGCCTGGCGAATGGAACCAGCTGATCATGGGGGCGCTGCGCGACGCCGAGACCGCGGCTGGCCGGATGTTGACGCGGAACGAGATCCTGAAGGTCGCCGCGAGGTATATGAAGGACTACAACATCCCAATGAACTTCGTCTCCGGGAGAGGGCGATGAGCGAGGATCGTTCCTGGCAGGGCGCCTGGAAGGTTCGCCTGCATGAGCGGGTCCGCGAGCGCGGCTACGCTTCTCTCACGGCCTTTGCCGAGGCGCGCCCTACCGCGTCGCTGGTGGCGCTGGCCGAGGAGCTTGGCAAGGATGACCTCAACGCGGTGCAGGTGTTCAGCGGGCTGGTTGCCGAGGCGGAGCGGAGCCATCAGCTCACACGTCTGGCGCGCGGACAGCTCGTGCGCGAACTGTTCGAAGGTCTCCCAAACGGCTGGCCGGCGGTGCTGGACGACACAAACCGTTTCGAGGTCGCTCATGCACTCGCCCGCTGGATCAGCTACACCCCAGAAACCCATAAGGAGCGCGCCAGGCAGATCCTGGTAGCGCTTCTCGCCACTCCGCCGCCGCCCGGCTGGCGTCCGCTCGGCCCCGACGACGAACTGCTCCACGCGCTCTTGCCCGACGAGGAGGTCTAGGAGCTTGTCAGCTAATGAGGGTCTCTTGCAGGATCCGTGGGTCTCGCGCCCCGAACTGAGGAGTCCACGGCGGGGGGAGCGGATGTGGCGGCACCTATCGCTGGGGCGCACGGTGTTCTGGCTGAGCTACGCGCCGCGGCGGACATGGTGCAAAGAGCACGGGGTGAGAGTGGAGCGAGTGCCTTGGGCCGGGCATGACTCGGACTTCACCTTCGAGTTCGAGGAGATGACGGCGTGGCTGGCACAGCGCCTGGACAAGACGGCCACCAAGAAGCTGATGGGGATCAACTGGCGCACGGTGGGCGCCATCGTCGAGCGCGTAGTGCAGGCGCGGTTGGATAAGGAGCGCCTGGAGGACTTATACCTCATCGGCGTGGACGAGCTGTCCTTCCGCCGCCACCACGAGTACGTGACGGTGGTGGTGGACCACCTGAAGAAGCGAGTGGTGCGGGTGGGAGAGGGCAAGGGGGAGAAGACGCTGCTGAGCTTCTTCGACGAGCTGGGGCCGGAGCGCAGCCAGGCGCTCACGCACGTCACCATGGACATGAGCGCGGCGTACCGGGCCGCCGTCGAGGCCAGAGCGCCGCAGGCCCAGAAGGTGTTCGACCGGTTCCACGTGCAGAAGCTGGCCAGCGACACGGTGGACACGGTGCGCAGACAGGAGGTGAACCTGCGCAGCGGCCCCCCCTGAGGGCCAGGCGCTCAAGAAGAGCCGCTGGGCGCTGCTGAAGAACCCGTGGAACCTCACCCAACGCCAGGGACAGAAGCTCTCCGAGGTGGCCCGCACCAACCAGCGCCTCTACCGCGCCTACCTCCTCAAGGAGAGCCTGGCCCAGGGGCTCGACTACCGCCAGAAGTGGCGGGCCGAGCAGCATCTGGACAGCTGGGCCCAGTGGGCCTCTCACTCCAAGCTCAAGCCTTTCGTCAAACTCAGCAGGACGGTGCGTACCTTCAAGCAGGGCATCCTCGCCTACGTCTCCACCGGCTTGAGCAACGGCCTCGTCGAGGGGCTCAACAACAAGATACGCCTCATCACCCGCCGCGCCTTCGGCTTTCACAGTGCACAGGCGCTCATGGCGATGATCCACCTGTGTTGCGGTGGCATCTCGCTGGCGCCGCCGCTGCCCGTGCTGGCCTGACGCAGCTTCCACGCAACGCTCTTCGTCGCAGGGGGCGGGCTCGCCGCCAGCTGCGCGGCCTGGGTGCCCGTGGCCGCGCTCCCTGCGCACCTGAGAGCAGAGCTCGGGGACTGCTGCCCTGCCGGCTCGCCTCCGCCAAACCTGTCCGACAACCCGACCGGTTCGTGCGCAACGCGCCGCGAGGCGGGCTCCACGCCGATCTCCTTGGAGCAGGACCGATCCGCGCGCGTGGCTCCGCACGCCCACGACCGATCCACGCCGAGCCGAGGGACTTGCGAGCTGCGGCGGGCCTGTGCCGCTCGCTCCCGCGTCACCCAAGCGCATCCCAGAACGCTCTCTGTTCGCGGAGAACAGGACGGCGGCTCACTCGGCAGCCCATATATTCAGCAGGAGGTCCCGATTTGACACCTACCCTGACTTTATCCAGGAGCGGGAGATTGCGAAGGAGGTGGCGCAATTGAGGAAGGAACTCGCCGCTGCGCGGGCCTGTGGATACGACTTCGTCGTTGGGGTGAGCACGCAAGCGCACAAAGACGCGCTGATCGCCCGGATTCCCACCCTCCATGTCGTTGTCACGGGATGCACACGATGATCATACCTAGAGTCCTCGTCTTCATCGTC
>JAFGNZ010000289.1 GCA_016926755.1 Myxococcaceae bacterium | reverse complement strand
CTGAAAGAGGACGATGAGGGCCCAGGCGCCAAAGCAGGAGCCCAGACGCGCGCCCGTACGGGGAGCGCTAGGAAGACGGATGGACACGGCGCATCTCCGGAATCGACGCAACCAGAAAGCCGTCGCTCCGGAATTACACGGAAATGCGGGCACACCCGTCAAGCCGCCGGGTTGGCCGAGGGTGGGAGGCCACAGCGGGTAACCTGCCAGCCGGGAAGTAAGCCCCCGATCCTACCCAGCGTGCGGCAGAGCGCCTCTGGGGCAAGCACGGTGCCACCTGTTACGTGGACGTTGGGTTCCATGCTGCTGATCATGGCGATCAACCCCGTGGCTCCGGCGCTGGTGGCGGTGGTCGGCCTGGGGCTGATTCTGTATGTCGGCGTTGACACGCTCCTCAACCTCGTGAACGGCTGGCACCACCACCCCGGGAACAGAACTGAACCAACTCGTCACCCGCGCTACGCCGCGATAAACGGAGTCCATGACCCAGCGTTTCTTCAGACTCGCCGACGATGTGAACGTCCCGCACCGCTGGCATCTGGCCATGCCCAGGGACCGCCAGGGCCTCAAAGTGGATGACGGGCAGTTCAGGCTTGGCTTCCCCGTCCTCCTCAAGGAGCGATTGAGAATCCCCGTCGAGATTGCGGGCACGCCGCTGGACTTCACAGAGGCGGGCATCATGATCCCGGTGGTTCATGTCCGGGTCGCGTCCATGTTCGCGGAACTGGCCCCAGATGATGTGCAACTGATCCCCGTGGAGGTGGAGGGCCAACCGGATCAGTACCTCATCCTTGTGGCCACACGCCGCATCCGCTGTATCGACGAACAGGCATCCCGGATCGAACTCTGGACGCATGAGGACGGAGTGCCTCACAAGGTCGGTCAGTATTTCTCCGTGCGCGACATGCGCATCGACAAGTCCAAGGTGGGAAGCGCCCAGGTGTTCCGGTGCGAGGGGTGGACGGGCCCGCTGATCGTCTCCGGGGAGATCAAGGACGCCTTGGAGCGCATGGGGGCCACAGGCACGAGGTTCGAGGAGGTCTAGTCAGGCCCGGATTCGGAAGGCATGGGCTCAGGGAAGTCAACCCAGGTCACTTCCCGGTGAGGAACCACTCCAGCGCCGTGGGGAAGCGCTGGGCCCAGGCGTCCTCGTTGTGCCAGGCATCCTTGCCGAACTGGACGCGCACCTGGGCCCCCTGCTCGCGCAGCTTGTCCCCCAGGCGCTCTGTCACCTCCTGATTGAAGAGCCGCTCGCCGGGCATGTCGCCCTCGTGGTCTCCCATGTCCAACCACACCCGCATGCCTTTGGGCGCGGGATGCTCTTTCACCCAGTCGAGCATGGCGTAGTCCGCCACCCACAGCGAGGGAGAGAAGGAGCCCACGAAGCCAAACACGTCCGGGTAGCTCAGCGCCATGTAGAGGCTGATGATGCCGCCGAAGGAGGAGCCAGCGATTCCGGTGTGCGCGGCGTCCGTCAGTGTCCGGTAGCGCGCGTCGACGAGCGGCTTGACGGTGTTCACGATGAAGGCCGCGTACTGCTCGCCGCGGGCCTCATAGTTGTTCGCGCGCGTCTTGAACGGCAGGTACTCCGAGGCCCGCTTGCTGCCGAGGTTCGAGATGGCCACCACGATGACCTCATGGCCGCGGGCGGCGAGCGCCTCGGCGGCCTCGTCCGCGCGCCACTCGCGCTTGATGAAGGCGGTGAGCTCGTTGAAGACGTTCTGCCCGTCATGCAGGTAGAGCACCGGGTAGCGCTTGTTTCCCTTGCGGTAGGAGGGCGGCAGGTAGACGAGCAGGTCCCGCGTGTTGCCGAGCTCGGGGCTCTTCACGCCCTTCACCTGCTCGAAGGTGCCCGTGAGGGTGCTGCGCGCCACGAGCGCCCGCCCAGGCGTGTCCGTCCACCGCTCCACGCGCAGCTCCACGCGCGCATCCCCGCGGACCTCCAGCGTGCGGGCGCGAAGCTCCGAGCCGTCCGCGTTGCGCTCGGCCGTGTCCCAGGAGCCGCGGGTGAGCCTGTACTCGAAGGCGAGGCCCTCCCGCAGCGCCAGCTTCAGCGTGCGGGTGCCATCCGGCGCGGGGGTGAAGGTGAAGCCCAGCGCCTCGAGGTTCCAGTCGTTGACGCCGCCCACGAGCGTCACCGGAGCATCCGCCGGCGTGTCCTTGGGGACGCTGGTGATGATGAACGTGACGGTGCGCTTGGGGGCCAGCTCCGTCGTGGCCCCGCCCGCGGCGAGGGTCAGCGTCAGCAGCAGGGAAGTCATGCAGGTCATGGTCACTCCGGGTGGGTTCGTGCCGCGCGAGGCAGGCTACTTCTCGCTGGAGGTGGCTGGCGGCGTGTAGGTCGCCTTCGGATCGATCTCGAAGGTATAGGGACTGTTCCAGGTGTCCGCGAAGAAGCGCTCGAGCTGGCCGGCGAAGGCCGCGCCCTCGACGATGACGCCCACGTTGCGTGACTTGAAGAAGTAGTCCCCGTCCCAGTTGCTGGTGCCCAGCCAGGCGGCCTCGCCGTCCACCACCAGGTACTTGGCGTGCACCACCCGGGCGAAGGGGATGAAGCCACCGGACCAGCGGGGGATGGTGGCCAGCTTCACGGTGAGCCCCGGCGGATGGTGGAGCGCCTGCAGCCCCTCGATGGTGCCCGGGCGCATGCTCCAGTCCGCCAGCAGCAGCTCCACCTTCACGCCGCGCGCGCTGGCCCCGAGCAGCGCGTCCTCCAGCTCGCGGAACTCGCTCCCATCGCGCCCCTTGGCCTTGTAGTTGAGCAGCTGCACGCGCACGGAGCGCCTGGCTCCGTTGATGAGCGCCACCAGCCGCGGCAGATCCCACTGGCCCTGGCCGGGCAGGAAGCCCCGCGGGCTGAAGACCGGCGTCACCCGCACCCGCTCGCCCGCGACGCGCGCGGGGGACGAGCCCTCCTGGGCGGTCTCCCGCGGGGACACCCCGGTCGCTGGAGGCGCGGCGCCGCTGGCCAGGGCCCAGTCCAGCTCGAAGACGGCGCCGAGCGCCCGCACCACCTCGGGCACGCGCACGCGCAGGCCCAGCTCCTGGATGTGCTCGAGCGAGCGCCAGTCGAAGTTCTGGCTGCCCAGGTACGCCTCGCGCCCGTCCACGATGAAGTACTTGGCGTGCTGTACCCCGCCCATGGACTTCGCCGTGTCCATCCGGCGCACCTCGATGCCACGCCGGGCGGCCAGCCGCTCCAGCGTCTCCGGGTACTGCTTCGCGAACTTCTCCTCGGCCAGCAGGCGCACGCGCACGCCTCGGTCCGCCGCGGCCTCGATGGCCTGGATGACGGGCTCCAGCCGGCTGCCCGGCGCATTGCTCACGTAGAACTGCTCTATCTCCAGGGTGCGCGTGGCCGCGCCGATCATCTCCGGCCACACGCGCCACGCGTCCGGCAGGGCCTCGTGGTCCAGCGTCGTCTCCACCGGGCTGCTCTCGACCAGGATCAGCTCATCGGGCCCGGCGGCGGGGGTGGACTCGGGAGTGGGGGAGCGCTGCACCGGCGCGGAGTGGGTGCACGCGAGCGCGAGGGCAAGGGCTGGCAGCAGGGGACGGAGGTTCATGGGCGACCCGGACGAGGCACCTGAGTTCCGCGCGGAGCGCGGTGTGCCCGCGCAGGGTAGCGCTGCCGGCTGCCTGGATGCACTGCGCATGTACAGCGATCGAGGGGACGTGAACCCGGTAGCTGTGGCGCCGCCCATCCGCGATAGTCGTGGAATGAGCGCTCGCTACAACCTGCTGTCCCCCGAGGTGAAGGCCAATCCCTATCCGGCGTACGCGGAGATGCGCCGGAGCGCCCCCGTGTGCCAGGTGGACCCGGGCGGGATGTGGGCCGTGTCTCGCTACGACGACGTGATGCACGTGCTGAAGAACCCGCAGCTCTTCTCCTCGCAGGGCTTCCGGGTGGCGACCAACCCACCGTGGCTCGGTGGCAACCCCTTCTCCGAGTCGATGCTCACCATGGATCCGCCGCAGCACGGGCGGCTGCGGATGCTCGTCTCGCGGGCCTTCGGTGTCTCCGCCATGGCCCGGATGGAGCGGCGCGTGCGCGCGTTCGCCGAGCAGGCCGTGGCGGAGCTCCCGCTGGGGCAGCCCTTCGACATCATGCCTCCCTATGCCCTGCGCATCCCCGCCTACGTCATCGGCGACCTGATGGGGATGGAGCCCGCGCTGCACTCGCGGCTCAAGCGGTGGGCGGACCTCATCACCGGTGGCGTCACCACCGTGAAGCCGGACGAGCACGAGCGCAAGCAGCTGGCGCGCGACGCCGTGGCGGACCTGCGGCGCTACTTCGGTGAGCTGCTGGAGCAGCGCCGGCGCGAGCCGGGGGACGACCTGGTGAGCGAGCTGCTGCGCGCCCGCATGGAGGGCGAGGCCCTGACGCAGGACGAGCTGATCGCCTTCATGTCCCTGCTGCTGGTGGGAGGGATCGAGACCGCGGTGAACATGCTCGGCTCTTCGCTCGTGGTGCTGCTGGAGCACCCGGAGCTGTGGGAACGGCTGCGCGCGGACCGCTCGCGCATCCCTGTCTTCCTCGAAGAGGTGCTGCGCTACGAGCCGCCCGCGCAGGCCGCGCCGCGCATCACCACCGAGGAGGTCGAGCTGGGAGGCGTCCGCCTGCCCAAGGGCGCGCCCCTCCTGGTGTTGATGGGCTCGGCCTGCCGAGACGAGGCGCACTTCCCGGACGGCGACCGCTTCGACCCGGAGCGGCCCGGCCCCCAGAATCTCCCCTTCGGCCACGGTGTTCACTTCTGTCTGGGGGCGCAGCTGGCGCGGATGGAGGGGCGGCTGGCCCTGGAGGCGCTCCTGAGCCGGTGTGGCCGGCTGGAGCGCGGGCCCGAGCCGATCACCTGGCACCGCACGCTGGTGGTGCGTGGCCCCGCGACGCTGCCGATCGTGCTACACCCGGCCTGAGTTCTCGCATGAAGCCGTCGTATCCCATGCCGCTGTGTGTGGCGCCGATGATGGACTGGACGGACCGGCACTGCCGGTTCTTCCATCGCCAGCTCAGCCGGCACACGCTGCTCTACACGGAGATGCTGACCACGGGCGCCGTCATCCACGGGGACCGTGAGCGGCTGCTGGGCTTCACGCCCGCCGAGCACCCGGTGGCCCTCCAGCTGGGAGGCTCGGAGCCCGCCCAGCTCGCCGAGGCCGCGCGCATCGGCCAGGAGTGGGGCTACGACGAGATCAACCTCAACGTCGGCTGCCCGAGCGATCGCGTGCAGTCCGGCCGCTTCGGCGCGTGCCTGATGGCCGAGCCCGAGCTCGTCGCGCGGCTGGTCGGCGCCATGCGCGAGGCCGTGCGCATCCCGGTCACGGTCAAGTCGCGGCTGGCGATCGACGAGCTGGAGGAGTGGCCGACGATCGAGCACTTCGTCCGGCGCGTCTCGGCCGCGGGCTGCACGCGCTTCATCGTGCACGCGCGCAAGGCGTGGCTGCAGGGGCTCAGCCCCAAGGAGAACCGGGACATCCCCCCGCTGCGCTACGAGCTGGTCTACCGGCTCAAGGCCGAGTTCCCGCACCTCGACATCAGCCTGAACGGCGGCGTCAAGAGCCTGGACGCCGCGGCCGGGCACTTGCGGCACGTGGATGGCGTGATGATCGGCCGCGCCGCCTACGAGAACCCGTACCTCCTGGCAGAGGCCGATCAGCGCTTCTTCGGCGCCGCGGAGCCGCCGCGCGATCGCCATGCCGTGGTGGAGGCGATGCTGCCGTACATCGAGGACTGCCGGCGGCGCGGGGCGCCGGTCAACGCCATCACCCGGCACATGCTGGGCCTCTTCCAGGGGCTGCCCGGGGCGCGGGCCTGGCGCAGGTACCTGAGCGAGAACGTGCACAAGCCCGGCGCCGGCCCCGAGGTCGTCTCCGCCGCGCTCGCGATGGTGCCGCGGGGAGCCTCGGCCGAAGCCGCGGCCTGAGTCCAAAGCGTGAGGCGCACGGCCCCGAGCATCCGGTCCGGCACGCTCGGCCAGGATGGGAGAGCATACTCCTGAAGTTCGAGAAATCGTCGGACACCGGGGCGAGGAGTTGCGTCGAGAGGGGAGCTCGTCCGCTGAGGCTGGAACGGCTCCCCCGAAACTGCGCGTTCACGAACTTCACGTCCGGTGTTGTTGAGCAGGTTCACCACCAGGTTGCGCAGCACGGACACTGCCCGTGGACGCGTTGACGGCGTGGCCCGTGCCGGTTTTCCCGTGATCGCTGGGTTGGGTGTGGGGTGACCCCATGGCCGAAGGTGCAGGCACACGCCAGCGCCATGACCTGCGGCGGGGGGAAGCCGACTTGATGCATTTGTCACATACTTGATCCTTCACGACCTCATTCAAGGTACTAGAGGGCTCGCCGTAACCTGGCACCCACGCAGTCCACCGTTCGTGCATTTGGAGGGGTCACTTGGACAACTCGTTTCGTCCATTTCGCCTGAGGCTCGCTGTCGTCATCGGAGCCCTGGCCATCGCATCCACATCGCTGGCCCAAGGTGTCACCGGCTCAGCGCTCACCGGTACGATCACCGACACCGAGGGGCAGCCGCTCCCGGACGCGGCGGTCGAGCTCCGCAACGAATCGACGGGCGCGAACTTCATCGCGGTCAGCGACGCGTCCGGCGGATATCTGTTCGACAACGTCCCTCCGGGTGGCCCCTACAGCCTCACCGTCAGCGCTGAGGGCTACTACGACAGCAAGCGCGTCGGGATGCAGCTGGTGCTCGGCAACCGCCTCCGGCTCAACGTCCAGGTGCGCAAGCTCGAGGCCATGGGGGAGGAGATGACGGTCGTGGCCAAGGTCGACGAGCTCATGGATCGCGGCCGCACCGGCCCGTCCAAGACGCTGGACAGCGCGGAGATGCTCGATCTGCCGATCCAGGGACGTAACTTCGCGGACCTGATCTCGACCGCGCCGCAGGTGAGCGGCACCTCCATGGCGGGTCAGAACAACCGCTTCAACAACATCCAGATCGACGGCGCCTCCTACAACGACCTCTTCGGCCTCGCCAGCGGCGGGACGCCGGGTGGTCAGGCCAACGCCAAGGCCCTCTCGATCGAGGCGATCGAGTCCTTCGTCGTGCAGGTCTCCCCGTTCGACGTGCGCTACGGCAACTTCGCCGGCGGCATGGTGAACGCGATCACCAAGAGCGGCACCAACGATCTCCGCGGATCGGTCTTCGGGTACTTTCAGAACAAGGAGCTCGCCGGGAACCAGGATGATCCAACGTTCCTCGGTTACAACATCTGGCAGTACGGCCTCAGCCTCGGTGGACCGATCCTCAAGGACAAGGTGCACTTCTTCGTCACCGCCGACCTCCAGTCGCGCACCTCCGCCTTCGGAAACCAGTTCCAGATTGGCGGCGTGGATCCGGCCGCGGACGCGGCCCGCGCCGGCTTCACCAACGCCGAGGCCGAGCGGTTCGCCTCGATTCTGGCCAACACCTACGGCGTCCAGAACGCCGGCAATGCCCTGGCGCCGAAGCTGGGGAATCCGGACCGCAACGTCTTCGCCAAGGTCAGCACCAGCCTCGTCCCGGACAGCTACCTGGAGCTGTCCTACAACTTCGTGAACGCCGAGCAGGACTCGCTGACGCGGTCGCCCACCGCCCCATCCATCCCAGGCCGCATGCGCGATGGCTACCAGCTGTCCAACAGCGGCTACGCCCAGGCCACCACCAGCCACATCGGCCGGGCGAAGCTCGTCTCCAGCTGGCTGGGCGGTAAGCTCTCCAACGAGCTGCTCGCGGGCTTCTCCTTCCTCCGCGACGAGCGCGACCCCGGCCAGGACATCCCGCTGATCCTGGTTCAGGCTGGCCAGCTCGGCACGGCCGATTCCTGGCTCGCGGCGGGCGCGGAGCGGTTCTCGCAGCTCAATTCGCTGGATCAGGACATCTACCAGCTGCAGGACAGCCTCACCTACAAGCTGGGCGATCACGCGATCACCGTGGGCACCAGCAACGAGTACCTGCGGATCCGCAACGCCTTCCTGCAGGCCGCCATCGGCGTGTGGACCTTCGACAGCCTGGACGACTTCGAGGCCGGGAACGCGAGCGCGTTCCAGCGCCGGTTCGGCGTCAGCGATCTCCAGGAGCCTGGCACGGCCGCCTTCAACGTGTTCCAGATGGGCCTGTACGTCCAGGACAACTGGACGCCGCTCAAGGGGCTGACCGTCACCCCCGGCGTGCGCATCGACGTGCCGTTCCTTTCGGCGGCCAACGTCAACCAGCGCCTGTTGGAGAACGAGGCGTTCCCCATCAACACCGGCGAGGTGCCGAGCGGCAACATCCTCTGGTCGCCGCGGCTCGGGGCGAACTGGGACGTGGACGGCGGAAACACCATCGTGCGCGGCGGCACGGGCGTCTTCTCGGGCCGGCCGCCGTACGTGTGGGTCGCCAACGCCTACAGCATCAACGGCCTGTCCCAGGTGGAGCTGACCTGTCGGCGGGACGGCGGCAGCAACCAGGTCCCGGGCTTCACCGTGGACCCGAACGCCCAGCCGTTCGACTGTGCCGGCGGCACCACCCCGCCGGAGGCGCCCACCAACCAGGGCGAGATCGACTACTTCGACAAGGACACGAAGTATCCGCAGAACTTCCGCGTGGCGCTCGGCGCGGACCGGCGGCTGCCGTTGGACCTCGTGGGCACCGTCGACCTGCTCTACACGCAGGACATCAACGGCTGGTACACGACCGACGAGAACCTCGTCCGCCAGGAGGCGGACAGCGGCGAGGGCCGGGCGCTCTACGGCACGTTCAACGCGACGGGCTTCCGCGCCAACCCCGCGCGCGTGGACAACACCAACCTCCGCCAGGCCGTGAAGGTGTTCAACAAGAACGGCGGGCGCGTCTTCAGCGGCACCGTGCAGCTGCGCAAGGAGCTCGCGGACATCGTGGACGCCAGCGTGGCCTATACCTACACCAACGCGAGGGACCGGATCTCCCTGACGAGCGCGCAGGCCCTCTCGAACTTCCAGTTCGCGCCGCTCGACGGTGACATCCAGAACCGCAACATCCGGCCGTCGGCGTTCGACCGCACGCACCGCATCACCCTCACCGCGACCGCCACCCTGCCCTTCGGCTTCAACGCCGGCCTCATCTACGTGGGCCAGTCGGGGCTGCCGTACACCTGGACCGTCAGCGGCGACGTCAACGCGGACGGGATCAGCGGGAACGACCTGGCGTTCATCCCGGCCAATCCGGAGCAGATCACGCTGCAGGATCCTTCGCAGTACGAGGCCCTGAACAACTTCGTCGAGGGCCAGGAGTGCCTCCGGAACGCGCGGGGCGGCTTCGTTCAGCGCGGCTCGTGCCGGAACCCGTGGCAGAACATCCTCGACATGCGGCTGGGCTGGAACTCCCCTGAGTGGATCAAGGGGCAGCACCTCGAGCTGCAGGGGGACATCTTCAACGTCCTGAACCTGATCAACTCCGACTGGGGGCTGTTCGAGCAGGAGGCCAACTTCGAGAACCACCCCGCGCAGTTCCTCCGCGCCGTGGGCTACGACGCCGCGAACAACCGGCCGGTCTACAGCTTCACCGAGCCCTCCGAGGTGCGGACGGTCGTCTTGAGCCCCACCCGGTCGCGGTGGCGGATCCAGGTCGGCGCGCGGTACGTCTTCTAGGCGCCGTCACCCCTCTCTGGCTCGCGGGTGCGCTGACAGCTGTCGCGCCGGCGGGCCAGGTGCGGGAGGGCTTCCATCTCCGTTCCGGGCACTGGGAAAAGCCAGTGACGGAGCCCCGCAAGAGCAACGGGGCCTGGAGTGCGCCTCCAGGCCCCGCGCGGCTGCTTCAGCTCGTGGCTCGCGTGGGGATCAGCCCAGCACGTTCAGCGCGCGGCGGTAGAACTGCTCGCGGTCGGCCAGGCCGTTGTAGCCGCCGTTGATGCGGCGGGTCACCTCGCGGAAGTTGCCCGCGTCCGCGTACTTGTTCAGCCCGCGGCTGTTCCAGAACCACGCCGCCGTGCGGAAGCCCACGTCGATGTCCGCGGCCCGCTTCGGGTTGCGCTCCAGGTCGATGCCCAGCGCCTTGCCCGCCGCGCGGTAGTTGGCCCGGCCCGTGAGCTGGATGGGCCCGCGGCCCTTGAAGCGCACGCCGTCACCCGGCTGCGTGTTGCCCAGATCCCGGCGGCCCTCGTAGGCGCGGCCCGAGGCGATCTCCTCGAAGTAGCGCAGCTGGCCGCTCTCGTGCGCCAGCTGGGCCAGGAACGCGGCCTGCCGCTTCGGCGTGTTGATCTTCGCCTCCGCCATCGCCGCGTTCAGGTGCGGCAGCACCTGGCGGGCCTTGGAGTCGGACAGGGCCGGCATGATCTTCTTCAGCTGCTGCAGCGACACCCCGCCCTTCACCGGGCCCGGCGTGGTCGGCTTCACCGGCGCCGCGGCGCCGGAGCCACCCACCTTGGCGCCCAGCTTCTCGAAGGCCGCCCGCGTCTTCGGCCCGTAGTAGCCCGTGGCCGGCACGCCGTGCTTCTTCTGGAACTCCTGGAGCGCGTCCTCCGTGCGAGGCCCGAAGATGCCGGGGCCCGTGTTCATCTCCTTCTGCGTCAGGTGGCCGGCCTTCACCAGCGCCGCCTGGAGCTGCTTCACCGCCGCGCCCTGCGCGCCGCGCTTCAGGTCACCGCCCGGCAGCGGGGCGCCCTTCAGCGAGGTGGAGGGGGCGGGGGCCGGCTTGCTCGGCGTGGAAGGCCTGGTCGGCGCCGCGCCGCCCGTGCCCGGGCGCGGGTTGCCGCCCGAGAACGTCACCAGCTGGCCCGTGGACTTGTAGCCCTGGGGACCGCCCACCAGCCGGCTGCCCACCTGGCGCAGGGTGATCTGCTTGCCGGTGGCCGGATCATTGGCGAAGTAGACGTTCTGCCCGTTCTGCCGGCCGCGGCCCGTCAGGGTGATCCAGTGGTCCGTGCCGTTGGCGCCGCCGTTGCTGCCGGCCTTGTAGTCCACGCCAATCACCACCGGGCGGCCCGCGTCCACCTGCTTGTTGAGGGTGTTGAAGTTCCAGCCGGCCTTGGCCGCGCCCAGGCCGCCCATCTGCGCCGCCTTGCCCCAGATCAACCCGTTGCCCGCGTAGCCGCCGTGCTTGTCCAGCCACGCGTCCATCTCTCCGGGGTTGATCGTCTTGCCGGTGATCTTGCTGACGGCCATGGCGGTGGCCGTCATGGCGCAGCCCGCCGCGGCCAGGCTCGAGCTGGTGCCCAGGCGCCGGCTGCCCCACTGCGGATCGCCCTGGCGGTAGAGGGGCGTGCCGTCCTTGGACGTCGGGAACTTGCGGCCGTCGTCATCACGCACCGGGCCTCGGGCCGCCGCGGACGGCGCCGGCTGAGCCGCAGGCTGCGACGCGGGGCGGGGGGCCGGCCGGGGCGCCGGGCGATCAAACCCGTCCGACCGACCGGGGACCTGCAGCCGCTGCCCGGCGAGGATCTTGTTGGGGTTGGCGATGTTGTTGGCCTTGGCCAGTGCCGAGACCGAGGTGTTGAAGCGCGCCGCGATGGCGCTCAGCGTGTCGCCGCTGCGTACCGAGTAGGTAGCCATGGAAATTCTCTCCAGTTGAGAGTGACGTGCCTGCGTTTTCGTTTGATTCGAGAATCAAGTTGCGCGGCCCGGGAAAGATTCCAATTCGAATGTTTGCGAGGGATGACGCTCCGCGTTGAGATCCAAGGCTTTCCTGGGGCTTGGAGGTATGTCGTTTGCCTACAGTGTGGGCATGGCGGATCAACATTTTGATCCGTATGGAGGCAGCTGGCGGGATTTTCGGGTTTTTTATTCCGCGGAGAACTGGGCCGCGCCATCGACGAGGGCCCCCGGGGCGATTGCGGGGAGGGTGTCCTCGAGCTGCTGCCCGTTGGAGGCCGTCACGCGCAGCCGCACCGGCCCGGCGCCCATGCCCTGGGGCTCGATGAAGTAGTTGTAGGGCTCGCGCTTCACCGCCACCCAGGCGCCGTCCTTCTGCCACGCCAGCTGCTGGATGGGCAGCAGGTGGTTGCGCACCTGGAGGGCCACCCAGTACGCGCTGCTGTCTTCCTTGATGAAGTAGCGCACCGGGCCTTCCAGCGGGCAGGTGGTGTAGCGCCAGCGGACCTGCATCTGGAAGAAGTCCCCGCCGCCCATCGTCGCGAAGGCCTCCTTGCTCAGGGCCAGCTGGTTCGGCGCGCACCCCTGGCAGTTGCTGACGACGCGCACGCGCACCGAGCCCGTGGAGCTCTCCACCTCGGCGCAGGCGCCACACCTCGCGGCCTCGGCGAACTCGGCGGGGTTGAGCGCGGCCACGTTCAGGGCCTCCGGGCTCGCGTTGAAGGAGCAGCTGCCCGTGCCGTCCGTCTCGAAGCGGACGGCCACGCCTTCCTTGTGCTCCGAGAGCGGCGAGGTGGGGAGGAGCTTCACGGGAGGGGAGGACTCGGAGCACGCCGCCAGGCCCAACATCCCGACCGAGAGGGGTACGAGACAGGAGACGACGTTCGCGACGCGCATGGGGGGATCCTCCTGCGAGACAGGAGGATGATAGCGCGGCTCTCCACCTCCGTGCTGGCGTCTACCTCGGAGAGAACTGTGCAGCGCCGTCGAAGATCTTGTTCTCTTTGATCTCGGGCAGGGTGTCCTCGAGCTGCTGCCCGTTGGTGGACGTGATGCGGATGCGCACGGGCCCGGCGCCCATGCCCGAGGGCTCCACGAAGTAGTTGTAGGGCTCGCGCTTCACCTGCACCCAGGCGCCGCTCTTCTGCCACTCCAGCTTCAGGATGGGCCACAGGTGGTTGCGCACCTGGATGGCCGTCCAGTCCTCGCTGCTGCCCTCCTTGATGCGGTAGCGCACCGGGCCCGCCACCGCGCACGAGACGAGGCGCCACTCGGTGTCCACCCTCCCGGCGCTGACGGGGGCGATCTTCGCGAAGGCCTCCTCGCTCAGATCCAGGTGCCCCTCGCGGCACTCCGGGCAGCTGTCGACGATGCGCACGCGCACCGTGCCCTGCGGCCCCTTCACCTCCGCGCACGCGCCGCACACCGCGCTGTCGGCGAACTGCGGGGCGTTCATCGCCGCCACGTCCATGTCCTCGGGGCTCGCGTCGTAGCCGCAGTGCCCCGCGCCCGTCGCCTCGTACCAGGTGGCGATGCCCGGCCGGAACTCCTCCAGCGCGACGAGCTCGTCGATCAGCTCCTCGCTGGACGAGGAGCACGCTGCGAGGCCCAGCATCCAGGCCACGGTGAACTTGCGGAGGGAGAAGAGGGGAGTGGCTCGCATGAACAGGCTCCTTCACCAGCTGGCGCTCGCTGGTGGGCTGGATCGTAGCGGGCCCCGCCGCGTTTGTGTCCCCTTCGCACGCGTCGCGGCTGCCTGCTTGGGCCTCAGGCTCCGCTCGCGCCGCAATGCTCCGCCGCGACCGCAACTTCACTCGCCGCAGGCTCCTCCCAACCCTGGAGAGGCTAGTAGTCCTTGCTCCAGATCAGGTCGAGGCCGCCTGCGCGCGCGTCTCCGTAGTTGGCCTCCAGGCTCCACTGCGGGCTGAACTGGTACTCGAAGCGGACGGCGTTGGCGTTCTCGCGGTCCTGCGCAGTGGCCCCCACCCGGGCGGTGTACCCCACGTAGATCTTGTCCGTGAGGTACTTGCCCACCTCGAGCCGCGTGCCGGCCAGCCCGCTCTCGCCGGCCTCGATGGAGAGCACGTCCAGCGGGAGCTCGGCCGCCAGGGCCTTGCGCGCCTGCGAGGCCACCAGCGAGCCCACCACCGAGGCCGCCTGCGCGCCACCCGTCATCGACGTGCCCGAGTTGCGCTCCAGCGTGGAGCGGCCCGTGGCCAGCAGCGTGTAGATCTCCGTCTCCGACATGGACGGCTGGCTCGTCGTCTCGATGGTGAAGTCCTTGCCCTGGCCGCGGATGTGGATGAAGACCTTGATGTTCTCCCGCTCGTTGACGTGCTCGGCGGTGATGTTGAGGTAGGGCGACAGCGGCGGACCGGTGAAGATGACGCGGCTGTCGCGCTGCACGTCCACGCGGCGCCCCAGCGCGTCCACCCGGCCGCGCCGGACGATGACCTCGCCGGACAGGAACAGGTCGTCCCGGTAGGAGACCTCGAAGCCCGGCGACAACCCGAGCTCGAGGTTCACGTCCGAGCCGCGGACCCAGAGGTTGCGCGGGGCATTCACGAGGATCCGGTACGTGCGCTGGATCTCCTCCTCTTCCTCTTCGGGCGCGGGCTCCACCGGGGCCTGGGGGCCGCCCGCGCCGCCCGTCCCCGCCGGGCCCGGGCGGGTGGTGCTGCTGGCCGAGGCCTCACCGGCGGGCGTGCCGCTGGAGGGAGCGCCCTTGCCCGGGGCCTGCTCGCCACGCTTGCGGCGGCGCTTCTCCACCGGGACGCCGTTGCGCACCAGGACGACGTCGGTGGGCCGCGAGAGCGGCTGCAGATCCTTGCGCTGCACCTCCGGCAGCTCGATGTGGGCCTCGGGGATGGCGAGGTTGTGGATGTTGACGGTGTCCAGACTCAGGCTCCCCTCCAGCGTGGAGCGCAGGGACACCACGGCCAGGAGCTGATCCTCCGAGACAATGGGGAACTCCGCGAGCGTGCCCTTGCCGGTGAGCTCGTAGGCGCCGCTCTTGCCGCGCACCGCGCTCGCGGTGAAGCGCAGCTCACCGTTGCCGCCGCGCGCGAACAGCTCCTCGACCTGGATGCGCTCCTCGGTCACGTCGAGGGCGACGCGGATGTCCCGGTACTCGCCGAAGCCCATCAACCCGAGCCGGCCTTCCTTCCAGTTCACGCTGCCCTTCAAGGTGGGGGCGCCCACGGTGCCGCCGATGCGCGCGTCCGCCTCGAGCACGCCGCCCAGGTTGCGCACCATCTCGGTCGCGCCGGAGAGGAAGGCCATGTCGAAGCCCCGGGCCAGCAGCGTCACGTCCAGCGGCACCCGCTGCACCTCCAAGCCCTGCTGCACGGCGGGCAGGGACAGCCCCAGCGGCACTCCCGCGCGGACGGACAGGGTGCCGCCCGCGGGCGCGGTGATGAGCGCGTTCAGGTCAGAGCGCGCGTCCATGTACTTGTAGTGGACGTGGGCCTGGCCCAGCGCGAGCGTCCCCACGCCCAGCTGCTGGAGGCCGGCGTTGAGCACCACCTGGGGCGCGTCGGGCGTGCCCCGCGCGGACAGCTCGAGGGAGAGGATGCCCTGCAGCCCCTGCTCGCGCAGCGTCGGGTCGGCCTGGGTCAGGGCCAGCAGCTCCCTGAAGTGCGTCGGGTGGAGGCGCCCCTTCAGCTCGAAGGGCACCCAGCCGATGACGTCCGGATCCTGGAGGGCGCCCAGGGGCGCGTCGAGGGAGGCGCTCACCTCCGCCAGCGGGGTGGTGCTGTCCCCGTCGCGCCGGAGCGCCCGGAGCTCCACGTGGATGTCGTCTCCGCCGCCGAGCACCGAGAGCTGGCCATCCAGCGCGGGCAGCTCATGCAAGGTGATGCCGCGGGCCTGCGCGTCCACCTTCGCCTCGGGCACGAGCATGGAGCCGGACAGGGCCAGGCGCGCGGAGACGGAGCCTCCCGCCTTCAGGCGCTCCCTGGCTTCGTCGGGCGTCTTGACCTGCGGGGCCAGGGCCGCCTGGGCGAGCAGGATGAAGGGCAGCTCGGTCACGGCCCCCTCCACGCGCACCTGGGCCCGCACCAGCTCGTCCGCCGAGGGTGGCTTTGCCATGAGCTGGCCGAGCGTGAAGGGCGTCTCGAGCGCCACGTAGGCCTCACTGCCCAGCCCCGACACGTCCAGGCGCGCGTCCAGGGTGTCGTCGTCCGCGTCGGAGGTGGCGCTCAGCGTGAAGCCGAGGGGGGCTTCCAGGAGGGACAGCGGCAGCTGCTCGTAGGCGATCCCCTCGCCGCGCAGCGTGAGGGAGAGGCGGGGATTCTGCGCGGGGCCGCGCACCTCCAGCACGCCCGTGATGTCCCCGATGAGGGGCTCCGGGCGGCCTAGCATCTTCAGCGTGTCGCCGAGGCTCAGGCGGGAGAGGTTCACCCGAAGGCTCAGCTCATCCTTGCGGCGCCGCAGCAGGCCCTGCACCGGCACGTCGAAGTCCGCGGTGAGGTTGCCGGCTGGCACGCCCGCGGTGAGGGTCCCGGTGGCGCGATCCTTCACGTAGGTGCCCTGGAGGCCCAGGCCGAGGCCCGAGTACTGCTGGAAGCGGCCGTCCTCGAGCGTGGCGGAGACCTCGGCGTCCGGGCGAGGCAGGCGCCCGCGCGCGCTCACCCGCGCGGAGAGCCTGCCGCCCAGCCCGAGCGTCTCGGGCACGAGGGCCCTGGGCAGCTTCGTCAGGTCCAGGGTGTCCACCTCCACGCGCCCGTTCACGTGCTCGCCCTCCTTCACCAGCGTGAGGGCCAGGCGCTGCTGCTCGGAGATGAGCGTGAGGGCGGGCTTCACCTCCATGCGGCCCCCGGCAAAGCCGACGTGCGTGCGGCCCTGGAGCGTCCAGGTGGCCTCCGGCCAGGCCAGCGTCATGGCGCTCACCGCGAGGCCTTCCTCGTCCTCGTCCACCGTGCCGGCCAGCGAGAGGCTCAGCACGACATCCCCCGCCGTGCGCACGTTGGCCTCCAGCGCGCGGTCCCGCGTGGTGAGGGTGGCGGAGAGGTTCTGGAGGGTGCGGCCGCCCGTGCGCAGCGAGCCCACCGTGAGCGTGGTGTCCGCGGTGAGGGGCCGGGTGACGTCCGGCAGCGCGGCCGTCAGGTTGAGGCCCTCGAGGGTGGTGTCCGCGTAGCCCAGGGAGGCGAAGGAGCCGGAGAGCTCCACTCCAGGCGTGCGAAGGGGCCCCTTCAGCTCGAATTCCAGCGCGCCACCGCCGGACAGCGGCAGCGCCGGGCCCGGGCCCAGCCTGCCCACCGTCTGCCCGAGCACGGCGAGATCCGAGGCGCTCAGGCTGCCCTTCACCTGGATGTTGTCCACAGTGCCCTCGCCGCGCGCGTCCAGCGAGGCGCCCGGCACCAGCACCCGCAGGCGCGAGAGCTGATAGTGGCCGTCCTTCGCGCTCGCGCGCAGCTCCACCGGCCCGAGCGGTTGTCCCTTGAACTTCGAGGGAGAGACGTTGAGGTCCACCTCGCCGTCCAGCGTCTCCAGGCGCGTGCCCCCGCCGCGCGCGGTGAGGTGGGCGACGATGTTGGTGGGCGGCCCGTTTTCCATCAACTCCGCGAGGTTGATGTCCTTCGCCCTCAGGGTGATGCCATCGGTGCGCAGCGTGGCGATGTCGAGGGCGCCGTCCAGATCCAGCGTGGCGCTCCCGGCGCGTGCGTCCAGGTTGAGCTGGGCGACGTCTGCCTGCTTCTGGGCATTGCCCTCCACGGAGACGGGCACCAGGAGCGGCCAGGCCGGGACGACGGCGCGCGCGGTGTCCGGCTCCAGCGACAGGTGCTTGAGCTCCAGCCACGCCTCATCGAGCCCGCGCATTCCACCGCGGGCCAGCACCTCGAGCCCGGCCACGGTGAGCTCCACGTCGCTGGAGAGGTTCTCCTCCTCGCCCTGGCCGCGGAGCATCAGCTTCACCGGGCCGGTGATGGGGCGGGAGAGGCCACCGGTGCCGTCCAGCCGCACGCTGAAGGCCCGCTTCGCCGCGCCATAGCTGGCCGCGCCCTGGGCGTCGAAGTCCTCCAGCCGGACCTGCCGGGAGCCCTCCTCGGTCTCTGCCTCGAAGTCGACGTATCCATCCTCCAGCTGGAAGTCCCGCAGCGTGAGTCGGAGCGAGCCCCGGCCCGCGTCCGGCTCCTCGGGCTTGGGCTGCCGGGGCTCCAGCGCCCGGCTCAGGTTGAGGCCCCGCTCGTCCTGCACGAGGTAGAGGCGCGGGCGCTCGAGGCGCGCGGACCTCAGGACGACATGCTGGCGCACCAGGGGCGCCAGGACGACGCGCGCGTCCACCCGGGCCACCTCGGCCACCAGCTCGCCCTCGGGGGTGTAGAGCTTCACGTCCCGCAGCGTCAGCCCCGAGAGGCTCAGCTCCACCGCCCCAGCCTCCAGCCTGCCGGAGAGCTGCTCGTTCGCCAGCGACGAGGCCTCTCCGAGCAGCCAGCGCTCACCCGCGGGAGAGGTGAGCCAGCCCAGCGCGCCACCCACCAGCACCAGCGCCAGCACCACCAGCCCCAGCACGCCCCAGACGACGCGCCGCACCCAGCGCCTCCAGGGCGCGTACCTGGGCGCGGCGGGCGGAGGCGGGGCTGCGGGTGGGACTTCAGTCAAAAGGCCTCTCCAACCGACAACTGGAAGGTGCAGAGCCCGTCCGGGGCTCCCGCGTAGCTCGTCTTCTCGCTCCCCAGGCCGAAACAGGTGCCGGAGGGAGGATAGGTGTAGCTGGGGCTGTCGACGAACAAGGGGGCGCCGATGTTCAGCCGCCGGGCAATGTCCACTCGGATGGGCCCCACGACGGTGAGGTAGCGCAGCCCCAGCCCTACCGCGTGGTAGAGCCGGTTGTTGAAGGGGCTCGGGCCACGCAGTGAGAGCGGGTCGACCCCCACGAAGCCCGTGTCCCAGAAGGTGGCCACCGCCAGACTCTCGGTCATCCGGTAGCGCACCTCCAGTGAGGTCTCGAAGAGGCTGTTGCCACCCACGGGCACGGTGCCTTCCTCCGGAGCCAGCTCATTCACCGGCACCTGGGGAGACAGGCGCTGGTTGTTGAAGCCGCGCATGGAGGAGCCGCCGCCGGAGAAGAAGCGGTTGACGATGGAGCTCTGCGCGCGGTCCCCCACCATCACCTTGCTCTTGTAGGGGATCAGCGTGCCCACCCGCAACTTGCCCGCCACGGTGAGCCGCTGCTCCACGCCGAAGGACTGGTAGTAGCGCAGGTCCGGCAGGAGGCGGATGTACGTGAAATCTCCGAACAGGGGCCCGCCCCCTCCCTGGACGGAGAGCGCGGCGTAGTAGCCGTTGCGCGGCTCGAGGGTTTCGTCCCGCCGGTCCCAGGCGATGGTGAACTCCAGGTAGCTGAGCTGGATGGTGCACGGCGTGGCATCTCCCGGAGTGTCGCCCGAGTCGGGCGGCGGCTCCTCCTCAGGGCACCCGAGCGTGATGGGGGGAATGCCCCGGTCATCCGCGCCCACCTGGCCGGTCAGCTGGTACACCTCGAGGTTGTAGGCGGGGAAGACGGACAGATCCGGGTGGGGCTGCCAGATGAGGCCGGTGCGCAGCCGCCCGCCGATGAAGTCATACGCCTGCTCCAGGCCCTTCTCCCCCGAGAGCGAGGCCTGCAGGCGCACGTCCCGGAAGAGGAAGCGGGGCTGCTCGAACTCGGTGGTGGCATCGAAGATGAGGCCGTGCTTGGCGTTCGGCTCGCCCTGGCTGACGCCATAGAACGACGGCAGGAAGGCATAGCCGAGCCGCCCCTGCACCGTGAGCCGGCGCAGCCCGCCGAAGATGTTCCGGTTCGTCCACTCGGCCAGCAGGCGCCCCTCCTGGCGCGTGGCGTCCACACCCAGGCCGCCGCCCAGGCGCACGGAGCGCAGCGGCGCCTCCTGCACGTCCACGATCACCGGCACCGTGGCGGTGCTCTGATCCGGCGCGCCGCGGTTCACCTTCACCGCGCCGAACACGCCCATGGCGAAGACGCGCGCCTGGGCCTCGGCGAGCGCCGACTCGCTGTACCACGCCCCCTTGTGGATGGCCCCCTGCGCCTGCTCGATGATGCGCCGGGGCGCCACGTGCGGGTTGGCATCCGTGGCGACGAAGATGGGGCCGAACTTGTAGCGTTGGCCCGGCTTCATCCGCAGATCCACCGTGGCCTCGTGCGTCTCCACGTCCACCCGCACCTCGCCGACCACCTCCGCCTCTGCGTAGCCCAGCTCGCGCAGCCGTCCCTGGAGCAGCTCCTTCACGCCCTCCCAGTTCTCCTCGCGGAAGGTCTCCCCCCGCGTCAGGGGCAGGCTCGCCCGCACGCGCCGCTGGTGATCCTCCGGCAGCTCCTCCAGCCCGGAGATGTCGACGGTGGCGATGCGGGTGGGCTCGCCCTCGCTCACCGTGGCCTCCAGCGCCACCGCCTCCGGGCCCGCGGGCTTCACCGCGCTCGAGGTGACCTGGGCCTGGTAGTAGCCCTCCGCCTGGTAGTAGCGCTCGATGCGCCGCAGATCCGCCTGCCAGGCGTTGGGATCAAACCAGGACGGGCCCTCGTCGAACGGCCAGATCGGCTCCCACCAGGGCGTCTCCGTGGTGAGGATCTTCGCCTTGATGTCTCCCTCATCCACCTGCTCGGTGCCCTTGATCTCCAGGTCGTCCACCTTCAGCGCGTCCGGGCGAGGCTTGGGGGTGGCGCACGCGCCGGCCAGGACCAGGAGCACGAGGGGGGCACTGCGCCTGCTGAGCTTGGGTCGGAGGAGGGCCACGTCCACGGGACCCGTTCATATCCATTCGGCAACCTTTTGACTTGGTCGAGATGCGCCGGAGCGCCCCGTCTGTCGCGTTTCGCGATCCCGCCCAGGCCCCGAAGGCCGGATCCCTGACACTTCTCACCGTGGGGCGTGCAAGCCGGACCGGCCTGCGCCACAGTGCACGCGTATGACATGGAAAATGAGAGGGCTGCTCGGCGCGGCCCTGGCGGCAGTGCTCTCCTGCGGGCCGAGTGACGCCGAGGCGGTGAGGATCAGGGAGGGCTCCAGCCTGGATGGCATCGCCGAGTGCCCCGCCCTGCTCTGCGCGGGGAGCGATGAGCGCTGCACGGAGCTGCTCTTCGAATACGGGCGCTCGCCGCCGCTGTGCGTGGTGCCGAGAGACATCTGCGACCGGCTCGAGTGCGTGGAGTCGGGGCGCAAGTGCGTCATCTTCGACGGCATCCCCCTCCAGCTGCGCTGCATGAAGCAGTAGCTCCCGGCGCGGGCCCCGGCAGCGGGGCCCGGCCTGGGTGGCGCGCCCTCAGCGCATGGCGGAGGCCGTGAGCCAGGCCAGCCGCTCGGCCGCGCCGCGGGACTGCGGATCCGTGAGCAGCGCGTCCACGTCCTGGGTGATGCGGTAGGCCCAGTTGCTGTCGCTCATGGTGCCCGGCAGGTTGATGCGCTCGCGCGTGCCGAGGATGTCCTGCCAGGGCAGCACGCACAGGCTGCTGTTGGCGTTGAGCGAGGCGGCCAGCATGGCGCGGTGCACCTCGGGGGTGAACTCGCGGGTGACGGGGACGCCCTGAAACTCCGGCCAGGCGCGAGCCACCGCGCCGCGCTCCTCGTCGCTGGCGGCCTCCCACCAGTCCGCCATGGGCTCCGTGTCATGGGTGCCCGTGGTGACCAGCGAGACGGCCGGGTACTGGCGCGGATCGCGGTACATGTTCCCGTCCCGCTCCCAGCGCATCACCCGGTAGCCGGGCAGCTTCAGGTCCGCGAGGATCCTCCGCACGAAGGGCGGGACGACGCCCAGGTCCTCGGCGATGATGCCCGCGTCCTGCGACAGCAGGCGGAAGTGCCGCTCGCCCAGCCGCTTGTGGCTCTCCTCGTCCGGGGGGACGAAGCGCCCGGTGGGCGTCTTCTCGTCGCGGATCCACTGGCGGAAGTAGCCCACCGCGTGATCCACCCGGCGCAAGTCGTAGTAGCTGGCCGCCTTGGCCGCGCGCGCCTTGAGCCAGCGGTAGTCCTCCCGCTCCATCGCCGCGAAGTCGAAGTAGGGCAGGCCCCAGTCCTGCCCGGTGGCGGAGAAGTCATCCGGCGGCACGCCCAGGCGCGCGTCCCGGCGGAGGATGTCCGGGTGCGCCCACGTGTCCGCGCTGTCCTGGCCGATGATGAAGGGCTCATCGCCGCACAGGAGGATGCCGCGCGCCCTGGCCTGGGCGCGCACCTGGTTCCACTGCTGCTCGGCCACCCACTGCAGCCACGCGTGGTAGCGCACCCGGCGCTCGAGCCGCGCGCCCTCCGTCCGCAGCGCCTCCGGCTGGCGCTCGCGCAGCGGCTGCGGCCACTCCCACCACGCCCGGCGCTGCTGCTCCTCGGAGATGGCGGTGAACAGGGCATAGCTCTCCAGCCACTCGCCCTGGGCCTCACGCCACGCCTGGAAGTCCCTGGCGCGCGCCGTCTTCGCGGCCCACTCG
The DNA here is from genome assembly GCA_016926755.1 of Myxococcaceae bacterium. Classification (GTDB taxonomy): domain Bacteria; phylum Myxococcota; class Myxococcia; order Myxococcales; family Myxococcaceae; genus Hyalangium. Next base: position 17,096 of record JAFGNZ010000289.1, on the reverse strand, counting down.
TGCGTGTCGAAGTGGGAGAAGGCCCTGTCGAAGGCGGCGTCCTTGAGCGGGAACACCAGCTCGTAGCGGATGCGGTGGGCCGAGCGCGCCTCGGCCAGCTGGCGCCGCTGCTCGTCGGAGAAGGCCGCCTCGCCGCCCGTGGCCTGGAACTCCGGCAGCTGGTGCGGATCGATGAAGAGCGGGTTGAGGCCGAACGCCGAGCGCGTGGCGTAGGGGCTGGAGTCCCCCGGCGCCGTGGGCAGCAGCGGCAGCACCATCAGCAACTTCTGGCGGGCCTCGCTCATCCAGCGGAAGAGGCCTTCCATCGCGCCGAAGTTGCCGATGCCGAAGTCCGTGCGGGAGCGGAGGGAGAAGACAGGGAGGAGGAGACCGGAGAGCCGGCCGGTAGGGAGCATGCGCGCAATCTGCCCCAGCCGACCGCGCCTGTGAACTGTCTGGCGCACCTGGGTGCTCGGATGCTCGGTCTCGGGGATGGCGGAGACGTTGACGGGCGTTGTACCTCCGGACACCTTCCCCGCCGTGCGTCTCCCTGAATCCTTCTACGCGCGCCCCGCGCTCACCGTCGCCCGAGCCCTGCTCGGCACCCACCTCGTCCTGGAGGCGGGGCGGGAGCGCCGCGTGGGCCGCATCGTCGAGACGGAGGCCTACATCGGCGAGCACGATCTGGCCTGCCACGCCGCCAAGGGGCTCACCCCGCGCACCGAGGTGATGTTCGGGCCGCCCGGGCGCGCCTACGTCTACCTCATCTATGGCATGCACCACTGCTTCAACGTGGTGACGGAGGCGCCGGGAGTGGCCGCGGCGGTGCTGGTGCGGGCCGTGGAGCCCGTGGAGGGCCTGGCCCCCGGGGTGCGCACGGACGGACCGGGGCGCCTGTGCCGGGCCTTCGGCATCACCCTGGCGCACAATCGGTTGGACCTCAAATCATCTCCTCTTTATGTGAGGGCAGGGGAAGAGGTCGCGGAGGCGCGTGTTGGGCGGGGCCCGCGGATCGGCGTGGAGTACGCGGGGCCCTGGGCGGACGAGCCGTTCCGGCTGTGGGTGAAGGACAGTCGCCACGTGAGCAAGGCCCCCTCCCGGGGGGGCCGTCGACCTTGACGCCGGCCGTCATGGCTGGGAGGGTGCGTGCGGAGATGCCTCAAGAGGTCGCCACACCAGAAGAGGACCGGCAGCAGGAGGATCAGCGGCTGCTGGCGCTCGCGCAGGCGGGAGACATGTCTGCGTTCGAAGCGCTGGTCGAGGCGCACCGGGACAAGGTGTTCGGCCTGGCGCTGCGGATGACGCGCTCGGAGGCGGACGCGGCGGAGATCGCCCAGGACACCTTCCTGGCGGCCTACCAGCACCTCAAGGAGTTTCGTGGGGATGCGGCCTTTGGTTCGTGGGTACACCGCATCGCGGCAAACCACGCGCTCATGCGGCTGCGGCACCGCCGGGTGGTGCAGGCGGCCGAGGACGAGCTCAAGGGCCCGGAGTTCACCGAGCGGGGCTCCCTGGCCGACTACCCCGAGCGGGACTGGAGCCGGGACGCGGAGGGCAAGGCCCTGGACGCGGAGCTGGGGCTGGCGATCCAGCAGGCGACGGATCGGCTGCCGGAGGGGTACCGGGAGGTCTTTCTCTTGAAAGATGTGGAGGGCCTCAGTTACGAACAGATCTCCGAGCTGACGGGGGACTCCGTTCCGGCCATCAAGAGCCGGCTGCACCGGGCCAGGCTTGCCCTCCGAGAGGCGATTGATCAGTTCTACAACCAGGGCAGCGCCAGAGTGTGAAACCCTGGGGCGCCCCGGGCATCTCCGAAGTGGGGTAGTCGTTCGAGGCAGTCCGCAGTCGAGGTTCGGATGTATACCTGCAAAGACTCAATCAACCTCCTGATGGACTACCTCGACGGCGAGATGACGCCGGAGGACGCGCAACACCTCAAGGAGCACCTCCAGGGGTGCGCCCCCTGCGTGGACTTCCTGAGGACGTACCGGGCGACGCCGGGCCTGTGCAAGCGGGCGCTGGCCAAGAGCATGCCCCAGGAGCTGTCCTCGAAGCTGACCGAGTTCCTCCGGTCCAAGATCAAGTCCGCCTCGTGAACCTGAAGCAACTGTCGCTCCCGGAGCTGGAGCAGGCGCTGGCGCCGCTGGCGCCCACCCCCACCGCGGTCCGCAAGGTGTTCGCCGCCGTCTTCGCGCATGGGGCCGGCACGGTGGAGCAGGTGTGCCAGGCGCCCCAGGTGCCCCGGAGGGTGGCCGAGCACCTGCGGGCGCACGCGCAGCTGCCGCGCCTGGAGGTGGTGGAGCGGCGCCAGGCCGAGGACGGCTTCGTGAAGTACCTGTTCGCCTCGCCGCTGGGGGGCCGGGTGGAGGCGGTGCGCATCCCCATCTTCGACGAGAAGTACATCGTCTGCGTGTCCAGCCAGGTGGGCTGCGCGCTGGCGTGCGACTTCTGCATGACGGGGAAGCTGGGGTTTCAGCGCAACCTGAAGACGTGGGAGATCCTGGATCAGGTGCTCCAGGTGCGCGCGGAGGCGGATCGGCCGGTGCGCGGGGTGGTGTTCATGGGGATGGGGGAGCCGCTGCTCAACTACGCGGAGGCGATCCGGGCGGCGCAGGTGCTCTCGAACCCGGCGGGCCTGGCCATCTCCGGCACGGCCATCACCTTCTCCACGGCGGGGATGGTGCCCGCGATCCGGCGCTACACGCGGGAGGGGCACCCGTACCGGCTGGCCTTCTCGGTGACGAGCGCCATCCCGGAGAAGCGGCTGAAGGTGCTGCCCATCGAGAAGGCGCACCCCATGCCGGAGCTGGTGGAGGCCATCCGCGAGTACACGCAGGTGCGGCGCGAGCGGGCGATGATCGCCTACGTGGCGATCTCCGGGTTCAACCTGGGGCGGGAGGACGCGCTGGCGCTGAAGGAGGCGTTCGAGGGCATCCCCATCAAGGTGGATCTGATCGACGTGACGGATCCGACGGGGAAGTACCAGCCGCCCACGGAGGAGGAGCTGAAGGCGTTCCGGGATCACCTCCAGGTGCTGAAGTCCCCCATCGCCCGGCGCTACTCGGGCGGGAAGGACATCGGCGCGGCGTGCGGCACGCTGGAGGCGAGCCAGTACGGCGGCACGCTCCTGCAGCCTCCCGTCGCGCCGGAGTCCGCGCAGGCCCCCGCGAGTCCTCACGCCACGCCCGGGTGAGCTCCGCTCTCCGTCCCGTGGGTGGGGCGAGGTGGGGAGCGGGGGAGTGTGGGTGTCCAGCAGCTTACGGCGTCGCCCGTGTTGGAGAGGAATCGGTTTGCCGGGGCCGCGCGCCTGCCCCACGGCGGGAACGGTGCGGCGGAGCTGGAGCGCCATATAAAGGAGGGGCCCAGCGGGGCTCCGAGGAGAGGGAAGCGCGGATGGTGGAGTACGTCGATCAGCTCATCATGGCGCTGGGGCTTGCGGGGCTGCTCGTGCTCGGGTTGGCGGCCATGCTGGAGTACGTGGTGCCGCCCTTTCCGGGGGACACCATCACCTTGCTGGGCGGGGTGTACGCGGTGCGTGGGGATCATCCCTGGCCGCTGGTGTTCCTGGTGGTGACGGTGGGCAGCCTGGCGGGGGCGGCCATCAACTATTGGTTCGGCACGTGGCTGGCGCGGCGCTTCGAGGCGAATCCGCAGGCGACCTTCCTGGGCATCACGCACGCGAAGCTGGAGGAGACCCAGGCGCGGATGCGGCGCAACGGGCCGTGGCTGCTGCTGGTCAACCGCTTCCTGCCGGGGATTCGCGGGATCATCTTCATCGCGGCGGGGGCGGCGCGCATGCCCCGGCGCAACGCGCTGTTTCTGGGCGCGCTGTCGGCCATGGCGCACAACGGGCTGGTGTTGGCCGTGGGGCGGGCCGTGGGCGGGAACCTCGAGCAGCTGGAGGACCTGGTGATGAAGTACCAGCTGGCGGTGGTGGTGCTCGTCTGCGTCGGCGTGCTGGCGGTGATAGTCCGGGCGCTGGCGCGGCGTACCCCGGCCACCTGAACCGAGGAATTCGCTCAGGGGGAGTGCCAGATTGGGTAGCATGGCATCCATATCTCATAATCAGTTGACGCTTGGATCCCGCTTCTGGCGCTCAATCCAGTCTCGGAAATAGAAGATGCTTGTGAACCAAGACTCGTGGCCTCCACTGGCTTTGGTCCAACCCCCGCTGATGCCGACGAGCCAACGCCCCTCCGCCGTTTCGCGGAAGCAGGGGCCGCCGCTGTCGCCCGCTACGACGTGGACCCCGCCCATACTGAACCGGAACTCCTTGGTCTCGCGCGTCGTGATGACTTCCGTCACCAGATTTCTGCCGAAGCGCCGCACACCGGGATCGGCGCCGTCTTGTACGCTCGGTCCGTACCCCACCACGACCAACTGCTCATTGGGCTTGACCTCGACCTCAGGCATGTTGCCGTCGGGATTGACCCCCGCCATCGCCCCGTCCAGCCGAATGACGGCGAGGTCCGCAAAGTGGCTCTTGACCTTCCCATCCTGGATCTCTGACTTGAAGCTCTCGTGCGCGATGACGGTGCCCTTGGAGAAGTCCGGAACGTCCACCCACACTCCGTTCTCTTGCTGATAGCGATAGGCCCAAACGAGTGCCTGCTTCTCGCACTTCGCATTCGTATAGACGTTGGTTCCGGTTCGGGCCTCAAAATCCATTGGCAGGCAGAAGCAGTGCGCTGAGGAGAGCACCAGGCGCGGAGCAATGAGAACACCACTGCAGCTGCCTGCGGGCGTCGCCACGAGGACGGTTGACCGATAGCGGTTGGCGTAATCGTTCATGCCTCTCGCAACGGAAAAGTGAGAATCGGGAGTTGATGCACACGCACCCTCAACAACCACGAGAGCGGCCAAGAGGGACTTCAAGGTGCTATTCAGTTGAGCGCGCATGAATTCTCACCGAGGCCCCTTGGATGCAGGTGCCGAGCTGGAGTCCCATTCTGCCGCGCGTTGGAGTTCGGCGCGTAGCCAGTCCCTGAAGAAGTACGTGCTGGTGAAGGCCAACTCCTGGTCAGAGCCAACGCTCGCGATTCCAACCAGCCACTGGTGGGTCTCGTCTTCCCGAAAGCAGGGGCCGCCCGCATACCCATTGTAGACGAAGGCGCCTTGCTGCTCATAAAGGACCCTCCCATCCGCGGCTCCGTGAAGCTGGGTGACTTTGTTGTGCCTGAAATAGCGGATCCCGGGGACGCCTCGGAAGCGCGGATCGTCGCCATAGCCCACCATGACGAGGGCCTCATTCTCCTGAACCTCGGTCTCGGAGAGTGACACGTGCGGCAGTTCATCCTGCACAGGGGTATCCAGGACGATGATGGCGAGGTCAGCATGGGTGGCCAGCACGCTGCCCTGATCATCGAGTTCAAGCTTGAAAGCAGGATGAACTCGGACCTCGCCCGTGAACCCTCGGAAGGTCTTCGCCGCCGACTCTTCCTTGAGCTCAGGGTACTTCACCAGGCCATAGCGAACCGTCCGAATGAACGCACGCTCAGCACAGGCGGAGGGGCCAATGGGGCCCTTGTCAGGAGCGCCATGCGCCGTGGCTTGCCGCGGTGGGCACACACAGCTGGCTGCCGTCAGGGCCACCCGCCGGCTCAGGAGGATACCACTGCAGCTCGCATGGACCCGCTCGCCATCCGCCGTGAGCATGACCGTGGAGGCGTACCGGTTGCTGATGTCCATCGTTCCTGCCGCCGGCCCGCCACTGAATCTGTCGGCAATGGCGGGCACCCTGCCCTCTGGAAGTGCACCGCTGTCGGTTGGATCCGCGTGATGCGAAGAGCTTGGGGGTGGAGCGTGTGCTGGAGCATCCGTGCTGTTCTGCTTGCATCCCCCCGCCAGGGACACTCCGGCTGCGTACAGGAAGATCACTCCAATGGGAGCCAGCGGACAGCGCACCTCAACCTCCCTCTGGGACACGGGCCATTCGGAGCCAGGTGAGCGGGAGTGGCTCCATTGCGTACTGGAGTCTATCCAACCCCGCGCTGGAAGAGTCTTCTGACTCCCACCCGAAGCTGGTTAAGTCCGGCTCATGCTCCGCACTCGGCCCTGGCTCCTTTTCCTCGTGGCGCTCGTGCTCGCCGGTGCCTGCCGGTGTGATGATCCGGGGACCGGCGGCGCGCGCGGGGACTTCCGCCCCCAGGAGACCGAGGTGGACTTCGGCCGTGTCCTGGAGGGCGAGCAGGCGCGCCGCACGGTGACGCTGGTGGGCACCGGACGCGCGGGAGTGACGGTGACGGCGAGCACCGAGAGCCCCTTCTCCGTGGTGGAGGGCTCGGTGTCCGTCCCGGGCGGAGGGAACGCGACGCTGGAGGTCGCCTTCACCGCGGGGAGCGAGCCGGTGGAGGGGACGCTGGAGCTCAGCTCCGGGCGCCGCACCGAGACCGTGGTGCTCCGGGGCGAAGGTGTGAGGCCCCCCGTGTGCGATCCCCCGCCCCAGTGCCGCGAGTCCCGCTTCGTGCTGGATGCGGGCATCTGCGTGGAGTCGCTCGCGCCGGACGGGACGAGCTGCATCCCCGAGAGCAAGTGCCAGGAGCGAGGCCGTTGCCAGGCGGGCGTGTGTGAGGGCTCGCCGCGCACGTGTGATGACGACAACCCGTGCACGGTGGACTCCTGCTCGCTCACGGAGGGCTGTGTGGGGACCCCCGTGGCTTGCCCCCGACCCTCGAATCCCTGCCGCGTCGGCGTGTGCCTGCGCTCGAGCGGCTGCGGCGAGGCGGACGCCCCCGACTTCACCGTCTGCGGACCGGTGGACTGCAAGACCGCCGACCTGTGTATCTCCGGCACCTGCCGCACCCTGCCCACGCCCGAGGACTTCGTGTGTGCTCCCGCCACGCCGTGCCAGGGGGAGGGCAAGTGCAAGGAGGGCGAGTGCGTGCGCCCGGATGCGGGGGACCTCCTCTACACCTTCTCTCAGCGGCTCGGCGGAGTGCCCGTGGCGGAGCCTGGGGGGCCGGTGCTGCTCCTCCACGAGGGGACGCTCTACACCTCGGTGTGCGGGGAGGACGCGGGCTGCCGGCTCGTGGCCTTCACCCAGAGCGGCCTCCTGGCCTTCGAGGCGCCGTATCCCGATGGTGGACCGCGCTCGCTGCTGACCGTGTCCGACGCTGGCGTGCTGGTGCGCGAGCCCCAGGCCCTGGAGAGCTATGCCCTCGCAAGCCCGGGTGAACTCCAGTGGCTGGCCTCGCTGGCGGAGCAGGCCCCTCCCGATGCGGGGCTGGAGCCCTCGACGGGCGTGGGGCGCGTGGCGCTGACCACGGAGGGGGATGTGGTGGCGCTCGTGTCGTGGCGCGCCGCTGGAGACGCCGGCGTCGCGCCCGATGGGGGCGAGGATGCAGGCACTCCCGAGGCGCTCGCCACGCTCATGGTGCTCGGCGGCACGGACGGAGGAGTCCTCAGGAGTGGCTCGGTGCAGGGCTTCGGCGGAGAGGGCGCTCGCGTGGCGCTCGATGAACAGGGCTCCGTGTTGCTGTGCGCGGAGGGAGGCGGGCTCGTCTCGCGCGCCGAGCCGGAGCCGGAGGACGCGGGCACCGGCTTCGTCACCATCCCCCTCGTGGACGTGGAGGAGGACGGGGGCGCGTCGCTGGCGGTGGCCGGAGGACGGCTCTTCGCGGGAGCCCGGCGCTTCGCCAGCACGGATGGAGGGAACCTGGCGCGGGTGTCCTGGGAAGGAGGCGCGCAGCACCTCGTCCCCTTCGGCGAGCCGGCGCTGCTGCTGGATGACGTCGGCTACGCCTTCGCGCGCGCGTGCCCGGACGCAGGTGGCGCGCCCTGCACGCCCGAGGTGGAGCAGCTCGTGCTGAGAGCCCTCGATGCCCGGACGGGGGAGCTCGGCTGGGAGGTGTCCGTGCTCCCCGTGGACGCGCCGGGCACGCTCTACGAGGCCGCGCTGGTGCGCGGGGGCGCGGTGGGCACGCTCACCGACGTGGCGGTGGATGGGGGGCCGAAGGTCCACGTGCAGCTCTTCGCGCGGGGGGAGCGGCTCGCCATCTGCGCGTTGGAGGACACGCCGCGCGTCGCCGGCGCGCTGCACGTGGGGAGCACCCTCTATGTCGTGCTCGAGCGGCAGGGCACGTGGCGGCTGGAGGCGTTCGAGCTCGGGCCCGCGGGGACCGCCGAGGCCCGGGGCTGGCCCCAGCGGCATGGTCTCCAGGGGACTCGGCGCGCGAGCCCCTGATTCAAGGCGTCGAGTCCGAGTCCACCCAGAGGTCCTCGAAGCGCACCTGGGGCGGCGTCATGTGCAGCCGCAGGTCCTGCACCGCGGGCGTGGCGACCGCGTAGATGCGGTCGTGGTACAGGGGGATGAGCGGGCAGTCCTGCTCGAAGAGGTGCTCCGCGCGACGGTAGAGCTGGTTGCGCAGCTCGGGATCAATGGACGCGCGCGCCTCGGCCGTCAGCTTGTCCAGCTCCGGGTTCTTGTAGCCGAGCGGGTAGATGGTCTGCGCGCTCGAGTTCAGCAGGAAGTAGAGGAAGTTGTCCGGATCCGGGTAGTCGGCGATCCAGAGCGTCCGGAAGGCGGGGATGCGCCCGGCGCGCAGCCGCGTCGTGTAGTCCTGCGGGGGCAGCTCCACGTGCTGCAGCTCCAGCAGCCCCGCCTCGATGAGCGGCCGGAACAGCACCCGATCCTCCTCGGAGGTGTCGCGCCCCGCGGGGTAGTAGATCGTCAGCGGCACCTTGCGCACGCCGGCCTCTCGCAAGAGCTGCTCGGCCCGCGCCACGTCCGGCCCCTCCATCGCGCCGCTCTCCGAGTCCTGCAGCAGCTCCGGCGGGGTGAGCGTGTGCGCCACGCGCGCGCCTGGGTGGAACCGCTCCACCAGGCTGGGGACGTCCAGCCCGGCCCGGATGGCCTGCCGCACCCGCACGTCGTCATAGAGGGGCTCACGCAGGTTGAGGCCCACGAAGGCGGTGGAGGGCGTGGAGCTGGCGATGACCTGGAACATCTCCATGCCGGGGGACTGCGCCTGCTGGGCGTAGAGGAAGGAGACGAAGTCCACCTGGCCCGCCTGGAGCTGCTCGAGCGCCGCCTGCCGCGAGTCCACCAGCCGGAACTCGAGCCGGTCCAGCAGGGGCTGCCCGGAGCGGAAGTAGGTGGCGTTGCGGACGAGGACGACGCGGTCCGCCTCGAAGCGCTCCAGCCGGTAGGGGCCGGTGCCCAGCAGCTGCCCGGTGGCATCCACCCGGGCGATCGTGGTGGGCGTCAGCGCCAGCAGGTGGAGGAAGAAGGCCTTGGGCTCCTTCAGCCGGATCTCCAGCGTCGTGTCGTCGATGACCTTGATGCCGCTCACCTCGCGCGCGGTGCCGCTGACGTAGTCGGGCACGCCCGCGATGTCCTCCAGCAGCGTCCGGTCCGGCGAGCGCACCTCTGGGTTGAGCAGCCGCTCGAAGTGGCGCTTCACGTCGTGCGCCGTCAGCTTCGCGCCGTCATGGAAGGTGACGCCGCGGCGCAGGAAGAAGCGGAACACGCGCGCCGAGGCGTCCGTCTCCCAGTTCTCCGCCAGATCCGGCGCCAGCACCCCATCCTCCAGCCGCAGCAGGCCGGAGAAGACGCACGCGCACAGCTCCGAGAGCTGGTTCTCCACGGCGAAGAGGGGATCCACCGTCTGCCGCGAGCGCAGGGCCGCCGCCTGGTGGATGCCGACGCGCAGCTCGCCCCCGGGGCGCGGCCGGGGCAGGCGGAAGCGGAACACCTCCGACTCCAGGCTCGCCGTCTCGTGCCCGAGCTGATCCACCGTGCGGCTCAGCTCGTCGCCGATGCGGATGACGCGGCGGGCATCCTCGCGCACGCGGGAGACCTCCTCGCGGATGGCCCCCTCGCCGCGGGTGAGCACCCCGTGAGCCTTGCGGATGTCGTCGATGGCCGCGGTGAGCCGCACCACCGCCTCGGAGAGCTGGTGGCCGGTGCGGGCCTGGCCCTCCACCTTGTCCGTGGCGTCTCGCGCCAGCCGCGCCATCTCCCCCGTCTGCCGCACCAGCTCGCGCGCCTGCCCCACCTGCTCGATGGCCGCCCGCGTCACGTCGTCCACCTGGAGCGCCACCCGGCGGCTGGCCTCCGACACCGTGGAGCCCTGGTGCTCCAGGCGCTTGGTCTCCTCCACCGTGGACTCCACGGCCGCGAAGGTGCGCTGGGTGATGTTGCGGATCTCCACCAGCGCCGCCGCGGCCTTGTCTCCCAGCTGCACGCCCACGGTGGCCTGCTCCCGCCCCTCCTTCACCAGCGTCACCGCGGTGCCCACCGCCTCGCGCACGCTCGTCACCATGGAGGCGATCTCCCGCGTGGAGCGCGCGGTGCGCTCGGCCAGCCCGCGGATCTCGTTGGCCACCACGCCGAAGGGGCGCCCGTGCTCGCCGGCCTGCGCGGCGATGATGGAGGCGTTGAGCGCCAGCAGGTTCGTCTGATCCGCGATGTCCTGGATGACGTCCACGATGCGGCCGATCGCCATCGAGCGCACGCCGAGCGAGTCCACCAGCTCGGCGGCGTTTCGCACCGTCTCCTCGACGCGGTACATGCCCTTGACGCTGTCGTTGACCAGCTCCTCGCCGCGCTCGGCGGTGTCCGTCACCGCCAGGGCCAGCTGGTTCGTCTCGCTGGCGCGCCGGCGCACGGCGTCGATGCCGTTGCTCACCAGCGAGACGAAGCTCTCCGCCTCGTTGGCGAAGCGCGCCAGCTCGTCGCCCGCCATGGCGATGTGGGCCAGCCGCTCGCTCATGGTCTGCACCAGCTCGCTGGTGTGGTGGGAGAACTCGTCCAGGATGGAGAGGGCCTGACCCACCTGCTGCAGCCGCTCCGTCATCTCCACCAGCGCGTCCGTCGTCTCGTGGGCGAAGCTGTCCATCTGCTCCACGCGCTGGCCCGTGGCGCTCAGGCTCTCGCCCATGCTGGCCACCGCGGTCAGCGAGTGATCCACCGCCGAGCCCTGTCGCCGCGCGGCCTCCAGCAGCATGCGCGCCTGCTCGGAGACGCTGGTGCTGGTGCGGTGCAGGTTCACCGTCACCCGCTGCACCTGGGAGATGGCCCGGCGCAGCGACACGATGAGGCGGTGCACGTCCTCCCGCCCCTCGAACTCGGCGCGCGTGGAGAAGGAGAGATCTCCCTCGGCCAGCCGGGTGATGACGCGCCGGCGCGTCCGCCCGCGCCGCCCGGCCCAGGCGAACCAGGTGAGCCACCCACCCAGCAGGTAGAGCAGCGGCGTCACCACGAGCAGCAGGAGCCAACCGCCCAGGAAGCGCGGCTCTCCCGTGAGCGCGCGCATCAGCCCGCCAAGGATCAGCGCGGTCGCGAGTCCCCCGACGAGGCCAAAGCCGAAGAGGTACCGTTTGGCTCCCATGAGCAGCCGCGACGCTACCCTGCCTTTTCACTCCGTACCTCAAAACCGTGCACGCCCGGGCCCCTCCTGGGGCCTGCTCGCCGCCCTGGCCCTGGTCCTACCCGCTACGTCTACAGGGCTGGTGGGGGGCGGGTCCTCCGTGCCCCAGGGGGGAGAGGACTCAGCCCGTTACCTCTTCGCCTGGCGGGGGGTGCCGGTGGGGATGGTGACGCTGACGCGAGCGCCGGGGCGCTTCACCTATGCCTCGCTCCACCTGCACACGCGCGAGGGCCGGGTGGGGGCGCTGACACGGGAGGTGAAGCTGAAGCTGGATGCGCGTGGGGGGGTGGAGGGCTCGGGCAGCGTGCCCCAGGCGCTGTGGCTGTGGCGGGGGCCGCCGCGCACCGGCTGTGTGACGGCGCGTGAAGAGCTGACGGGCCGCGAGGGGCCGCACTGCGTCACGGCCGTCCGGGGGCGCGAGGTGGAGGGCTCGCTGCTGGGCACACCCTTTCGGGCCCGGTACGGCGCGGGCGGGCGGCTCGAGGTGCTCGAGGTGGGGGACTCCCGCTTCACCGTGGCGGCGCCCGGGGAGCGGCTGCGCCCGCCGCCGGAGCTCTTCTCTCAGGGGGTCCCCGTGGAGGGCACGCGGGGGGCGCTCGCGTTCGAGCCGCCGTGGCCGGTGCCCGCGCGGCTGGAGGGGATGACGCCGTGGGAGGCCGCCGCGGCGCGAGCCCTGGCGGCGCGGGTGCATGCGGCCTTCCCGGAGAAGGGGCCGGGCGCGGCGGACTGGCGCGAGGGGGGCGCGGGTGAGGCGGGAGGGTGCCTGGCCCACGCGCTGCGCTTCGCGGCGGAGGCGGCGGCGCTCGGCCAGCGGGTGGCGCTGGTGCACGGCCTGCTCGCGGCGGACGAGGGCCCCGCGCGCCCCCACGCGTGGGTGCGCGTGGCGTTGAAGGGCGGGGGCGTGCTGGAGCTGGATCCCACCTCCCTGGATCCGGTGCGCCCGGAGACGCACCTGCCCCTGGCGCTGGTGGATTCCCGGGGCTCCCCCCACCAGGCGGGCGAGCGCTGGCTGGAGCTGCTGCGTGGGAGGCACCGCGTCGTACGGCGAGCGCCGTGAGCGCCATCCCTTATTCGAAGGGGATGAGGGACAGCTTCGCCCCGGTGGCCACGCCGAGCGCCTCCTTGGCGGGGGCGGGCAGGTAGAGGAGCTGGTCTTCCACGCGCCCCTGGGTACGCACGGCGCGGAAGCGGTTGCGGCCCGACTCGCGCTCGCAGGCGACGAGCAGCTCATCGCCCTCCTGCTCGAAGTCCTCGTCGGCGAGCTTCACCGTGCGGTAGCGGCGCACCAGGGTGATGTCCGCCACGTTGGCCTCGAAGTGCGGCCCGCCGTCGAACGGATCGATGCGCTCCACGTACCGGAAGCCGATGCGCTCCAGCATGCGCTGCACGCCACGCGTCTGCGGGCCCACCTCGCCCAGCACCTTCTGTACCCGCGCGGGGAAGAGGGTGGCGTAGATGTCCGAGGCGGGGAACAGCTCCTTGATGAACTCCTTGTTCTGCCGGCTGAGCCGGTCCGCCTCCTGGTAGGTGAGGCCGGTGAACTTCCGGCCGCACGCCTCCCACAGCAGGCTGCGCCCATCCGGCAGCAGCGGCGGCAGCAGCTCCGCCAGCACCCGGGGCCGGAACAGGCGCCGGTGCATGGCGATGAAGAGGAAGCGCACGAAGGACAGCTGCTTGCCCGGCTTGTCCGGGGTGGCGCGGTAGGGCGGATCCACCACCAGCCCGCCCACCTCCGTGGGGCCCTCGTAGTGGTAGGCGATGGAGAGCACCTTGTGCCGCAGGTGCTGCTTGATGGAGGCCGAGTAATGCTCGCGCTCGCTGACCTCGTAGTAGATGTGAGGCGCCTCGTACGTGCCGTGCTGGGCGATGATCATCGACGTGCCGATGATGGCCTGGTTGCGCGGATCCTCGAGCACGAAGAGGTACTCGCGCTCCAGCGGGTTCTTCGGCTTGCCGGCGAAGCTCCGCACCGACTTGTCGATGATGGCGGAGAGCGTCTCCTCGTTGTTGGGCAGGTTGACGGTGTTGAGGACGGCGGCGAGCCGCTTGAGGCCGGCGAGGTCACTCTTCTGGACGTCGCGCAGGACGAGCATGGGACACCTGGGGCACCCGCCAGGAGGGCACCGCGGAGGGGGGAGGACCATACACCACGCCTGCCGCCCGTCAGCCCCTTGTCTGCGTGCCCGGATTGCCGCCGTGCGTCATGTAGATGACGGTACGTCGCCCCTCGGCTAGGGTTCGCCCCCTGGCATGAGCGAGGAGCGCGACGAGGCAGTGCCCCACCTGGAGGCCGAGGACTTCCGGCGGCTGGGCCACCAGATGGTCGACTGGATCGCCGACTACTGGGAGCGGATGGAGTCCTTTCCAGTGCGCGCGCAGGTAGCGCCGGGCGAGGTGCTGGCGAAGCTGCCGCTGCACCCACCCGAGGAGGGGCTCGGCGGGCGCGAGGGCTGGGGCGCCGTCTTCGAGGACCTGGAGTCGGTGGTGCTGCCGGGCGTCACCCACTGGCAGTCTCCCTCCTTCTTCGCCTACTTCCCGGCCAATGTCTCGGGCCCGTCGGTGCTCGGGGAGCTGCTGTCCGCGGGGCTGGGCGTCCAGGGGATGCTCTGGTCCACGAGCCCCTCCTGCACCGAGCTGGAGACGCGCGTGTTGGACTGGTTGGCGGAGCTGCTGGGGCTGCCCGCGGCCTTCCGCTCCACCTCCAGCACCGGGGGCGGCGTCATCCAGGGCACCGCGAGCGAGTCCACGCTGGTGGCGATGGTGGCGGCCCGCGCGCGTGTGCGGCGCAAGCGCCCCGGGGACGCGCCGCTGGTCGCCTACGCCTCCACGCAGGCGCACTCCTCCGTGCTCAAGGCGGCCATGCTGTGCGGGGTGGCGCGCGACGCGAGCGACACCACGCACGTGCGCCTCCTGGAGACGGATGCCTCCTACGCCTTGAGCCCGGAGGCGCTGGAGCGCGCCATCGCCGAGGATCTGGCCGCGGGCCGTCAGCCCTTCTTCGTGTGCGCCACGCTCGGTACCACCTCCTCGGGGGCGGTGGATCCCCTGAGTCGGCTGAGTGAGGTGATGGCACGCACGGGGCTGAGCGCCATGGGGGGCTGGCTGCACGTGGACGCGGCGTGGGCGGGCTCGGCGCTCATCTGCCCGGAGCACCAGGGCCTCGCCGCGGGGATCGAGGCGGCGGACTCGTTCGCCATGAACCCGCACAAGTGGCTGCTGACCAACTTCGACTGCGACGCCTTCTACACGCGGGATCGCGCCGCGCTGGTGGAGGCGCTCAGCGTGACGCCCGAGTACCTGCGCAACGCGGCCAGCGCCAGCGGCGCCGTCATCGACTACCGCGACTGGCAGGTGGAGCTCGGCCGTCGCTTCCGCGCGCTGAAGCTGTGGTTCGTCCTGCGCCACTACGGCGCGCGCGGCCTGCGGGCCTACATCCGCGAGCACGTGCGCCTGGCGGGGCTGTTCGAGTCCTGGGTGCGTGGGGATGCGCGCTTCGAGCTGGCGGTGCCGCGCTCGCTGAGCCTGGTGTGCTTCCGCCTCGCGCCGCGTCCGGGGGAGCCGCCCGAGGCCACGGACGCGCGCAACCGCGCGCTGCTGGATCGCCTGAACGCCACCGGGAGCGTGTTCCTCACCCACACCGTGCTGCCGGGGGTGGATGGCGCGCCCGCGCGGTACGTGCTGCGGATGGCCATTGGGGCCGTCCGCACGCAGGAGCAGCACGTGCGCGCGTGCTGGGAGGCGCTGCAGCGGCTCATCGAAGAGTGAGGGGGGCCGTGCGCGCCTCTTGGGCGGAGAGGTTCAGTCCGCCGAGGGCTGCGGGCGGTTCTGGCCCATGGCGAAGATGCCCTGCATGAACGACATCAGGGACATCTGCACGAGCTCGCGGATCGCCAGCATCTTCTGCTGCTGCTCCTGCATCATGCCCGTCAGCTCACCGTTGAACTCCGAGCCGGCGGGAGCGGCGGGGGTGGCACCGCCGAGGCCCGGTACGGGCACGCCCGTGGGCGTCCCCTGGAGATAGGGTGCGCCGAAGCCGGAGCCAGGGGTGCCGCCGGAGCTGTTGGCGATCGCCGTGGCGACGATGCTGGAGCCGGGGATCGCCGCGGGGCTCGTCGTGGGGATGCTCGCGGCTCCCTGCAGGAGCGTGCCGAAGCTGGTGCGAGCGGTCTGGGTCGTGCGCTCCGCGGTGGTGACGGGCATCCGCGCGCCGCCCAGGTTGTTGACGTGCATGGCTCCTCCGGAGGCAGGCCCGAGCTGGGTCCTGGCTCGGCTCACTCGCTTTATTATCGGCCAGGAAGCCCTGAAGTTGCGATCCGCCGTCCCCTCCCCTGGCGTGCCTCCGACTCCTCGCGTCAAGCGCGGGCCCGGAGCTCAGCCTTTGTTGCCCTTGAGCCGCTCCAACTCGGCCTGGAGCTCCGCCACGCGCCGCTCTGACTCCGCGAGGCGTTGCTCCGCCTCTTCCCGGCGTCGGGCCTCCTCCTCGGCGCGTCGGGCCTCCTCGTCCGCACGTTGCTGCAGCCCTGCCGTCAAATCCTCCAGCCGGACGATGAGCTCCTCTGAATCCAGCAACGGAGCGTGGCCGATCCAGAAGCGCAGCCGCTCGTTCTCCACCTGGAGCTCCAACCCGAGCTGCTCCGAGGTGTACCGGCCATGCTGCGGGAGGATGGGCGCATAGGCCTTCGCGCCGGGCTCCGGCAGTCGATATCCCCCCAGCCACTGTCGGCCCCGGTCATAGATGAAGTACTCGGGGATGCCCAGCCTCGCATACCGCTCCACGTTCACCTCGGCATCCTTCTTCCGGTCGCCGCCAACATGGACCTCGAGCACGAAGTTGAGCCCCTTGCCCTCGGCGCTCACGACCCACTTCTGGCGCTCGTGGGGCTCCACCTCCAGCACCGCCAGCAGGTCCGGCGCGAAGCGCCGCTCTCCCGGGTAGTACACGGGCAGCTCCGCCGCCAGGTACACCTTGCGACGCTGGCGGGTGAAGTAGCCCCTGAGCGAGTCCAGCGCCCGCACCTTGGCCTGGAAGTGCCGATCCCCCTCCGGAGGGGACATCTCCTCCCACGTCACCTCTCCAGGCAACGAGGCCACCGCCCGCTCGCGCTCCCGTGGGCTCATCGCCTCCCACTCCTGCTGGGTGGGCGCCCGAGGAAACTCATTGAAGCCCTGCCACTCTCGCGCCATGCCTTGGAAGCGTGCGGCGTGTGGCCCCTCCGGTCAACCACCCTGCGCCACGAATCGTCGCCGGAGGACGGGTGTGGCATCATCTTGCGCGCATGGGCACTCACGGGAAGGTCGCGCTCGTCCTGAGCTACCAGTACCCGGGGAAGTACGCCTTCACGGTGCTGGCTGGCGCCGTCGAGTCGGACCCGTCGCTGGCGGACGTGCCGCTGCACTTCCCTCGGGACCGCGAGACGCTGCTGGCCACGGTGCGCCAGCGCGCGGACGAGGGCTACGCGGTGGTGGTGGCCTGGTCGTTCTACTCGGCGAGCTTCGGCGCGGCGGCGGCGGAGCTGGCCTGGGTCCGCGAGCGGCTGGAGGGCCGGCGGGTGCTCTGCATCGCGGGCGGGGTGCACGCCACGGCCGAGACGGAGCAGACGCTGCGCGCGGGCTTCGAGCTGGTGGCGGTGGGAGAGGGCGAGCACCTGCTGCGCGAGCTGCTGGGCCGGCTCCAGCGCGGCGAGGATCCGAAGGCGACGCGGGGGATGGCGCGGCTGGAGGAGGGGCGGGTGGTGCTGAACGGGCGGG
>JAFGNZ010000288.1 GCA_016926755.1 Myxococcaceae bacterium | reverse complement strand
ATGCCCTTCAAGAGCGGCATCGAGGCCACCCGCGAGATCATCAAGGCGGACGGGAAGGCCATCATCGTGATGTGCAGCGCCCTCGGCCAGGAGTCGCTCGTGATGGAGGCCATCGAGGCGGGCGCCTCGGACTTCATCGTCAAGCCGTTCCGGGCCGAGGACGTGCTCGCCGTCGTGAAGAAGGTGCTGGGCGACGGCTAGCGCGCCCCCGGCGCCCGCCCGCCCCGTTCCCATGCGAGGTCCGGCATGACGATGGACATGTCCCGGTACCTCGGGCTCTTCGTCACCGAGGCCAGCGAGCACCTGGAGGCGCTCGGGAGGGATCTCGTCCAGCTGGAGAAGGAGGGCGGCCCCAGCGTGGTGGACTCCATGTTCCGCCACGCCCACTCCGTCAAGGGCATGGCCTCCTCCATGGGCTTCGAGCCCATCGCCACGCTGGCGCACCGGGTGGAGGATCTGGTGGAGGCCGTCCGCCAGGACTCGAGTCGCCTCAACCGGGAGCTGGTGGATCTGCTGCTGGCGGCCGCGGACACGCTGCTGGCGCAGGTGCGCTCGGTGGCGGAGAACCAGCCTCCAGATGATGCGGGCGCGCTGCTGTCCCAGCTCGCCTCGCGGGTGTCCACCCTCACCGGCCAGGCCCCGGCGCCCACCCGGGTGATGAAGGCCACCGCCCTGCGCGCCACCCCGGCCCCCGTGCCACGGCCGCCCGGGGTGGCCACTCCCCCTCCCATGTCGGGCAGTGGGGCCGCCCCGCCTCCGCGCGCCGAGCCGCCTTCTCCGCGCACCGGCATGCCGCCGGCCCCCGCGCCCCAGGCTCTCGCGCTGGCTCCTCCGGCGCCAGCGGAGGTCCGGCTCGAGACAGGCCCCCAGGTGCGCTGGGTCGTGAAGGTGCGTGTCGTACCCTCATGCCAGGTGCCCGGCGTGCGGGCGTTCCTGGTGCACAAGCGGCTGTCGGCGCTGGGCACGGTCTCCGAGCTGCGGCCCGCGCTGGAGGACTTGAAGGCCGGGCGCCTGCCGGATGGGCTGATCCAGTGCGAGGTGGAGACGGGCGCGGGCGAGGTGGGCATCCAGGGGGCGCTGCGCAACGTGTCGGAGGTGGAGCTGCTCTCCATCAAGCCCGTCATCTCGGCGCCTGCGCCGGCGCCGGTGCAGGCTGCCGCCACCGAGGCCTCCCGGGCGGGGGGAGAGGCCGCGCCGCGCACGGTGCGCGTGCGCACGGAGCTGCTGGACTACTTCCTGGACACGGTGGGGGAGCTGATGCTCGCCACCGCCCGCCTGCGCGAGGTGGGCAAGGAGCTGCCGGAGAACGTGCGCCCGCCGCTGGAGGAGGGCGTCTACCGGCTGCACGCGCTGGTGAAGGATCTGCACGACAAGGTCATGTCGGCGCGCATGACGCCGCTGTCGCTCATCACGGACCGGCTGCCGCGGGCGGCGCGGGACATCGCCCGCAAGCGCGGCCGTGAGGTGGACCTGGTCATCACCGGCGCGGAGATCGAGCTGGATCGGGCCATCCTGGACGAGCTGGCGGATCCGCTGATGCACATCCTGCGCAACTGCATCGACCACGGGCTGGAGCCCCCCGAGGAGCGCGCGGTGGCGGGCAAGAACCCCCAGGGCAAGGTGCAGGTGTCGGTGCGCCGCGCCAGGGATCGCGTCGTCGTCGAGGTGGAGGACGACGGCCGGGGCATGAGCGCGGAGAAGCTGAAGGCGGCGGCGCTGGCGCGCGGGGCCATCTCGGCGGAGACGGCGGCGCGCATGTCCGACCGGGAGGCCTTCATGCTCTCCTGCCTGCCGGGCGTGTCCACCGCGAAGGACGTGACGGACATCTCCGGGCGCGGCGTGGGGATGGACGCGGTGAAGCGGGTGGTGGAGAACGTGGGCGGCACGCTGGAGATCGACAGCGAGAAGGGCCGCGGCACGCGCTTCACGCTGCGGCTGCCGCTGACGGTGGCGGTGGTGCACCTGCTGCTGGTGGAGGTGGGCGAGGAGGTGTTCGGGCTGCCGATCGCCAAGGTGGTGGGGGCGATGGAGGCGGATGCCCAGGAGCTCAGCCGCAGCCGGGAGACGGCGCTGCTGCCTCACGGCAACACGCTGCTGCCGGTCCACGAGCTGGATGCGCTGGTGGGGCTGCCCGCGCCGGCCCGGCGGGGCGTGAGGCCCTTCGTCGTGATGGAGGGAGACGCGGGGAAGGTCGCGCTGGCGGTTGATCGACTGCTGGGCCAGGAGGAGGTGGTGCTCAAGCCACTATCTCGGCCCTTGGACTTGCTCCCGGGCCTTTCCGGGGTGACCATTCTGGGCAGTGGCCGCCCGGTCTTCATCCTGGACGTGCCGAGGTTACTGTCCGCGTGAACGCCCTGGTCCCCAGCGAGATTCAGCTCGACGCCCTGCGCGAGGTGGCCAACATCGGCTGTGGCCACGCCGTGAGCGCGCTCGCCCGGCTGGTGGGTGGCAAGCGGGTGGAGCTCGCGGTGCCGCGCGCGATGGTGACGACGGCGGCGGAGGCGGCGGCGCACCTCGGCGGCGAGGAGCCCGCCGTCGGGGTGAAGCTGGGGATGGAGGGGGAGGTGCGCGGGGTGATGCTCTTCGTGCTGTCCGCGCGGGACGGCGCGGCGCTGGGGGTGGTGCTGCTGGGGCAGGTGTCCAGGGCCGCGGAGGTGGAGAGCGCCCTGGCGGAGACGGCGAACATCGTCGCCAGCGCCTGCCTGTCGGCGATCGGCAAGCTGACGGGGTGGAAGCTGCTGCCCACGGTGCCGGAGCTGCGCC
The DNA here is from genome assembly GCA_016926755.1 of Myxococcaceae bacterium. GTDB lineage: Bacteria > Myxococcota > Myxococcia > Myxococcales > Myxococcaceae > Hyalangium. The sequence goes on along the minus strand of JAFGNZ010000288.1, from coordinate 25,071 downwards.
GGGGCTCGGCGCGCGAGGTGGTGGGCGGGGCGGTGCGGGAGACGGAGGGGCAGGAGACGAGCCCCGTGGTGGTGCTGGAGGCGCGCTTCTCCGCGGCCAGCGCGCCGCCGGTGTCGGGGCGGATGCTGCTGGTGCTGGAGCGCGAGAGCTCGCGGGCGCTGCTGGAGCGCCTGGGCGTGTAGCGCTCCGCCCTCGGGGCTGCACCCTCTCTGGTCGCCCGGCATCGCGCGCGAGGTCGCCTCCCGACAGTCGCTCTGGCAGTCGTTGACAATCGGTAATCCGAGCGAGATCTGCCCCAAGGGAGCAGGGCGGCGGCGCCATGCGACTGGTTGGATGCCGCTCCCATGCCGACGAGTGAACACCCAGGCGCTGCGCCCTCTCCTGCCTTGCGGCCTCCGCAGTTCAACGCCAGGGGCTGGAGACTCCACCGCCTCGCGCACTCTCCGCTCGGGCGCTACGGCCTGGCCGTCCTGAGCACCGCGCTGGCGCTGCTCATCCAGCTGGCCCTCGGACGTTTCATCTACCCCACGCCGTTCCTGTTGTTCTTCGGCGCGGTGATGGTGTCGAGCTGGTGGGGGGGAGGGCGCCCTGGCCTGCTGGCCATCACGCTGTCCCTGGGGGCTGTCGACTACTTCTTCTTCCCGCCCTTCCACTCATTCAAGCTCGAGCCTGGCAACGCCCTGTTGCTCGGCCTCTTCGCCGTGATCGGCGGCATCGTGAGCCGGTTGAACGTGGCGCTGAGGCGGACGAGCGCCGAGCGAGCCGAGATGCTGGAGCGCGAGCGCCAGGTGCGGCGTGAGACGGAGACCGAGCGGGCCCGCCTGCACGAGCTGCTCATGCAGGCTCCCTCCCTCGTGGCGCTGTTCCAGGGGCCGGAGCACGTCTTCCTCCTGTCCAACCCTCCGAGCGACGAGGCGCTGGGCCACAGGCCGGTGCTGGGCAAGCCGATCCGCGAGGCCATGCCCGAGGCGGTGGAGCAAGGGTTCGTTGCGCTCCTGGATCGCGTGTTCACGACCGGCACGGTCTTCAAGGCCCAGGAGATGTTCATGAAGTTCCTCCAGCCCGACGGCTCGCAGCGGGAGTATTTCCTCAACCTCGTCTGTCAGCCCACCCGGGATGTCCAGGGCCGCATCGACGGCGTGGCCACCTTTGGTTTCGACGTCACGGACTTCGTTCGCGCGCGCCAGAAGGCGGAGGCCCTGACCGCCCAGCTCCAGCGCACCGAGGAGCGCTACGTGAGCTTCGTCAACCAGAGCACCGAGGGCATCTTCCGCGTCGACGTCACCTCCCCCATCCCCATCACCATGCCCGTGGAGGAGCAGATCCGAATCATGCTCCGCGATGCGTACGTCGTGGAGTGCAACGATGCCATGGCGCGAATGTACGGCTTCGACAACGCGGCGGTGTTCATGGGCGCCCGAATGAGGACGTTCCTCGCGCAGGAGGACTCGAGGAACTTCGCGGCCCTGCGGGGCTTCATCCAGAGCGGCTACCGGCAGGTGGATCTGGAGTCCCATGAGCTGGCCCGTGACGGCACCTCCAGGATCTTCCTCAACAACCTGGTGGGGATCATCGAGAACGGTCACTTCCTCGGGGCCTGGGGCTCCCAGCGGGACGTGACGGAGCAGCGCCATGCCGAGGAGGAGCTGAAGCGCGCGGAGTCCCACGCGCGCTTCCTCTCCGAGGCGAGCGCTGTGCTGGCCTCGTCCCTGGACTACGAGTCCAACTTGCGGAACGTGGTCCGGCTCGCGGTCCCCGCGCTCGCGGACTGGTGCCTGGTCGATCTGGCCCAGCCAGATGGAGCGCTCCGGCGGGTGGAGACCGTGTACTCCTCGCCCGAGGATGCCGAGCAGACCCTCCAGGCGCAGCGGCTCGGGATCAACGGAGAGCTCAGCCTCGAGTCCCCGGTCCTCCAGGCGTTCCATCAAGGCAGGTCCATCCTCATCCAGGAGCTCACCCCCGAGATCATCCAGGAGAGCGCGAAGACCGAGGAGCTCGCTCAGCTGATCGCCCGTCTCCATCCGCGCTCGGTCATCGCGGTGCCCCTGGTCGTGAGAGGGCGCGTGCTGGGGGTGCTCAGCTTCATCACGTCCCACTCCGGCCGGCGCCTCACGAACGTGGAGCTGAAGCTGATGGAGGAGCTCGCGCGGCGCGCGGCCCTCTCCGTCGAGAACGCGTGGCTGTACCGAGACGCGCGGGAGGCCATCCGCCTGCGCGACGAGTTCCTCTCCATCGCCAGCCACGAGCTGAAGACGCCCCTCACCCCGCTGAGCCTGAAGCTGCAGATGCTCACGCGCGAGGCGCAGCGGCAGTCCGACTCTCCCTTCCGAAGGGCCGTGGAGAACTACATCACCGTCGGGTCGCGGCAGGTGAAGAAGCTGTCCGAGCTCGTGAGTGACCTGCTCGACGTGGCGCGGATCGGCGGCGGCCGGCTCCGCCTGGAGCTCGAGGAGATGGACCTGAGCGCGCTCGCGCGGGAGATCGTCGTGCGCGGCGAGTCCGAGGCGGCCCGGCTCGGCTCGACGCTCGTGCTGGAGGCTCCTCCGTCCGTGATCGGACACTGGGACCGGCTCCGCCTGGAGCAGGTCATCACCAACCTCGTCGACAACGCCATCAAGTATGGCGCGGGCAAGCCCATCCGCATCCAACTCGAATCGGACGCGGACCGCGCCATCCTGCGTGTGAAGGACGAGGGCATCGGCATCGCGCCGGAGCACCTGTCACGGATCTTCGAGCGCTTCGAGCGCGCCGTGTCCGAGCGCCACTATGGAGGCCTGGGGCTCGGCCTCTACATCACCCGCACCATCGTGGAGGCGATGGGGGGGAGCATCCAGGTCGAGAGCACGCTCGGCGAGGGAGCCACGTTCACGGTGGTGCTCCCCCGGAGGCCACGCGAGGCTCCGTCGTCCGCCGGATAGATGGCTCGAGCCTCGGTGGGATTACCCGAAGCGCCGTCATTAGAGTCAGGGGGGTTCCAATGAACGCTCCTCTGCTCACACGTTCGCTGGGCATGCTGGCCGGGCTCGGCCTCGCCGGGTGCATGGTGGGCCCGGACTACCGGAGGCCGGTGGCGGACGTGCCGGCGGACTGGAGCCGGAGCGACGCGACGGCACAGCCAGGCGCGCATGCCGCTGCACCCGGTGATCTCAGCCAGTGGTGGCGAGGCCTGAATGATCCGCTGCTGTCCGAGCTGATGGATCAGGCGCTGCTGGCCAGCCTTGATCTGCGCGGCGCGCAAGCCAGATTGCGCGAGGCACGCGCCCGTCGCGCGGTGGCTGCTTCCGGGCGATTCCCCAGCGTGGCCGCGTCGGGCAACGCCAGCCGCGCTTGGTCGAGCGAGGAGACCGGCGGCGCTGCCACGCGCGACCTGTTCAGCGCCGGCTTCGACGCGAGCTGGGAGCTCGACGTGTTCGGCGGCGTGCGCCGCGGCGTCGAGGCGGCCGAGGCGGACCTCGAAGCGTCCGTGGCAAGTCTGCACGACGCCCGGGTCTCGCTGCTGGCCGAAGTGGCGCTGAACTATGTCGAGGTTCGCGCCCTGCAGCTCCGCCTCGGCATCGCGCGCGACAACCTCGCCAGTCAGTCCGAGACGCTGCAGCTCACCGACTGGCGCGCCCAGGCCGGCCTCGTCAGCAGCCAGGACGTCGAGCAGGCGCGCAGCAACCTGGAGCAGACCCGGGCGCAGATTCCCAGCCTGGAGCTCCGCCTGGCCGAGGCCGAGCACCGCCTGGACATCCTCTTGGGCAAGGCGCCGGGAACGCTGCATGCGCGCCTCTCCGCGGCCGGTGGCCTGCCGGCCATGCCAGCCCGGATCGCCGTCGGCATTCCGGCCGACACCCTGCGCCAGCGCCCCGATGTGCGCGCGGCCGAGCGCAGGCTGGCGGCGGAGACCGCCCGCGTGGGGGTGGCCGAAGCCGCGCGCTATCCCGCTTTCAGGCTCTCGGGCTCGATCGGCCTCGAAGCGCTGGGCCAGGGCGCGCTCGGCAACGGCGGCGCCACCGCTTCATTGCTCGCCGGCATCACCGCCCCTATCTTCAACGCCGGACGCCTGCGCAGTCAGGTTGAAGTCCAGGGCGCGGTGCGCGAGCAGGCGCTGGTGGCTTACGAGCAGACCGTGCTCAGCGCGTTGCAGGACGTGGAGAACGCGCTGGTGGGCCTCGCCCGCAACCGCGAGCGCAGCGAGGCCCTGACGCGCGCAGTCGAGGCGGCGCGCAATGCGGCGCTGCTGGCGCGGCAGCGCTACAGCGCCGGCCTGATCGATTTCCAGTCGGTGCTCGACACCGAACGCACGGTGCTGTCGCTGGAAGACAGCCTCGCCAGCACCCGCGCCGAAGGCGTGCTGGCGCTCATCCGCTTGTACAAGGCGCTGGGGGGCGGCTGGTCGCCTCAGGCCGAGCCCCGCCCGGCCGGCATGGACGCTCCATGAATCCCTCCCATACCCCGAACGCCCACCAGGGCACCGACCTGAAAGAGCTCCTCGCCACCCGATCCGGTGGGCTGTCCTCGCGCCGCAAGCTGTGGCTGGCCGGCGCCCTGATCGCGGTGTTGGCAGTCGCGGGCCTGCTGTTTCTCCGCGCCGGCGAGCAGGAGGCCGAACCGCTCTACAGGACCGAGCCGGCCACGGTCGGCACGCTGGTGGTCAAGGTGTCCGCCACCGGCAACCTGCAGCCGACCAACCAGGTGGAGGTGGGCAGCGAGCTGTCCGGCATCGTCACCGAGGTGCTGGTGGAGGAGAACGATCGGGTGAAGAAGGGCCAGGTGCTGGCCCGTCTCGATCTGTCCAAGCTGCAGGACGCGGTGGCGAGGTCGCGCGCCAGCCTGGCCGCGGCCGAGGCCCAGGTGCTGCAGGCGCAGGCCACCGTGGCGGAAGCGCGCGCCACGCTGGCGCGCTTCACGGAGGTGGCACAGCTGTCCGGCGGCAAGGTGCCGTCCAAGACCGAAATGGACAGCGCCGAGGCCAACCTGAAACGCGCCGAGGCCAACGAGGCCAGCGCCCGCGCGAGCATCACCCAGGCGCGGGCCAACCTGCAGTCGGATGAAACCAACCTCGGCAAGGCCAGCATCCGCTCCCCGATCGACGGCGTGGTGCTGACGCGCGAGGTGGAGCCGGGTCAGACGGTGGCCGCCTCCTTCCAGGCCCCGGTGCTGTTCACGCTGGCCGAGGACCTCTCGAAGATGGAGCTGCAGGTGGACGTCGACGAGGCCGATGTCGGCCAGGTGAAGGTGGGCCAGCAAGCCACGTTCAGCGTCGATGCCTGGCCCGGCCGCAGGTACTCCGCCGTCATCACCCGCGTGGGCTATGGCTCCCAGGTCAAGGACGGCGTGGTGTCCTACCTCACCGTGCTCGAGGTGGCCAACGATGACCTCAGCCTGCGCCCCGGCATGACCGGCACCGCCGAGATCACCACCCTGACGCGCGAGGACGCGCTGCTGGTGCCGAACGCCGCCCTGCGCTTCACCCCGCCAGCGCCAGGCACGGGGCAGGGGAGACAGGGCCGCAGTGTGGTGGGCTCATTGATGCCGCGGCCGCCGCGCCAACCCCCGAAGGTCCAGGCGGCGGTCAACGACGGCACGCCGCGAGTCTGGGTGCTGCGCGATGGCCAGCCCGTGCCGATCGAGGTCCGGACCGGCGCCACCAACGGCAAGGTGACCGAGCTCCTCGGCGGATCGCTCCAGGCCGGCACGCAGGTGATCACCGAGGCCCTGGGCGCACAGCCATGAGCGATGCCCCCCTCATCCGGCTGTCCGGTATCACCAAGACCTACGGCCGCGGGCAGGCGGCCCTTCAGGCGCTGAAGGGCATCGATCTCGTCGTCGAGGCCGGCGACTTCGTCGCCATCATGGGCCCCAGCGGCTCCGGCAAGTCCACCGCGATGAACATCCTCGGCTGCCTCGACACGCCCACCCGCGGCAGCTACGAATTCCAGGGCGTGCGCGTCGAGCAGCTGTCGCGCAACCAGCGCGCCCTTCTTCGGCGGCATTACCTGGGCTTCGTGTTCCAGGGCTTCAACCTGCTGGCGCGTACCACCGCGCTGGAGAACGTCGAGCTGCCGCTGATCTACCGCGGCGAGCCCAGCGCCGCTCGCCACGCCGCGGCGCGCGCCGCATTGGCGCAGGTGGGCCTGCAGGGCTGGGAGCACCATAGCCCGGGCGAGCTGTCCGGAGGCCAACAGCAGCGGGTCGCCATTGCCCGCGCCATCGTCACCCGGCCCGCGGTGCTGCTGGCGGACGAGCCCACCGGCAACCTCGATACCCGCAACAGCCAGGAGATCATGGGCCTGATCAGCGCGTTCAACCGCGACAACGGCATCACCGTGCTGATGGTCACCCACGAGCCCGACATGGCGGCGTATGCCCGGCGCGTCATCCGCTTCGTCGACGGCCGGGTGGACAGCGACCGCCGCAATGGGGAGGCCGCCTGATGCTGTGGAACACGCTGCTGCTCGCGCTGCGCGCCATCCGGCGCAACCTGATGCGCTCCATCCTCACCATCCTCGGCATCGTCATCGGCGTGGCGGCCGTCATCACCATGGTCACCCTGGGCAACGGCGCCACCCGGTCCGTGTCCGATCAGATCTCCAGCATGGGCAGCAACCTGCTGATGGTGGCCCCGGGCCAGCGCTTCGGCCCAGGCTCCGAGGGGGCGCCCAACTTCAAGAGCGCCGATGTCGAGGCCATCCGCGACCAGCTCACCGCCGCCGCGGGGGTCGCGCCGGTGGTGAGCAAGACGGCGACGGCCGTGTATCAGGCCCGCAACTGGTCCACCGTGGTCAACGGCAGCACCAACGATTACTTCCAGGCGGGTAACTGGGAGCTGGCGAGCGGCCGCAGCTTCAGCGAGACCGAGGAGCGGGCGGGCAAGGCGGTGTGCGTGATCGGCGAGACGGTGCGCGAGAAGCTGTTCGGCCGGCAGAACCCGGTGGGCAGCGAGATCCGCATCAAGCAGTTCGCCTGCGAGGTGATCGGCCTGCTCAAGGCCAAGGGCCAGTCGGCCATGGGATCGGACCAGGACGACACCGTGGTGATGCCGCTGCGCACCGTGCAGCGCCGCCTCACCGGCAGCCAGGACATCAACCGGGTGACGGTCTCGGTGAAGGAGGGCGCCTCCATCGACGCGGTCAAGGCGCAGCTCACCCAGCTGCTGCGCGAGCGGCGGAACATCGGCGAGAACGAGGAGGACGACTTCCGCGTGATGGACACCCGGCAGATCGCCGAGACCCTCACCGGCACCACCCGGATCCTCACCATGCTGCTCGGCGCGGTGGCGGCGGTGAGCCTGCTGGTAGGCGGGATCGGCATCATGAACATCATGTTGGTCTCGGTGACCGAGCGCACTCGCGAGATCGGCATCCGCCTGGCCATCGGCGCGCTGGAGCGGGAGGTGCTGCTGCAGTTCCTCATCGAGGCGGTGGTGCTGTCGAGCCTCGGCGGCCTGATCGGCATCGCGCTCGCCACCGGCGCCTCCATCGCGCTGGCGGGCATGATGGGCATCCCCTACCTGTTCGACCCCGGCATCAACCTGCTGTCCTTCCTGTTCTCCGCGGCGATCGGCGTGATCTTCGGCTACTTCCCGGCGCGCCGGGCGGCCGGTCTCAATCCGATTGATGCCCTGCGACACGAGTGAGCGCGACGGCCACGTGGGGAGCTCATCGCGGGCTCATCATGAACGCGACGAACTCCTCATAGGTGAGCTGGCCGTCGCCATCGCTGTCACCGCGCCGGAGGCTGGCCTCGGCCTCCTCGCGGGGTATCTCCTCCCCGAGCCTCCCCATGAGCTGGAGAAGCTCGTCGATCGAGACGAGGCCGTCGCGGTTCCTGTCGAAGGCGTCGAAGGCCTCGCGGAGCTCACCCTCCGTACCGGTCGCCCTCGTCCTCCGGCTCATGAAGGCGAGGAACTCCGCGAAGTCGATCGTCTCGTTGTCGTCGGCGTCGGCCTTGACGAGGAGGATCCTCAGCTCCGCGTCGGTAGGCTCATCGCCCAGACGCTCCAGCGCCTGCCGGAGCTCCTGGAGGGTGATGCGCCCGTCACCGTCCCTGTCGTGTGCGGAGAACGCCTCTCGGAGCGCGGTGACCTGTTCCGTTGTCAGCTCTTCCATGGAGGGTGGCATGGCATCCTTTCTAGCGAGTTGGAGGCGCAGGGAGGCGAGGGCTGTGGGCGTCGACGCGAACACTCCGGGGATTGTGCATGCACGCTGCGCCGGAGGGGCTGGACGCGGGCTCCTCTGTTCAGGCCCATACGCATGCGCGTTCAACATCGCGCACCGGCTCATACTTCAGTGTCATGGCGCGAATCCACGAGGGCCCGCATTTCCTCAGCGGAGACGAGGGAGCGCCTCGCGAGCCAGGAGCGCGGGAGCCCAACTGGCGGGGCAGGATGGAATGCGCCCATGAACTCTCCGCGCCTCCTGCTATGCCTCGTCCTGTTCGCCTCGAGCCTGAGCCTTGCCCAGGCACCTGACAACGCTCCTCCCCCCTCCTCACCGCCGCCGCTCGTCCCTGCCGCCGAGCAACCGCAAGAGGCGCCTCCCGCAGGTGAGATCATCCCTCGCGACTACAGGGCTCCGAGACCGCCTTCACCTCCCTTCGCCTTGGGGCGTGTCACCCTCGGCCTGGTGGGAGGCACCCTGGGGGGGGCGATGCTGGGCGGGGTGGGCAGCCTCCTGCTGATTGGAAGTGCGGGGGGCTGCAGCGAGGACTGCTTGTCGGGGGCAGTGATCCTGGCCGCCCCGCTCGCCGCGCTGGGCGTATCGATCGGTGTCTATGCCGCCGGCAGGGCCATGAGGGGCAATGGCGGATTTCTCGCCTCGCTCGGGGGAACGGCCGTGGGCCTCGGAGCAGGGGCGCTCATATCCGAGGCCACCGACGGCGCGCTGACGGCCCCCCTCCTCATCCTCCCCGTCGTCGGGGCTGTCATCGGCTATGAGATGTCTCATTCCCCCGAGCCGCTCCCGCCGGAGTGGAGCGGTGTGTCCGGCGGCGAGAGCGCCAGCGCCGGCCTTCAGCTCGTCCCCCTGTTCGGCGCCACGCCGAGGGGCGGCCTCTTTGGAGGACTCCTGGCGCGGTTCTGAGTAGAGCGAGCTTGAGGGCCACGGGGGACGGCCTGGTAGACGGCGCCGTGGACGCCGGGCGCGGACGCTCCAATGCTGTCCGGCTGTCGGACAGGTTTGCGCGATGCGCCACCGGCAGGAGGCCCACAAGCCCACACCCCAAGGCTCCCCGGCGTCATTGCGAGCAACCCTGCTGGTTGGAGGTGGGCTCCCAGCGCACAGTCTCATGTGGTTGGAAGTGGCCCTCCGCTCGGCACTTCTGACGGGTCAGAAGTGGCCCTCCCTCCTCTCCTCCTTTGAGGTAGAGGGGCGGCCATGGACGAGAAGGCGCTCGCGCAGCTGCTCAAGCAGGTGAAGGGGGGCAAGGTCTCCGTGGATGACGCGGTCCACCAGCTGAAGGACCTGCCGTTCGCGGAGCTGGGCTATGCGACGTTGGACACGCACCGCTCGCTGCGGTTCGGCTTCCCGGAGGTGGTGCTGGGCGAGCCGAAGACGGTGGAGCAGCTGCTGGGCATCGTCGGGGCCCTGTTGGAGCGCAAGCAGACGGTGCTGGTGACGCGGCTGCAGCCGGACAAGGCCGAGGCGCTGCTCAAGCGCTTCCCCAAGGGCGAGTACCACGCGGTGGCGCGCATCTTCCACCTGCGGCAGGGCAAGCGGCGCGCGGGCCTGGTGGCAGTGGTGACGGCGGGCACGAGCGACATCCCCGTGGCGGAGGAGGCGGCGCTGACGGCCGAGGCCATGGGCGCGACGGTGCGGCGCGTGTACGACGTGGGGGTGGCGGGGATCCACCGGCTGCTGCGGCGGCGGGAGGAGATCCAGGAGTGCCACGCGGCGGTGGTGGTGGCGGGGATGGAGGGGGCGCTGGCGAGCGCGCTGGGCGGGCTGGTGGGCATCCCGGTGGTGGCGGTGCCCACGTCGGTGGGGTACGGGGCGAACTTCAAGGGCGTGTCGGCGCTGCTGGCGATGGTGAACTCGTGCGCGTCGAACGTGGCGGTGGTGAACATCGACAACGGCTTCGGGGGCGGCTTCTACGCGACGCTGATCTCGCGGACCCGCGGCCGGCGCTGAACCCTCATCCGCCGAGCGCGTGCAGCTCTCCCGAGGGCACCACGCGCACTCCACCCGCAGCGTCACGCGCCAGGGTCAGCATTGCTCGCGCGACGGTGCGCGCCTCGATGGGGCGTCCGCCGAACGGGCGCAGCAGCGGCCCGAGCGCCTTCGTCAGCACGATGGCCGCGCGCTCACCGGGGCGTTGCTCGGCGCGCTCTCCGAGCAGGAGCGAGGGGCGGAGGATGAGGAGGGACTCGAAGCCCACGCCCTTGAGGGCCTCTTCGATCTCGCCCTTCACGCGGTTGTAGAAGATGCGGGAGCGCGGATCGGCCCCCAGCGCCGTCACCACGAGGAAGCGCCGCGCCCCCGCCTTTCGCGCCGCCCTGGCGAAGGCGAGCACCGCGTCGTGGTCCACCGCGCGGAAGGCCTCCTGGCTGCCGGCCTTCTTGAGGGTGGTGCCCAGGCAGCAGAAGGCGTCCTCCGCGGCGGGGAGCGTTTCTCCCTCGAGCCGGGCGAAGTCCACCGTGCGCTGGGTGAGCTTGGGGTGCTGCCTCGGCAGGGGGCGGCGCCCGAGCGAGCACACCTCCCGGTACAGCGGGCTCTCCAGCAGCGCGTCGAGGTGGAGGCCTCCGACGAGCCCGCTCGCGCCGGCCACGAGTGCGTTGCGTGTCTCCATGGCCCGATGTTCAGCACATTCCCGCCCGTGCCGTCACGGGGGGCGCTCACGAACGCGGATCCCAAGCCTGAAGGCTGATAAGGAACCTGATCGTGCGAAAGATCCTCTACCTGGAGCCCGTGGGCGGCATCGCGGGGGACATGTTCCTCGCGGCGGGCATCGATCTGGGCGTATCGCCCGAGGCCCTCTCCCAGGCGCTCAGCGGGCTGAAGGTGCCGGGCTGGGAGCTGGCGGTGAGCCGGGCGGCGCGGCACGCCATCAGCGGCACGCACCTGGACGTGGTGGTGGACGAGCGCGAGGTCCACCCGCACCGGGCGTACACGGACATCCGCGAGCTCATCGAGGCGGCGGAGACGCTGTCGCCCAAGGCGAAGGCCCGCGCGCTGGAGGTGTTCCGGGCCATCGGCGAGGCCGAGGCGAAGGTGCACGGCGTGTCCATCGACGAGATCCACTTCCACGAGGTGGGGGCGGTGGACTCCATCGTGGACATCTGTGGCGCGGCGGTGGTGCTGGAGCTGCTGGGCGACCCGGAGGTGTACGCGGCGCCGCCCCCGCTGGGCAGCGGGACCATCCGGGTGGCGCACGGGAACATGCCCATCCCGGTGCCGGCGACGCTGGAGCTGCTCAAGGACGTCCCGGTGCGCTTCGAGGGCGTCGGGGAGCTGACGACGCCCACGGGCGCGGCGCTGCTGAAGGTGCTGGCGCGTATCGGGCATCCACCGGACTTCATCGTGGAGCGCGTGGGCTACGGGGTGGGGACGAAGGACTTCAAGGATCGGCCCAACGTGCTGCGCGCGTCGCTGGGGCGCGCGGAGGACAAGGCCGAGGGCCTGTGGGTGCTGGAGGCGAACCTGGATGACAGCACGCCCCAGCTGTTGGGCTATCTGGTGGAGCGGCTGCTGGCCGCTGGGGCGCTGGACGCCTGGGTGACGCCGGTGGTGATGAAGAAGGGACGTCCCGGGCACCTGCTGAGCGTGATGGTGGAGGGCGGGAGGCGGGAGGTGGTGATGGAGGTGGTGCTGCGCGAGTCCACGACGCTGGGGGTTCGCTTCCACCGGGTGGAGCGGCACGCGCTGGAGCGGGACTGGGTGGAGGTGGAGACGCCCTGGGGGCGGGTGCGGGTGAAGCGCGGCCTGCGCGACGGCGAGGTGCTCAACGCGCACCCGGAGTTCGAGGACTGTCGCCGTGTCGCCGAGGAGGCGGGTGTCCCCGTCAAGCAGGTGATGGCGGCGGCGCTGGCGGCGTTGGGGAGAAGGTGACAGCTGCAGGGGCACGCTGTGCAGCCGATGCGGAGGCCTCGTGCCTAGAACGGCGAGGGCCGCTCGAAGGAGACGCGCCGGCCCGTTCTCGGGTGCGTGAAGGACAGGGACTCCGCGTGCAGGAGCAGACGCTCGGCCTCGTGCCCGTAGAGGCGATCGCCGACGATGGGGGCGCCGAGGCCCAGGGGGTGGGCTGCGTGGACGCGCAACTGATGGGTCCTGCCGGTGCGGGGGAAGAAGGCCAGGCGGGTGCGCTCCCCACGCCTCTCGAGGACCTGCCACTCGGTCACGGCGGGCTTGCCGTGGATCGGGTCGTGGATCTGCCGAGGCCGGTCGTGGAGGTCCACGCGCATGGGCAGGTCGATGGTCCCCCGCTCGGCATGGACCTGTCCCTGGACCCAGGCCACGTATCGCTTGTGGACCTCCCGGCGGGCGAACTGCCGCTGCAGGTCCGCGTGCGTCTCCGGGTCGAGCGCCGCGACGAGCAGGCCCGAGGTGTCCAGATCGAGGCGATGCACGAGGAGCGGGCCTGTCGCGTGCGGGTACCGAGCGCGCAGCCGGGCGAGCACCGAGTCCGTCACCGAAGCGTCCCGGGCAGGCACGGAGAGCAGGCCGCAGGGCTTGTCGACCACGACCACCCACGTGTCCTCGAAGAGGATGGACAGCTCGTGGGCCACTCCGCTCGGGGGCGAGAAGGCTCTCGGCGGCGTCACCCGCAGGCCCCTCAGCATGAACGGAAGGAGGGGCCCGCACTTGTCCCGGCAGGCGGCATAGAACGCGCCGGCGGCGCGGCCCCCCGAGGTCGGCGGAGCGCCCCACCAGAACTCGGCCATCGCCAGCGGACGCAGGCCGTGGGTGAAGGCATGGGCGAGGAGCTTCGGGCCCGCGCAGTCCGCGGTGCCCGAGGGTGGCGCTCCAGGCTCGAACAGGGCTCGCAGGGGACGATGCTCTCCCCGGGCATTCGGGATCACATAGGAGTCGTGGATCCGCCTCATGAGCCCGCGACAGAAGATGTGTCGCAGGCGCTCGAGGGCGCGCAGCCGCCGTTCGAGCCGTGCCCTCCTCGACGTGAGCGCCCGCCGCTCCTCCTCCTGGGCCGCCTCCATCCGGCGCCGCTCCGCCTTGTCGCCGCGGCTCTCCTGATCGAGCGCATGGAGGGCCTGGCGTCTTGAGGCTTCCGTGAGCACGTCTGAGGCCGCGAGTTCAGCCCGTCGCGCGTGCCGCAGCTGCCGGGTCGCCTCATGCTTCGCGCGCAGTGCCGCTCGCTCCTGGGTGTGACGTGCCTCCATCGCTTCGTGCGCGGACCGAGCCTCTCGAAGCTCCGCCGAGGCCTGGAACTCCTCGAAGCGGGCGAGCAGCCCCTTCACCGTCGCCTCGCCCGCGGGCTCTATCAGCGCTCGTGCCTCGCGATCGAAGAGCGGAGGGACGAAGCCCGGGACATCCCATCTGCCGCCGAGCATGCCCGAGAAGGAGCGGAGGAAGCCGATGCGCCCGCCGGGCTCCTGCACGACCAGCACACCGAACATCTTGCCGCCCTCGGGGCCATCGAGCGTGGCGGTGGGAATCCCCGGGGCGATGAGGCCCCGCTGGAACTCGGCCTGCAGCGCCTCCGCGGCCCGGCGCGCCAGCGCGTGTGGGCCGAGCTCGTCAAAGGGGCTCGGAAAGGTCTCGGCCTCAGCCGGCGGGGTCGGCTGGGGCTCGAAGAATGTGACCCATGTCTCCACGGCCTTCCCCGTACCACGCCTGCTGCTCGTGTCGTGAATCGGCCCCGCGCGCTGGACCGCCTCCTCCCTCAGTAAGAGGACGGCGGGGGCGTGCTCTGGGGGCTCGCGGCAGGCGCGGGTGCGTCCTCGCCGCCGACGTCCCAGGTGATGTAGCGCGCCGCCTCCGGGACGTTCTTCTTCAGCTTGGCGCAGGAGACCTGGGCCGCGGCGGTGTTGGCGTAGACGAGCAGACAGCTCTCGGTCCGGGAGTCGATGAGATAGCCGATGTTGAGGCCCATGTTGACGACCCCGTAAGGCGTCTGGCCCGCGAGGTTGGCGGACACGGAGTCTGCATGGACACAGCCGACGAGGCTCAGGAGGGCGAGCGAGGCAAGCAGGGGCTTCACGTGTGGGCTCCGGTGAAAGAGGGGGCTCGCCTATAGCACGCGGGGAACGTCACAAGCTGGAGAGCACCCGCTCCGCCTCCAGCCGCTCAGGTCCACGGCCTGTGAAGAGCTGTTCACCACCTCCACGAATTGCTGGGCATGATCCCGTCCACTCGCTCCGTCGGGGGGCTCATGCGCGAGCACCTCGTTGATGAACATGGGAGAGGCGCGGGGCCCGGAGGCGTCGCCACCTGGCCGAAGTCGAAGCGGCTCAGGATGGGGTAGTGGTCGGAGGTCGTCCCGCCGTAGTCGGTGATGCTGGGCCGCAGCACCGTGGCGGAGTTGCTCACGTAGCTCGAGGCCAGCTCGTTGGTCACCAACTGGTGGTCGATGAAGCTGCTATGAGTGACAGTGCTGGACACGCTCGATAGCGGCTGTGTGAGGAAGGTGTACTCCGCGGGCGCGTCCAGGAAGTTCTTGAAGGGCGTGGGTTGGCCAGCGGCGATGGAGGTGTCCACATCATCGTTCCAGTCACCCAGGACGATCACGCGCGCGGTGGGGAGTGTCGTGTCGAGGTACGTCTTCAATGCGCCTGCTGCTCTCACCCGCCGGTCATAGGATGAAAGATCCGCGAAGGCCTTGAGGTGCACCACGATGGCCACGAGGTCCACGGACGCGCCATTGCGTGTGATGCGGAGGTCCACTCTCAGCGGAGGCCGGCCGGCAAAGTCATTGAGGTTACCCGTGAGGATGACCTCTGCGTTCAGCACGTTCACTCCTGCCGACTTGTAGAACACAGCCAGCTTCTGTTCCCAGGCGGAGTAGTAGCTGGAGCCATTGGTAACGCGAGGGTCGTTCGCCACGAACCCGTCGTAGTCGGGCAAGGACTGATTGAGTGCGTTGAAGTGGTCGACATCGACGATCTCCGCCATGCCCCAGAAGTCAGCGCCGGTGCTGGTGATGACCGTTCGCACGTTGTCGAGCTGAAGCTGGTCATTCACCGGGCCTGCGTCAGGGCTCCCGAACCACTCGATGTTCCAGTTGCCCACCTGCAGCGGGAAGGCCGTGCCCGCATCCGGCGTGCCGCCGTCCGTGGTGTCGCGCCGCACCTGGAGGGTGAACTGCCGCGTCGCCTCCGCGCCGGCGGCATCCCGCACGCGCACCGTGAACGAGGCGCTGCCCTCTCCCTGCGGAGCCCCGAGCACGTTGCCGTCCGAAGACAGCTGGAGCCCCTGCGGCAGCGCGCCCTCCGCGAGCGTCCACTGCAGGGGAGGCTGGCCTCCCGTGGCGCTGAGCGGGAACTCGTACGCCAGGCCCGCGGTGGCCTGAGGCAGCAGCTCGGTGCTGATCGCCGGAGCCGGGTAGACACGCAGCCCGTACGCACGGGAGTCCTTCGCTCCCTGGGCGTCCGTCACCTCCACCGTGAGCGTGTACTCGCCCGCGACCGTCGCCGGGCCGGTGAACAGCGCCGTGCCCGAGTAGAAGGAGCAGCCGGGGGGCACGTCCGGCACCGAGTACCGCAAGGGCGGCTCACCCCCCGCCGCGGTGAGGCGGATCTCATAGGCCAGCCCCACCGTGGTGGGCGGCAGCTCGATGTCAGGCAGGAGCGGCCCGTCGGGATCTCCGCGACCACTGCAGGCACACAGCGCGGTGAGGACGACCAGCACCCGCGCCACTCGGGCGAATGACATTTCCGTGCACTCCGGGACCGAGGCCCCTGGCTCCGAGGGCCTCACAGAGGAGGGCACTCTACCGCTTCCAGCCCCCGCGAGGGGCCTGCCCCCACCGCGCCCCGTGCAATCGGCGCGGTGTTCGGACGTCTCCCATCAGAGCAGGAAAGCTTTGCGCTCGCGGTCCGGTCGTGTCCAAGCTCCCGGCCTGCTGGCGCCAGGAGACCCCAGCGCCCCAGTGAGGAGGCAGTGAGAGATGGCTGAGAATTGGGAGAAGCAGCTCAAGGACTTCATCAAGCGTACGGGTGACGAGCTCAAGCGCACGGGCGAGGAGATCAAGGTCGAGGCCCAGCGCCTCCTGGACGAGGTGAGGGATCCCGCCCGCCAGGCCAAGTTGAAGGAGAACCTCAAGGATCTGCGCGAGAAGGCCGCCTCCTTGACCAAGGATGCCGCCGAGAAGCTGGAGGGCGCGGTGCGCAAGGTGGAGGACGCGGTGGAGGGCGCCTTCGACCGCAGCAAGGAGGCAGCGCCCCCCAAGGCCAGGCCGGCCGCGACCCCTGCCGCGCCGGCCCCCGCCGCAAAGCCCGCCCGCAAGACGGGCAAGACGATTGGCAAGAAGGCCGGCGCCAAGAAGGCCTCCGGTGCCAAGGCCCCCGCCGCCAAGAAGGCCGCCAAGTCGATCGGCCGCAAGAAGCCCTCGGCTTGAGGGCTGTTCTACCCTGGGCACACATCTTCAATGCGGGTCCATGGCTGGGATGCTCGCCTGGAGTTCTTCCAGCCAGTACGGGCGGTTGGAACGGCCCAAGACCCGTGACATAGTGCGCGCGTGGCCGGCTCCAACAAGAAGGGGTTCAGCGCGGAGATCGCGCAGGAAGTGATCGATGCAGCGCTCCAGAGCGTGGAGCGCCGTACCACGCCTGCCGATCCCGAGGTAGAGGTCGCCCTGGAGCTGGACGCCGAAGCCAGCCCCCCCGAGGCGGCGGCACCGGAGGCCTCGTCATCGGAGGCCGAGGCGCAGGAGGAAGCACCCCAGCAGGCCGCGGATCCCGCGCTGCTCCAGGAGCTCGAGAAGGCGCGCCAGGAGGTGGAGAGCCTCCGCGCGCAGCTCGAGTTCAGCCAGGGCGAGAGCCGCAAGCTGATGGAGCGCCTGAGGGAGGACCACGAGCGCGCGCTGCGCGCCGCGGCCGACCTGGAGAACTACAAGAAGCGCGCCCAGAAGGAGAAGGAGGAGGTCCAGCGCTTCGGCTCCGAGAAGCTCCTCAAGGATCTCCTGCCGGTGCTGGACAACCTGGATCGCGCGATCGAAGCCGCGGCGAAGTCCCCCGACATCGACAGCTTCCAGAAGGGCGTCGTGATGACGCGCAAGTCCTTCGAGCACGCGCTGGAGCGCCACGGCGTGAAGTCCTTCAGCGCCAGGGGCCAGCCCTTTGATCCGCGCCTGCACGAGGCCATGCAGCAGATGGAGACCACCGAGGTGCCCGCCGGGCACGTGGCCCACGAGGTGCTGCGCGGCTACCACCTCAATGACCGGCTGGTGAGGCCCGCCCTGGTGGTCGTCGCGCGCGCTCCGGCCGCGCCGCCGCCCGCGGCCTCCGACACGCAAGCTTCTGAACAGCCCGGCGCCATCCCTGCGCCGGAGGCGGGCACCTCGCCCGCCGGATCCTCTGTGCCCGAGCAACCCGCTGGGGGGAGCCAGTAAGACGCCATGGGTAAGGTGATTGGAATCGACCTGGGGACGACGAACTCCTGCGTTGCCGTGATGGAAGGCGGCGAGCCGGTGGTCATCCCCAACAGCGAAGGAAGCAGGACGACGCCGTCCATGGTGGGCTTCACCGACTCCGGTGAGCGGCTGGTGGGGCAGATCGCCAAGCGGCAGGCCATCACCAACCCGGAGAACACCGTCTACGCCGTCAAGCGGCTGATCGGCCGCAAGTTCGACTCGCCCGAGGCCAAGAAGGCCATTGGCGTGAGCTCCTTCAAGGTGAGCTCCAGCCCCAACGGGGACGCCTGGGTGGAGATCCGCGGCAAGGGCTACAGCCCGCCGGAGATCAGCGCCATCGTGCTGATGAAGATGAAGCAGACGGCGGAGGACTACCTGGGCGAGCCCGTCACCGAGGCCGTCATCACCGTCCCCGCCTACTTCAACGACGGCCAGCGCCAGGCCACCAAGGACGCCGGCCGCATCGCCGGCCTCAACGTCCTGCGCATCATCAACGAGCCCACGGCCGCCGCGCTCGCCTACGGCCTGGACAAGGTCAAGGACACCAAGACCGAGCGCATCGCCGTGTACGACTTGGGCGGCGGCACGTTCGATATCTCCATCCTGGAGCTGAACGCCGGCGTCTTCGAGGTGAAGAGCACCAACGGCGACACGTTCCTGGGCGGCGAGGACTTCGACCAGCGGCTGGTGGACTTCCTGGCCAAGCGCTTCGCCGAGCAGAACAACGGCATCGACTTGCGCAAGGACCGCATGGCGCTGCAGCGCCTGAAGGAGGCCGCCGAGCGCGCCAAGCACGAGCTGTCCAGCGCCTCGGAGACGGAGGTCAACCTCCCGTTCATCACCGCGGACGCCACCGGGCCCAAGCACCTCACCGAGACGGTGGAGCGGGCCACCTTCGAGGAGCTCGTCACCGATCTGATCGACCGCTCCATCGAGCCGTGCCGGATCGCGATCAAGGACGCGGGCATCACCGCGCCGCAGATCAACCAGGTGCTGCTGGTGGGCGGCATGACGCGCATGCCGAAGGTGCAGCAGAAGGTGAAGGAGTTCTTCGGCAAGGAGCCGCACAAGGGCATCAACCCGGACGAGGTGGTGGCCGTGGGCGCCGCCATCCAGGGCGGCGTGCTCAAGGGCGAGGTGAAGGACGTCCTCCTGCTGGACGTCACCCCGCTGAGCCTGGGCGTGGAGACGGCTGGCGGCGTCTTCACGAAGATCATCGAGAAGAACACCACCATCCCCTGCAAGAAGGGCCAGGTGTTCTCCACCGCGGTGGACAACCAGCCGCTGGTGAGCGTGCACGTGCTCCAGGGCGAGCGCGAGATGGCGGCGGACAACAAGACGCTGGCGCGCTTCGAGCTGGTGGGCATCCCTCCCGCCCCCCGCGGCGTGCCGCAGATCGAGGTGTCCTTCGACATCGACGCCAACGGCATCGTCCACGTGGGCGCCAAGGACCTGGGCACCGGCAAGGTGCAGCAGGTGCGCGTGGTGAGCAACTCCGGCCTCTCCGAGGCGGAGATCCAGGCGATGATCGCCGACGCGCAGGCGCACGCGGTGGATGACAAGAAGAAGAAGGAGCTGGCCGAGCTGCGCAACAACGCCGAGGGGCTCATCTACACCACGGTGAAGAGCCTCGAGGAGTACGGCAACATGCTCTCGGAGAAGGACCGCGAGGAGATCAAGGCGGACCTGGAGCGGCTCCAGGGCGTGCTCAACTCCGGCGACTCCTCGACGCTGAAGGAGGCCTTCCAGCGGCTGGAGGGCAGCGCCTACCGCATCGCGGACGCCATCTACTCGGCCGAGACGAAGTCCGGCTCCTGAATCCCGCCGTCCCGTGGCGGGACGTGCATCCATGCTGGACATTCCCGGATACAGGGTTCTTGGGACGATCCGAGCGACGGGCTCGAACGTGCTCTTCCAGGCAGTGCGAGAGGCTGACGGCCTGCCTGTCATCATCAAGACCCCGATGGCGCCGTCCCCTGGCGCCAGCGAGCGCGAGCGCTACCGGCGCGAGTTTGGAATCCTCCAGCGGCTCCAGGACGTGCGCGGCGTGGCCAGGCCCTATGCCTGTGAGCGGATCCACGAGCGGCCGGTGCTGCTGCTGGAGAGGATCCACGGCCAGTCCCTGTCCGAGTCCGTGGGCGAGCCGCTGGAGCTCACCCGCTTCTTCTGCCTGGCCATCTCCCTGGCCGCGACGCTGGCGGAGATCCACTGCCGCAACGTCATCCACAAGGACATCAAGCCCTCCAACATCATCCTCGAGCCTTCCGGGGAGGGCCGCCTCATCGACTTCGGCGTCGCCACGCTCCAGAAGGTGGAGCACCTGGATGCCGCGCCCTCCCACCTGATCGAAGGGACGCTGGCGTACATGTCCCCGGAGCAGACGGGGCGGATGAACCGGGCGGTGGACTACCGGACCGACTTCTACTCGCTGGGCATCACGCTCTACGAGCTGCTGACGGGACAGCGGCCGTTCCAGGGGCGTGATGCGCTCGAGTGGTTCCACGCGCACATGGCGCAGAACCCGAGGCCGCCGCACGAGCTCAACCCCCAGGTGCCGCCGGCCTTGTCGGCCATCGTTCTGAAGCTGCTGGCCAAGGTGGCCGAGGAGCGCTACCAGAGCGCCGAGGGGCTGAAGGCGGACCTCGAGCGGTGCCGCGAGGGGCTGAGCCAGAGCGCGCAGGAGGGGTTCACGCCCGGGGCGCACGACGCGCCCCACCGGTTCCAGCTGCCCCAGCGGCTGTACGGGCGCGACGCCCACGTCGCCACCCTGCTCCAGGGCTTCGAGCGCGTCATCCAGGCCGGGAGGCCGGAGCTGTTCCTGGTCAGCGGCTACTCCGGCATCGGCAAGTCCTCCGTGGTGCACGAGCTGCACAAGCCGGTGGTGCAGCGGCGCGGCTTCTTCCTGAGCGGCAAGTTCGATCAGTTCCAGCGGGACGTGCCCTACGCCACGGTGGCGCAGGCCCTCCGCGGGCTGGTGCAGCAGCTGCTGGCCAGCAGCGATGAGGAGCTCGCCAGCTGGCGCGAGCGGCTGAACCAGGCCTGGGAGGGAGACGGTCAGGTCCTCCTGGAGCTGGTCCCTCAGCTGGAGGTGGTGGTGGGCCGGCAGCCGCCGCTGCTGGAGGTGTCTCCCGGCGAGGTGCAGCAGCGAATGAATCGGGTCGTCCGCCAGTTCCTCGAGGTGTTCGCCGCCGCGGGGCGCCCGCTGGTGGTGTTCCTGGATGACCTGCAGTGGGCGGACCTGGCCAGCCTCCGGCTCATCCAGCAGCTGCTGTCCCAGCCGGAGATCCCACCGGTGCTGTGGATCGGCGCCTACCGCGACAATGAGGTGAGCCCCTCCCACCCGCTGACGTCGGTGCTGGACGAGGTGCGCAAGGCCGGCGCGAGGGTGAGCGACGTCCGGCTGGAGCCGCTGAGGCTGGAGCAGGTCGAGCAGCTCGTGGGCGACACGCTCCCAGGGGCTGGCCCGGAGGTGGTCGCCCCCCTCTCGGCGCTGGTGCACGAGACGACAGGAGGCAACCCCTTCTTCCTCCTCCAGCTCATGGTGACGCTGAACCAGGACGGCCTGCTCATGCGTGAGCCTGGGGGCGCGTGGCAGTGGGATGCCCAGGGCGTCCGGGCCAGGGGCTACTCGGACAACGTCGTCGACTTCATGGTGGGCAAGCTGCGCCAGTTCCCCGCCAGGACGCAGCACCTGCTCCAGCTGGCGGCGTGCGTGGGCAAGGCCTTCTCGCTCCAGATGCTGGGCACCCTGGCGGAGGTGGCGGAGGTGGAGCACGGGCTCGAGCCCGCGCTCCAGGAAGGCATGCTGTCGCGGGTGGGCCCTGAGCAGTACCGCTTCCTCCACGACCGCATCCAGCAGGCGGCCCACACCCTCAGCTCCGAGGAGCTGCGCAAGGCCATCCACTTGCGCATTGGCCGGCTGCTCTTGAAGAGCCTGTCCCAGGAGGAGGTGCGAGAGTCGATCTTCGAGGTGGTGAGCCAGCTCAACGCCGGGGTGGACCTGATCCAGGATCCCGCGGAGCGCCACCAGGTCGCGCGGCTGAATGCCGAGGCGGGCGCGAAGGCCGAGGCCGCGGTGGCGCACCACCCGGCCATCACCTACTTCACGGCCGCCCTCACGCTCATTCCAGGAGACCCCTGGGAGACGGACTACGCGCTGGCCTTCCAGGTGAGCAGCGCTCGGGCGAGATGTGAGCTCACGAGCGGCAACGTCATCACGGCGCGCCAGCTGGCGGAGGAGCTCCGCCCCCGCGCGCGGACCCGCGCGCACATCACGGTCGCCTACTGCCTGCTGAGTGACAGCTGTCTCTCCGGTGGCGCGGTCCCCGACGCCGTCACGAGCGTGCTGGAGTGCCTGGCGCTGCTGGGCATGCCCTTGTCACCGCACCCCTCCTGGGAGGAGGCGGTGGCCGCCCATGAGGAGGTCTGGGAGTTGCTGGGGGAGCGCTCCATCGAGAGCATCATCGACCTGCCGCCCATGACCGACCCGGACATGAGGCTGGTGATGAACGCCCTGGCCACGCTCTTCGCGAAGGCCTTCGTCACCGACAAGAACCTGCTCATCATCACCCTGGCGCGGATGGCCTCCCTCACCCTGCGCCACGGCTTCACGGACGCGTCCGCGATGGGGTTGAGCTGGTTCGGGCTGCTGACCGGCAGCTTCTTCAGGCGCTACCGGCAAGGACACAGCGTGAGCATGCTCGCTCGCGCGCTCGTCGATCGGCACAACCTGTCCGCCCAGCGGACGACCGTGCTCCTCGGCCTGCAGTGCATCAGCTACTTCGCCCAGCCCTTGTCCGCCGTGCAGGAGATCGTCCTCAGCGGCTTCCATTACGGGCTCCAGTCGGGGGACTTCTACTCCGCCAGCTACTGCGCCACCACGATCGTGGTGAACCGCCTCGCCATGGGGCACGACCTGGAGGACGTCCACCAGGAGTGGGGCGCGCAGAGCGGGTTCGTGCGCAAGGCAGGGGTCGAGGATCCGCAGGATCTGTTGCTCATCTATCAGCGGTACATGCAGCAGCTGCGAGGGAACTCGCCCTCCTTCGGCAGGCTGAATGGGGAGGACTTCGACGAGCAGGCCTACGAGGCCCGGCTGACGCCCGAGCGCATGGGCTCCAAGCGGGCCTGGTACTGGGTGTACAAGCTCCAGGCCCGCTTCATGGCCGGCTCCTATCAGGAGGCACTCGACGCGGCGGAGAAGGCGGCCGAGCTCGAGTGGGCCATGCTCGGCAGCCTCTCGCTGAGGGAGTTCCACTGCTTCCGTGCCCTCACCCTGGCCGCGTGCTGCGAGGGAGCGACGCCGGAGGAGCAGCGGCGGTTCCTCGAGGACATCCAGCATCACCAGCGGCAGCTCGCGGAGTGGGCGGACCTGTGCCCCGAGAACTTCCGCGCGCTCGAGCGGATGGTGTCCGGTGAGCTGGCCCGCCTCGGGGGGCGCGTGGATGAGGCGACGCGCGCCTATGAGGAGGCCATCCGCTCGGCTCGCGAGAGCGGCGCCACCCACCACGTGGGGATGGCCAGCGAGCTGGCGGCGAACTTCTGGCGCGCGCGGCAGGCCCCCATCGTCGCCCATGCCTTCGCGCGCGAGGCTCGGGCGGCGTACCAGCAGTGGGGCGCCCTGGCCAAGGTCCAACACCTGGAGGCGCAGTGGCCGAACCTCGCGTCCACTGCCGTCCCCGAGGAGCACCACACCAGCAGCACGGACTCGACTCGGATCGACGCGCTCACGGTGGTGAAGACGCAGCAGGCCATCTCCGGCGAGATCGTGCTGGAGCGGCTGGTGGCCACGCTGCTCCAGGCGGCCCTCGAGAATGCCGGCGCCCAGCGCGGCGCCCTGCTGCTGCCGAGCGGGGACTCGCTCTCGGTGGCGGCCACCTCGGGGGCCACGCCGGACAGCCTCGCCGTCTCGCCGGGCGAGGGTGAGCTCCCCGCGCTTCCATGGACGATCCTCTCCTACGTGCGGCGCACCCGCGAGCCCGTCCTCATCGGCGATGCCTCCAAGCCCCATCCGTTCTCGGCGGACCCGTACCTGGCGCGCAGCGGGGCGCGGTCCGTGCTCTGCCTGCCGCTGCTGCGTCAGGAGCAGTTCTCCGGGGCGCTGTACCTGGAGAACAACCTGGCCACCAACGCGTTCAGCGCCAAGCGCCTGGCGCTGCTGGGGCACATCGCCTCGCAGGCGGCCATCTCCATCGAGAACGCGCGGCTGTACGCGGACGTGCAGCGCGCCAAGGCGGAGCTGCGCCAGGCCAATGACGTGCTGGAGCAGCGCGTGGAGGAGCGCACGCACGAGCTGAAGCAGGCCCAGGCCCGGCTGGTGGACACGGCGCGCGAGGTGGGGATGGCGGAGGTGGCCTCCAACGTGCTGCACAACGTGGGCAACGTGCTCACCAGCGCCGTCATCAACCTGGAGACGATGTACCGGGCGGTGGGCTCCTCGCGCATCGGCCGGCTGAAGCAGGCCACGAACCTGTTGCAGGAGCACCGCGGGCGCCTGGCGGACTTCCTGGCCCCTGGCGCGCGTGGCGGGAACCTGCCGGACTACCTGTCCGCGCTGTCCGACGAGCTGATGCGCGAACAGACGCGCCTGCTGGAGGACCTGGATGCGATGGGGCGGCACATCGAGCACATCCGCGCCATCGTCCAGGTGCAGCAGACCTATGCGCGGACTTCGCTGCTGACGGAGGAGTGCGATCTCACCCAGCTCATCGACGATGCCCTGAGCGTCCAGATGGTGGCGCTCCAGCGCCACGGCGTCTCCGTCAAACGCGAGCTGGCGGCGGTGCCCCGGATGAAGGTGGACAAGCACAAGGTGCTGCAGATCCTCATCAACCTGATCAGCAACGCGAAGTACGCGCTGGACGTGGTGCCCGAGGGGCAGCGGAACCTGTGGGTGCGGATGAAGGTGGAGGGGAGGAGGGTGCTCATCCAGGTGGAGGATGATGGGATGGGCATCGCGCCGGAGATGCGAGAGAAGCTCTTCTCGCACGGCTTCACCACGCGCAAGGAGGGGCACGGCTTCGGCCTGCACTCGAGCGCGTTGGCGGCGCAGATGATGGGGGGCAAGCTGACGCTGGAGAGCGAGGGGCCGGGCAAGGGCGCCGTGGCCACCCTGGAGCTGCCGTTCACCTGAGCCACCTGGCGCCTGTGGCTGCGCGAGGCGTGGAGAGGTGTCACCGCTTGGAGCGGGGCTTGGAGGCCTTGAGGCTCCGGTTACGCTTGGCGGCCTTGCGCGCCGCAGGCCTGGCGGTGGCCCCGGGAGCAAAGAGCTCCTGGGTGGACTCCACGGTGACGGCTCTGCGCAGCCAGACCTTGAGCTGCGAGAGATCCGTGCAGGCCATGATCTGCTGGCGTGCCGTCGCATCGACCTTGAGCCCACGGGCATCGAGCACCTCGAACAGGGCTGCCCGCTCGCCTTCATGGCGCCCTTCCTCTCGCCCCTTCTCTCGCCCTTCCTCTCGCCCTTCCTCTCGCCCTTCCTCTCGCCCCTTCTGGAGGCCCTCTTCGAGCCCCTGGGCCACGTACTTGCGCGCGAACTCGCTCTGGTACTCGTAGGTGCCTCGT